>JAEEKE010000056.1 GCA_016282255.1 Bacillota bacterium
ATGAAGCGGCTGACAGAGGCGATAAAGTCGCCGTTTCACATCGTTTGGTGCAAGGACAGCTTGAAGTGCATAATGGTCTTCCTCGGGCTGTATGCTTTCGGCATACTCCTCTATCTCGGAAGCAGGGGGAATACCCGCGACGGCGAGGAGCACGGCTCCGCTAAATGGGGTACTCCGCAGGAACTCAATAAAGAACTGAAACAAAAAGAGAACTTCCCGTTCTCGAAGGAGATACGCTTGGGAATGGATACGCATAAGCACAGGCGAAAACTTAACGTGTTCGTCCTCGGCGGCTCCGGCGCAGGCAAGACGAGGTTCGTAGCGTTGCCGAACATTCTGGAAGCAAACTGCAGCTACGTTATCACCGACCCGAAGGGCGAGATACTGGCGAATACCGGCTACTATCTTTTGGAGCAGGGTTACGACGTCCGCGTTTTCAACCTCGTCGATTTCAATTCTTCGGATGGATACAACCCGTTCAAATACCTTTAGGCGGTTTGCCGCCGCACATCTGCGGCTGTTTGAAGTAATTATCTTGAAGCAGTTGTAATTGCCGGCTGCGGAATTCTATATGAGGGCAAAACGTGGTATCATATGTATCGGAGTATTGGAGAAAAGAAGCCAAACCGGTAAATGAATCATGATCACGCAGATTGCAAATCACCCCGTGCGCTGAGGTACGGGGTGATTTGCTGCTGTTGCTGAATCAACATGGAGGCTCTAAATCAGCTCATTATTCGATTATCAGAAGCAGAACCTGCCATTCTGCATCAAGGGGATCTCTTCACCGTTTTCCCGGATGCCGATCACGGAGAGATCTTCTGTGCCGATCATGAAATCCATGTGCGTTTTTGACTCATTAACGCCGGCTTCCACGGGATCCGCTCCGGAATACAGTGCTTTGAAGCCGAGCCCGAGGGCGAAGTGGCAGGCGGCGTTTTCGTCGAAAAGCATGTTTTTGAAAAGCACGCCTGAGCTCCTTATCGCGCTGTCCCAGCTCACCAGTGCGCATTCGCCCAGGTGCAGCGCGCCTTCGTCGGCAGATATGATCCCTTTCAACACGTCCTCTCCGACCTCGGCGGTTGCTTCGGTCACCTTGCCGTCATGCATTGTAAAACGGATCCCGTCAATATAGGAGCCCATCCAGTAAAGGGGCATGGACGCAGCAACAGTGCCCTCGGCCATATTTCGGTGAGGAGAGGTGTAAATCTCCTGCGTGGGAAGGTTGCTGAAGTATTCCATCCCATCCACGGCGGCGTGTGAGGAAACACTCCAGCGGCAGCGCTCGATCAGTCCGACGGTCAGATCGGTGCCGATTGAATTATGATACCGCAGACACCTGAGGTCGAGACCATCCAGCTTTTCACATCTTGCCTTTCCTTCTTTTGCATACTCTTGCCAATATGCCTTCGAGCTGCCGTCGCCGGTCACATGCATTGCGCCGAGATACGCTTCCCAAAGCGCGTCGAGTGCGGCCTCGTCGCTCAGATTGGGAAACGCCTCGTTTGCCCATTTCACCGTGGGCACGGCGGTGGTGCATCGGCGTATCCTGTTTTCCTCATGCGCTTTATCCAGGGCCTCGGAGACCGCCCTTCTGACCGCGGAAGACCTGCGCATCCTCGCCGGATCGCAGCCGTCGTAGGCATGGGGGTCGGGGGAGAAGATGCTCAGCTCGCAGTCGCCGCGCGCGGCCATCCGATCGAACTTTTCCTTCGGCGCTCCGTACCACTCCGATAGGGCTTCTTCGGAGGCATAGAGATAGCGAAGGCGGGTGAGGACTGACTCCTGCCAGCGTACTGTCACGTTTGCGGCGCCCGCTTTATACGCTTCCTCGGCCAAAACCGCAGCGTAGTCCGCACACTCGATCGGCATCCCGCTTATATGAAGCTGCTGCCCGGGCTGCAGATTTACGCCCGTTCTGATCTGAAGCCCCGCAAGCTCACGAACTCTCGGATCGTTGACGTTCATCCGTTTCACCTCATGACTTCTCTGAAGACTCGTTCCGCGTTTTTGTATGCGATATGTTCTAACTCATAAGCCGTGAAGCCTCTTTTGGCAAGCTCGTCGAAAAGGCGGGGCATGGCCGATGCGTCGGGGATCTCGAGTTCTCCGTCGATACCGTCGAAATCCGTGCCAATCGCAGCGCACTCGATACCGCCCACGTTGATGCGGTGGCGGAGCTGCGCGGCGATACCGTCCACGGTCGAGAGCGTGCTTTCGGTATCCTTCCCGAGAAACGCGCCGTAGAAATTGACGCCCATCACGCCACCCCTGTCAGCAAGCGCCCGGATCATCTCGTCGGTCAGGCTCCTCGGGTGCGGGTTGAGCGCGCGGCAGTTGGAATGTGAGGCGATAAAGGGCTTTGTCGAAAACCGCGCAACGTCCCAAAACCCGCCGTCGGACAGATGCGAAACGTCGGGGATCATGCCGAGGGACTGCATATAGGGAACGGCTTCCTTGCCGAAATCCGTAAGCCCGGCGTTCATCACAGCGGGGTCGGGCGAATTCGAAACGCCGAAGCAGTTCGGAAGGTTCCAAGTGAGCCCCATGACTCGAACGCCCATATCGTAAAAGCGTTTGATGTTTTCAAAATTGCCTTCCACAGCGCGGCAGTCCTCCATCGAGAGAATGGCCGAGAGCTTGCCCTCACTCGCGTTTTTTTCTATCTCGGCAGCGTTCAGCGCTTTGGCGAGAACGTCGCCGTGCTTTGACACTGTGTTTTCAAAAATACCGTGCAGTGCGCCGATATACGCCTCGTCCGAAAGGGAGGCGTCGTGCTTTTTCAGCGATTCCCCGGGCGGAAGAAAAATCGCGAAGAGCTGAGCCCTGCAGCCGCCGGCTGCGAGCTTGCGCACGTCCGCCATGCTCGATCCGATCTCAAATGCGTCGTTCTGCTTTTTGAGCCATGCGAGCATCAGCGTGTCGCAGTGCAGGTCGATATAGGGAAGAAACATAGGTTCGCCTCCGTTCTTTTTGCGTCCGCGTCAGAGGTCGGCGCGGTATTCTTCAATGGTGCGCACCCTGGGGTGAAGGAAGCGGGCGGTCTCCTCAACGGCCAAAAGCAGCGCGCGCGAGGTCTCCTCGATCGGCATTCCCTTAATTCCCTTTTCCTCGTCGGGCGGCATGGGCACGTGCAGGAAACCCGCCACCATGCCGGGGAATTGCGTCGCCGCAAGGTGCAGCGCGGTGTAGAGGATAGCGTTGCATTGGTTTTGCCCGGCGTTGAAGTTGTAAACGGCGTGGATCCCCTCGGCCTTCAGCCGGGCGTGGATCGCCTTATAGGGATATGTGGAGAAATACGCCGCCGGCCCGCCGTAGAAAACGGGCTCGTCGTACATATCGAACTGCCCGGTGTTGTCCATGCCGGTGCAGATATTCATTGCCAGCCTTTCGATGAAGATCGGCGGGTTCGGATAGCCCTGCCCGGCCGAGATGACCGCCCGCGGCGTGAACTCGCGAACGTATTTTTCAAGCAGGCGGGAGCACTCGAACCACTCAACGGGCAGCTCGCGTTTGACGATGCGGCAGCCGAGCATCTCATCAGGCAGGCGTTTTGCCGCCTCCCAGGAGGGGTTGAGCGCAGCCCCGAAGAAGGGCTCGAAGCCTGTGACCAAGATTACGGGATCGTAAGACATATCGGTTCCTCCTGTTTTTATTCCGGTTTGCGGATGAGCATGCCCGAGCGGGGATGCAGATGCTTTTTATGATCCAAGGCGATCGCGCCGTTGACTATAACGTAATCTATGCCATCCGGCGCGGTGCGCGGCTCGCCCACGCTCAGATTGCTGCGCAGCTCGTTTCGGTTTATGACCACAAGATCCGCGCGCATGCCCTCGAGGATAAAGCCGCGGTCCGTCAGCCGCAGCATCTTTGCGGCGTTGCCGGTCAGCCGCTTGACCACCGCCTCAAAAGTCAGCTCGCGGAAGATATTGAAGTATTCCACCATGCAGCCAAACTCGGTCGGCGTGCCGACGATGTACGGCATATCCGGTCCGTCCTGCTCCAGAAAATCATAGTTGTGAGCGCCGTTGTCAGTGCCGAAGGTCATATCCTCGTCGGTAACGAACTCGTGACCCTCGGCGGGGTCTGTATATCTAACGCGGTCGCACATGGTCTCGGGATCCTTCATTATGATCTCGAGACCGGCGTCTATGCGGTCGATTCCGAGCGTTTCGCCGATCTCCTCGATGGTCCGGCCCTCAAAGCTCTCTTCCTTGCAGCGGTACACGATCATGTCTTTGCCCCAGTTCGGGCGTTCGGAGCGCAGCTCTTCAGCAACGTAATTCCGATACCACGGATTTTGAAGCGCTTTTATAAAGCCCTGCTTGCCGCCGCAATCCGTCACATAAGGACGGAGCCGCCACGCGAGCTGCGGGAAGAAATAGCAGGCCGCAGGGTGGGGGGTGAGATAATCCCAGGTGATGCGCACGCCCTTTTCGCGGTAGCGTTCGATCAGCTCGAGCGCGGACCGAGCCGCCGCTCTGCCGAGGATATCGGCGTTTTCGCCGGGAGCGACTTCAAAGGCGGGATAGATATGGCTTATGTGGATGCGTGCGCCGCTCTTGAGTCCAAGCTCAAGGAACTCCGTATAGCCGTCAAGCAGGCGGAAATCCCTGTTGACCTTGCCGCGCCGCTCGGGTCCGTGCTGCATATGCGCGGTCACGACGGCGTCCTTTTCCTTTGCGACGCGCATCAGCCTGAGCAGCTCATCCTCCTCGGCATAATTGCTCGGTGCGTAATCGAAGCCGAAGCTGAGACCGTATGCGCCTTCGTCAAGGCTCCTTGAGAGGAGCTCGGCCATCTGTTCGATCTCTTCGGGCGCTGCGGCGCGGTTCGCGTCATAACCCATGATCTGACAGCGGAGCTGGCTGTGGCCGACGTTGACGGCCAAATTGCAGCCATGGCCGACCCTTCTAAGATGATCGGCGAACTCGGCGAAGCTGCCCCAATCGAGCTCCTCGCCGTAGGCTTCGTAAAACGCCTTTCGCACCGAATCGGTCTCGACAAGACGGCTCATTCCGGGGATCGGGCCGCCGGTGACCTGCGGGATCACCTTGTTGAAGGCTTTTGCCTGAAAATAATGCTCAAGAAAGAACTTCGGTATCGGCGCTATGCCCATGCCGCAGTGCCCGGTAAAGCAGGTCGTGACGCCCTGGCCGAGCGCGCTCTCCATATCGGGCCACATCGGTACGCTGCCGTCGGCGTGGGAGTGCATATCGATAAAACCGGGGGTGACCACGCGGCCTTCCGCGTCTATGAACTTCGCCGCCTCGCATCCGCCGAGGTCTCCGATCCGGGCGATCATTCCGTCCCTGATCCCTATATCCGCATTGAAAAGCGGTCCGCCGGAGCCGTCGCATACAGCACCGCCCTTTATGATAAGATCGAGCATAAAAACACCTCCTACCGAATTCATCATATCATAAAGAAAACCTTCCGTCAAAAAGAATATAGGATCGTATGCGGGAAAAACACCGAGGATAATTCCTGCGTGGCGGGAAAAGCGGCCTAAATCGGCCGGATGAGCGATCCAACGTCCGAAAACAGGGCATAATGAGGCCTAATATCCGATTTAATGGGAATTATGCATTGATTTTTCTGTTTGCGGGTGGTAGAATATGAACATAATATATCATGCATGGAGGAGCAAAACCATGAGCATGCAGAAAGCGGTCGGCGAGAAGATACGCATGTATCGAAAGCAAAAGGGCATGTCGATCGAGGAGCTCGCCGCGCGGATCTACAAGAGCAAGTCGATACTTTCAAAATACGAGCTCGGCGAATCCGTGTTCGATATGGAGACGCTATACAATATCGCCGAAGCGCTCGACATCGAGCCCGCGCAGCTTTTCGAGCCGCGAAGGAAGGACGCGCTCAAACAAAACGAGCGGTACGGCATCTTTACGGCGAACAAACTTTACGCCTATATGCTGGTGCGCGAAAAGAACTATAAGCTGATCAAAAGCCTGCTGATGTTCCACGGCGATGAAGCGGATTCGGCAACACTCTATCTGCAGGTGCCGGATTTCGAGCACTATACGGATTGCCAGGTGCTCTATTCCGGTCAGCTGTACTGTTATCCGAGCAATGCGGTCATCCAGCTCACCAACCAGGCCGACAGCAGCGACCACGGTTCGCTCTATACCGCAATACGCATGGGAGGCAGCAATTACTGCATCGGCCTCATTATGATGAGCGGGTACAGCACGCACGACCCCGGCGCTCTGAAGATACTGCTGACGCGCAGACCCGTGGAGGATGAGCAGCTGCTTGAAAACGTGCTCACGATCACGCGGGATGATCAAAGCCAGACGAAGCGCTCGAATATCTTCGGCTACAAGATCAGCGCGATCGACGAGAAACTATTCCCGTAAAAAGAGAAAACAGCATTATAATAAGGTCAAGTCATTGAAATCACGGTAAAAAGAACGGCGTTTTCCGCAGTTTGTCCAATCAAACCGGAAAGTTCGCGCCGTTTTTCCTGTTTCATTGCAAAAACGCGTTTTGACTTGTATGCGCTGTACGCGATATATTTAGTGCGTAAAAACAGAGCAATATACAAGAAAGGATGGCGTTCGGATGAAACTACCGGCTCTTTTTCCAAAGGATATGCGTTCTACCGACCGTGAGGTTTGGAGGATAGTGCTGCCGTGCCTGCTTGAGATGATGCTCACCTACGGCGTGGGCATGGTCACGACCGCAATGATCGGGCGGCTTTCGGGCAACGATATCTCCGCGCAGGGTATCGGTCAGCGCATTACCGACCTTGTGATGTTCCTTGCGCAGGGCATAGGCATCGGCGTGACCGTCCTTGTGGGCATACATTTCGGGGCAGGCAAGCTCAATAAATGCCGCAAGGTCTCGGAGCAGAGCATGCTGATAGCTTTCGGCATCAGTGCGCTGTGCGTGATCGGAGTCTACCTGATACCCAACGTATTCATAGGCCTGTTCACCGACGACCCGGTTTTGACAAAAGCCGCCGAGACCTATCTGTTCATAGCCGTGTGGAGATGCCCCGGCGCAGCGCTCGCGCGCATCGTGACCGCTGCGTTCAACGGCCAGGGCAATACCAGAACGCCCCTCGTAATCGCCGTGCTCACGAACGTGATCAACGCCGTCGTGGGATACGTGCTGATCTTCGGCCTCGGGCCCATCCCCGCGCTCGGTTTAAAGGGCGCGGCGATAGGGCAGGTCGTTGCCAATACCGCCGGCTTCGGCATCGGCCTCCTCTTCCTGTACGGCAGGCGCGGCCTGTACCGCGGCGTTAAGAGGGACGGGCGTCTTCTCGACTTTGAATGGGCGGACATCAAAAAGGTGTTTGCGACCGGCATCCCAGCGGGTTTTGAGAATATGATGTTTACCTTCGCGGGCATGATCATCAGCCGCGCACTGCTCTCCTACACCTCGGACGTTTACGCGGGCTATCAGCTCGCCTCCCAATGTGAGGCGTTCATATCGGCGCCGGCGTTCGGCTTCCAGACCGCGGCCGTCACGCTGACGGCAAGATTCGTCGGAATGAAGGATCCAAAAGCGCTCAGGGAGCATTTCGTGCGAATATGCGTGCTTTCAATGGTGATCTCGGTGCCGTGCATGGTGCTGATGATAGGCTTCCCGGGCTTCTTCATGCGGCTGTTGACCGATAAGCCGGTGCTCCGGGAGATCGGCACGCTCTATCTCATAATCGTTGCGATAGCGTTCATTCCGCAGATGCTGAACATGATCTCCTTCGGCGCGGTGCGTTCGCTCGGCTATAAGAACGTTCCCCTGATCGGCACCACGATAGGTTTGTGGGGGATCCGCGTGCTTTCCTCGGTGCTTGCGGCGTACGTATTCCATGCGCACATCGGCTACGCGTTCGCCGGCATGGCGCTCGACCACTGCGTAAGGCTCGTCATCGTGTGGACCTTTATGAAGAAAAAGCGACTGATGCGAAAAGACGATGCGCTCGGCGGCGCCGGTTCGCCGGAAAAACCGGATCACAAGAATCAGTATAAGGAGGCTGCAGTATGAACAACAGGGAATTGCTTTGCACGCTTGAAAACGGCGGATCCGTTCTCGGCTTCGCCCTTGAGGAGAGCAGATACATCAAGGAACTCTCCTGCACGATGTGGACGCTGCTGCACACGGTAGGCGGAGCGCGCGTGGTCTTCTTTGATAACGGAAGCGAGGAAAGGTGCTTCGCGCTGTCGTTCCCGGCGTATCCCGAGGACGATACAGGCGTTTTCCATATAATCGAGCACTGCATAGTTGAGGGCGGCACCAAGTACCCGGTGCGTGACTGGCAGGATATCGGACCGCAGCACAGCTATTTCGGAGCTTTTACCTCGCTGACGAACACGATGTATCCGCTCGCGGCAAGGAACGAAAAGAGCTTTCAGGATTTTGTAAAGATATATACCGACTGCGTCTTCGAGCCCGCGTTCAAGGTATCGCGTTTTCCGCTCATGCAGGAGGGCTGGCATTATGAGTATGATGAAGCCGCGGATAAGCTGCGCGCGACCGGCATCGTGCTGAGCGAGGTCAAGGCCTGCCATGATTCGGCGGAGTATCTGCAGCTCATAAACCGGTACAAGGCGGCGTTCCCGAACTCGCCCTATGCCCGCGATATTGGCGGCGCGCCGGAGAACGTGCCCGATCTGACCTATGAACATTTTGCGGAAACGCACGACCGCTTCTTCCGCCCAGAAAACTGCCTTGCCTGCGTTTGGGGCGGCGCGGAGCTGTACGGCGTGCTCGAAACGCTTGCGCCGTATTTCGAGGCCTGTCCTGCCACGGGCAATAAACCGACAGCGGACATCCGCCCGGCGCTTTGGAACGGCGAACCGCTCAGGCTCGAATACCCCGTCGTCGGCAGCACGGCGAACAGGGCGATCCTCGGCTTCAACTGGGTGTTCGGCCCGGAGCGCGTGGGTGTCATCGCGGCGGAGGTCGCTATAAGGCTTTTGGACGGCAGGCTCAGGCAGGCGCTCTCAAAGCGGGGCTTCGGCAGCCGTCTCTCGCTCGTATGCGAAAAGGAACCGAAGTATCCCATGATCACCGCCGTCGTAAGCGGCGTGAACGAAAGCGACCTGGACGGCGTGCGCGAAGCCATAACGGATGGCGTAAAGCTCCTTATCGAGGAGGGCCCGACCGAAGATGAATGGAGGTCCGCGCTCACAAAAACGGAATTCGCCATCAGGGAGGGCTTCGGCTTGGTGCCCGAGGGCATCCAGGCCGCGCTCAATGCGACCGAGGCCTACGTCAACGGCTATCCGATGCACAAGAGCTTTCTCTATGCCGACTGCCTGACCCGCATCCGCGAGTCCGGCTGGCCCGAAATGCGAAGCTTCATAAAGCGGGTGTTCCCGGATAACGACCGCCACACCGAATTTGTAATGGTGCCGTCGGCAAATCTCGCGCAGCGCAGGGAAAAGGCCGAACAGCTCCGCCTGCATGCAGCCCGTGTGCGCATGGACGCGGACGAACTTAAAGACGTCGCCGCAAAGGCGAAGGCGCTTGCGGAGTATCATGCGGCTCCGGACGATCCCGCTGCGATAGCGAATCTGCCGAGGACGCAGATCTGCGATCTGCCGCGGAAGATGCCTTGCAAAACGATGGAGGAATGCGAGACCCGCTCCGGCAAGGTGCTGTGGCTCGATAACGGCGAGAGCATAGTCCGCATGACGCTGCATTTTCCGGTGAAGCGCTTCGACGAGGATTTCCTTCACAGGCTCGGACTTTTGAGCCTCGTTCTCGGCAAGGTTGGCTGCGCGGATTTGAGCGCGGAGGAGCTTGGAGTGCGGATCGGTATCTACTTCGGCGAGCTAAGGAGCGCGCCTGCGGTCTATTCCCCGGAGGACGGCGACAGGCTGTTTTTCGAGGTTACCGTGAGCACGCTGCCGGACCTTTGGAAGGAAGCTCAGCGGCTGCTCAAGACGATTCTGTTTGAAAGCAGGTATGACGACGCCGCGGCGATCAGGACGGCGCTTCAAAACTACGTCAGCAGGGCGGAGACAGCGTTCCCGGAGCCGGAGGAGCGGGTGAAGGCCTATTTCTCCCATGGCAGCGCCGCGATGCAGCACTGCGCAGGGCAAGGTTTTAAGGAGTACGTTTCGGGCCTGCTCGCCGATCTTGATGCGAACATGCCCCTTGTCTCAAGGCAGCTCGGCGAAACGGCGCGCTGCGTGCTCGACCCGGGCGGCGCTGCCGTCGGGCTCTCATGCAGCAGGAAGCTCTTTGATGAGGTGAAGCAAAAGCTCGCGTTCGATTCGCATCCTGAACCCGGTCCCGTGTGTGCGACGCCGCTCATCCCCCCGCGCGAGCTGTTCCGCGCTGCGGGCAACATGCAGTTCTGCGCTGCCGGCGCGCGGATAGAACACATTAGCGGAGCACTGCTCGCGGCCGTCGAAGCGGCGCAGAGGATCCTCAGCAAGAGGCTTCGCGACATAGGCGGTGCATCCAGAGTTTCCGCTGGGCTGCCGCCCGAAAGGCACCTTATCATGCAGACGGCGCGCGATCCGAATCTTTCTTCAACGATCGAAGCGTTTACGGACGTCAGAAGCTGGGCGGGCGAGATCGACGCGGCGGAGCTCGGTTCCGCGGTGATAGCGGCGTCCGCAAGGTTCGGCGAACGGAGCGGTCAGGGGGCGTACAGGCGCAACCGGGATTATTCCTTCGCCGCGCGCGATTACTGGAACGGTATCACTTTCGATGAAAAGCAGAGGCTCTGGACGGAGCTGCTCGAAGCGACTCCCAAACAGATTCTGGAGGCCGTCTCCGTCATTGAAAAGGCCGCGTCGGAACGCTTCTACTGCGCTTGGGCTTCCGAAAAAAAGATCGGGACCGACGGGGATCTGTTCGATCGCAGAATGTGAAAGATTCTCATTAAATGAGAAAAAAACGCGATATCGGGCAAGCATATATTCTCCTTTTCCAAAAACCCCGTTGAAAAAGCATTATTCCTGCGAGACAGGAATTTGCATTCGGCTTTTTCCATCATCGGCGGTCTTCGTCGATTTGACGGTGAATATACGGATTTGATATACTCGTATCAACGAAAAGAGAAGGTCGGCGGCAGCCGGGCTCTCGCGTTGGAAACAAGATAAAGAAACGAAAGGAAGAAGAAAAATGAAAAAGGCACTGGCACTTCTACTCACCCTTGTCCTGCTCCTCGGCGCGACAGCGTGTTCCGGCAAACCGGGAGAGCAGAACGAAACGGCAAAGCCCGTCAGGGACACCGTTACGATCTCGACCAGTAAGATCAATCAGTACGATCCGTTTGAGAGCTATACAGCGGAGCAGTTCAACTTCATGAACTGCCTGTACGCCACTCTCCTTTACATCGGCTACGATCAGAACGGACAGCCCCAGCTCGTGGGCGACCTGGCGAAGAGCTGGGAGCTTGAGAACGACGGCGCCGTGTTCGTATTCAAGCTTGCCGAGAACGCGACCTTCTCGAACGGCGAACCCATCACCGCGGAGGACGTCAAGTTCAGCCTTGAAAAGTCCGCCGCAAGCCCCTATCATGCCGGCTTTACGGATATGATCAAAGGCGTCGAGGTCCGCGACGAACACACCGTTGCCGTGGACGTCGGTCAGTTCAACAGCAGCCTTCCCTGGAGCTGGAACCACACCTACATCGTGAACAAGGCCGCTTATGAGAAGGATCCCGAGGGCTATGCGACCGATCCCGTATGCAGCGGCGCCTATACCCTTGAATCCCTCGACACCGCTACCGGCAACATGACGATGCAGCGCCGCGACGATTACTGGGGCGATATGCCTCAGATCAAGACCGTGAACATCCGCGGCTTCAATGATGGAAACACTTCACTGATCGCTCTGGAGGCAAAGGAGATCGACGCCCGACTTGTGTTCGGCACCAGCGCCACTCAGCTTTCCAAGAACAGCGAGATCGTTCTCGATCCCGTGCCAAGCAACAGCCTCGGCGGTATCTTCATCAACTGCACCGCGGCTCCCTGGGATAACGTCAAGCTTCGTCAGGCACTCGCATACGCCATCGACTACGCGTCGATCATGCAGGTGCTGTATGACGGTCGCGTGGAATCCTCGAGCAGCATCGCTTATAAGAGCGTAAAGGATCCCATGCCCGCAGGCCTCCATGAGTACGCTCAGAATATCGAAGAAGCCAAGCGGCTCGTTACGGAATCCGGCCTCAGCACTCCCATAGACGGCGGCGTTCTGATAGGCGGCAGCGGCGGCCCTGGCGAGATGATCCAGCAGTACTGCGCGGCTATCGGCATCAACATCACGACCAGCGACCTTTCCGGCGGCGACTTCGTAAATGCTATCATGTCCAAGAGCTACTCCCTCTGCCTGATCCCAGGCGCTAATGCAGCTGTCCGCGGCGGCAACGTGCTCGCGACAACCTACGCATCCACCAGCGGCAGCAACTACGGCGGCTACAGCAACGCAAGGGTCGATGAAATCGCCGCCGAGCTTGCAGTCGAGACCGACGAGACCGCCTACCAGGCCAAGCTCAAGGAAGCAATGGAGATCATCGCGGAAGAGATCCCGATCATTGGCCTCGGCGTCGTTCAGAACTACATCGCACACCGTGCGGAGCTTTCGATCCCCACCAGCATGAACGGAGAATACATAATCCGCCTTTGGAAATTCCAGTAATCAATAAACCTGCCGAGGCGTCCTGCGTCCGTAAATCGCGGGACGCCTCTACTAAACCGAAATGGAGGCGAGAACATGCTCCGCTACACAATCAAACGCTTTTTATTCATAATCCCGATGCTGCTGATCGTGATCCTGCTGGTCTTTTCGCTGATCAACCTCGTTCCGGGCAACCCCGGGCGCACGATACTGGGCCTTTCCGCTACCGAGGAGCAGGTCGAGAAGATAAACGAAGAGATCGGTTATAACCGCCCGTTCTTTACAAAGCTGTTCGACTATTTGCGCGGCGTGTTCACGAGGTTCGATTTCGGAAAGTCCTATATCTCGGGCACGCCCGTCATCGATACGATACTGGCCAACTTCCGATACACACTTCGCCTGACGATCCTCTGCACGCTCGTCACCACGTTCCTCGGCGTCACGTTCGGCGTTATTGCCGCGGTCAAGCAGTACTCGGCGTTCGACAACATCGTTCGCACCGCCGCGATCGTCCTGGCCTCGGTGCCCTCGTTCTGGCTGTCGATGATCGGCATGCTGGTGTTCGCGCTGTACCTTGGACTTCTGCCGTCAAGCGGCGTTGAAAGTTGGAAGAGCTACATACTGCCTGTCGGCATCAACTCGCTCCTTTCGAGCTCCGGCCTTATGCGAATGACACGAAACATCATGCTTGAGACCATCCGTCAGGACTATGTCCGAACCGCCCGCGCAAAGGGCTGCACCGAACGCTCCGTCAACTGGAAGCACGCTTTCCCGAACGCTTCGCTTCCGATCATCGCCTCGATCGGTCTGATCTTCGGCAGCATGCTCGGCGGCACGGTCATTCTCGAGAGCGTTTTCTCGATGCCGGGCCTCGGCACGGTCGCAATGAGCGCCGTCAACACCAAGGACATGCCGCTCGTAATGGGCTGCACCATCTTCTTCGCGGTCATTTTCAGCATCATAGTCGTGCTGATCGACCTTATCAGCGCCTGGGTTGATCCGCGTGTGCGCGCCAAGTTCGCCAAGTCGTAAGGATGTGATAATATGTTTGATTTGTTGTTTAGGTTTGGAAAAAGAAGAAAAGACGACGTCTTTTCGTTCAAAAGGAACAGCCGCACGCGCGATATCGTGCGAATGTTCTTCAAGAACAAGCTGGCTGTCGTTGGGCTTATAGTTTTCATACTTGTGGCTCTTGTCGCGATCTTCGCGGATGTGATAGTTGATGAGCAGATGTGCTACGACATCACCGGTTCCCCCCTTGAAAAGCCTTCGGCGCAGCATCTGTTCGGCACCGATCAGATCGGCCGCGACTACTTCGCGCGGATCGTGCACGGCGCGCGCGTATCCGTCTCGGTAGGCGTCATCGTCATGGTACTTTCCATCTTCACCGGCGCGGTCATAGGCTGCACCTGCGGCTATTTCGGCGGCTGGGTGGATAATATCATTATGCGCTTCTTCGACATACTGAACTGCATCCCGGGCATGCTGCTGACGCTCGTACTCGTGGCGATACTCGGCAAGGGCGTTGAAAACATAGTTTACGCGCTCGTGATATCGTTCACGCCGAGCATGGCGCGAAGCGTCCGTGCGATGGTCATGAACCTTTCCGATATGGAATACGTGCGCTGCGCCCGTTCCTACGGCACCAACAATGCGACGATAATCATCCGTCACGTGCTCCCGAATGCGCTTGGCATGCTGATCACGACCGCAGCGCAGAGCATCGCGGCGACGATCCTTGCGGCGTCCGGCTATTCCTACCTCGGCTTCGGCGTGCAGGCGCCCACTGCTGAATGGGGCGCGATGATCGCACTTTCAAAGACATATATGCGTTCTGCTCCGCTATTGACGATAATTCCCGGTTTGGCTATAGTTATAACCGCCGGTGCTATCAACCTTGTGGGCGACGGTCTGCGTGACGCGCTTGACCCGCGTCTTAGAAACTGAGGTGGCGTCATGGAAACAACTGCTGAAAGAAAAGAAATTATCCGGGTAGATAACCTGTCGGTAGAATACCACGTAAACAAGCAGGTCGTGAAAGCCGTGAATGACATCAGCTTCTCGATCGAAAAGGGCAAGACCCTCGGCCTCGTCGGCGAGACCGGCGCGGGCAAAACGACCACCGCGCTCGCGCTGATGCGCCTGCTCCCGGACCGCATAAGCCGGATTACGGGCGGCACCATAAAGCTGGACGGGCAGGACATCATGGAGCTTAAAAACGAGGAGATGCGCGCACTTCGCGGGAACGTGGTATCTATGATCTTCCAGGATCCGATGACCGCGCTGAACCCGATCATGACGGTCGGCAGCCAGATAAAAGAGGCGCTGAAGCTCCACAACACCCAAAACCTCTCCGACAAGGAGCTGGACGCGCGCGTCGACGAGGTGCTCGAAATGGTCGGCATCCAGTCCTCGCGCAAGGGTGAATACCCGCTGCAGTTCTCGGGCGGCATGAAGCAGCGCATCGTCATCGCAATGGCGCTCGTCTGCGAACCCGAACTGCTGCTTGCGGACGAACCCACCACCGCGCTCGACGTCACGATCCAGGCGCAGGTGCTCCAGATAATCGCGGAGCTCCGCAAACGCCTCGGCACTTCGATGCTGATGATCACGCACGATATGGGCATCATCGCCCGCACCTGCGACGACGTCGCAGTTATGTACGCCGGTCAGATCATCGAATACGGCACGATCGAGCATCTGTTCACCCCCGGCGAAAAGCATCATCCCTACACGGTGGGTCTGTTCGGCTCGATACCGGACCTGACCGGCAACGCAAAGCGCCTGACGCCTATCGACGGCCTGATGCCCGACCCGACCAAGCTCCCCGAGGGCTGCAAGTTCTCCCCGCGCTGCCCACACTGCACCGAACGCTGCAAGTGCGAAGAGCCGGCAAGCTATGATTTTGATGGACATAAGATCAAATGCTTCCTGTTCGAAGGAGGTGCTCATGATGAGTAATATAGAGGTCCCCGTCATCGAAACGGTCAATCTGCAAAAGTATTTCAAGACCAAGAAGGGCATGCTCCACGCGGTCGACAACATCAATCTCAAGATAATGAAGGGCGAAACGCTCGGCGTTGTGGGCGAATCCGGCTGCGGCAAGTCCACCCTCGGCAGCACGACCATCCGCCTGCACGAGCCCACCGGCGGCGATATCCTTTTCAAGGGCGAGAGCACGCTCAAGCTTAAAGGCGCCGCGTTCAAGAAGATGCGCACCAAGATGGCGATGATCTTCCAGGATCCGTATTCCAGCCTCAACCCGCGTATGACGGTCATCGATCAGATCGCGGACCCGATGCGCGTCAACCACATGTTCAGGACCAAGCGCGAACGCTACGAGCGCGCAGCGAAGCTTATGGATACCGTCGGCCTTGCGCAGCGCGTTGCGGGCTCGTATCCGCATGAGCTGGACGGCGGCCGCCGTCAGCGCATCGGCGTTGCGCGCGCACTGGCGCTCGAACCCGAATTCATCGTCTGCGACGAACCGGTGTCCGCGCTCGACGTATCGATCCAGGCACAGATACTG
Source organism: Bacillota bacterium (assembly GCA_016282255.1). GTDB lineage: Bacteria > Bacillota > Clostridia > Christensenellales > CAG-138 > PeH17. Next base: position 16,133 of record JAEEKE010000056.1, read on the forward strand.
AATCTTCTGATGGATCTGCAGGACGAGCTCGGCCTTGCGTATATGTTCATCACCCACGATATGTCCGTCGTCCGCCACATCAGCAACAACATCATGGTCGCCTATCTCGGTCAGTGTGTCGAGTTTGCCTCGCGCGATCAGATCTTTAAAAACCCGAGCCACCCCTACACTCGCGCGCTGCTCAAGGCGATCCCCGAGCCGACGCTCGAAGCAAGATATAAGGAGCCGGAGATCCTCAAGGGCGAGATCGGCAACGCCATCGACCCCAAGCCCGGCTGCCGCTTCGCAGGCCGCTGCCCGCACTGCACCGAGGAGTGTACGAAGGGCGATATCCCCGCTTTCGAGATCGAGCCCGGGCACAAGGTATCCTGCATGCTCTATAAGGATAAGCCCGTTGCGGAGGCGAAAAATGAGGCACAGTGAAACGATAAAAGAATTTGCACAGAACTGCCGCGATGAATACCTGGCGGATCTTGCGGAGCTGATAGCGATCCCGAGCGTGAGCGAGGAGAAGTTCGAAGCCTCCGACGAGGCTCCGTTCGGAACCTACTGCGTGCGCGCGCTTGAAAAGATGATGGAGCTCTGCCGCAGTTATGGACTGCGCACCCGCATGATCGGAAACGTTATCGGCATAGCGGAATACGGCGAGGGCGAACGCGAACTGGATATAGTTTCGCATCTTGACGTTCAGCCTGCCGGTCCCGGCTGGATCACGGACCCGTTTACTATGACGGTCGACGATGACACCCTCTACGGTCGCGGCGTTTCGGACGATAAGGGCCCGGCGCTCGCAGCGCTGTACGCCGTGCGCGCATTGATCGAAAACGGGATCAAGCTCAAAAAGACAGTGCGGCTCGTGTTCGGCACCGGCGAGGAATACGCGATGCAGGATATGCCGTATTACACGAACGCGGAACCTTTCCCGCCGTTCATGTTCACTCCGGATCACTGCTATCCGATCGTGAACACCAAGAAGGCGGCTTCGATGCTCGCTTTCTCGGCCGATTACGAACCCTGCGGGACCGGCTGCCGCGTCATATCCGTTTCGGGCGGCGAGAACCGCGGCGCGGTGCCGGAAAACTGCACCGCAATCATCGCCGGAATAACGGAAGAAGCTCTTTCTGATGCGATCGAAAAAGCGGCTCAGCGGACCGGACTGCCCTTCGTATATGAGGAGAAGGACGGCGTATTTATGCTTGAAAGCAAAGGCGTTTCGACCCATGCCATAAAGGCCGATAAGGGCAAAAACGCGGTCACGGCGATGCTCGAACTCGTTTGCGCTCTGCCGCTTGCGGAGTGCGAAGCACATAAGCTGCTCAGAAGATTCTCCGAGACCTTCCCCCACGGCGACGTGGAGGGCAGGGAAGCGGGGCTGTATCTTTCCGATGATATCTCGGGAGGCTCGCTCTACAATCTCGGCATCTTCCGCTTTGAGGAGGGCAAGCTGACTGCGCATATCCGCTGCACGCTGCCGTACAGCGCGGAGGCGGAGTCGTTCCGCGACCTTATTGCGTCTGCAGCTAACAGGATCGGCGTCAACGTCGATCGCTGCAGCTTCGACCCTGGCAGGCATATCCCGCTCGACGACCCCTATATAGAAAAGCTGCTCAAAAGCTATGAGCTCCACTACGGCGAAAAAGCCTACGGCCTTGCGATGGGCGGCGGCTGCTACGCCCACTGCTTTCCTCACGGCGTCGCGTTCGGCTGCGAGCCCTTCGGCACGGATACCCGCATGCACGGCGCGCAGGAGTTCGTAAAGCTCGACGTAATGCAGAGGAGCATTGCCGTGTTCGCGCAATCGATCTTCGAGATCTGCGGCTGAACGTCCCTATCACAAAGAAAGGACCGACCGAAAAATGGAAACGGATGCAAAAACGATACTTCCCTTTGAAGAGTCCGCGGGAGGAAACGTACAAATAGACCGTCTGACGCTCCCCGCCGGGGCAACGCTGCCCTGCCAAGGCTATCCCGAGGAACGCCTCTACTACGTGCTCGGCGGCTTCGGAGCCATGAGCGTTTACGGCAAAATGGGTCAGGGCGATACCTATATTCTCAGGCAGAACATAACATTGTACTTTACCCCGGGGCTTATGCATGAGATAATGAACACCGGCGAAATGCCGATGACGCTGCTCGTATTCAGGGTCAGAGGCGGGCTCGTGCCCGAGGGCGCCGAGGAAGGCGTTCAGAAATGGACGAGCATCGGCCGTTCCAAGGCGGTCGGCACCGGATTCTGGTACACCGACGTATTCAATCTTCAGGAGAACGAGAGCGCTCGCGAAGGCCAGCACCTTCAGGTCTGGGGCGTAGGTCTCCGGCGTTCGCAAAAGCTCGTCGGCGGCGAGGTGCTGCTTCTCGGCGACGGCTCGTCCACGAGGCGGCACGCGCACAGCGAGACCGACGAGACCTTCTATATACTGGCGGGCGAAGGCGCGTTCATCAACGAAGGCGAGCGCATACCCTGCCGCGCGGGCTCTGTTTGCAGCGTACCCGTTGGGATGGTGCATTGCGTGGAGAACAGCGGCAGCACGCCGATGCTCTATATTTGCATCACAAGCTTTCGCGAGTGACGGAGGAACAATATGGGATTCAACGAAAAAACACATGCGTTTATCGCAGCTCGCTATTATGAACGACTGAAAGAGGCGTTCGGCGAAAGGGGCAAAGCAGCCTTCATCCACGCGGTCCAATACTATGCCGGTCAGCGCGGCCGCAGGATGGCGCAGCGTGCGATCCGCGATGGGAAGCCGCTCGATCACAGGACCTTCCTTCAGTACGGCGAACTTGTCACGACCGACGAGGTCACACCAGCGGACGGCGAACTTATCAGCCTTTCGCCCGATTATGAGATACATATCACCAACTGCCCCTGGCATGAACAGTTCGAAGAGATGGGCTGCCTTGAAGCCGGCAGCGTCTACTGCCGTTATCTCGACGAGGCGCTCTGCCGGGGCTTCAATCCGGATATCGTTTTCGAGGCTCCCGTCAGCCTCAACAACGGCGGCTACTGCCTGCACAGGGTGCGCGATACCTATTATGACGAGTATCCGTCCGATCCTCCGAAAAACGAATACAAGCGCGATTTCAGCTTCCACTGCGGCAATCTGTATTGGGCTTTGAATAAGGTGACCGCCGCGATCTTCGGCTCTTGCGGCGAGGAAGTCAATGCTCTTGTTATGAAGGACTTCAGTGGAGCATACGGCGAAAAGCCGGCTGCCGAGCTCGCCGGATGGGAGCGCACCGATTTCAATATCTGCTGACTTTCTGCGTTGACTGCATGCGTTTTTCGTGATAGTATCATAAAAGAAAAACGAGCCGCACGGCCGGCGGGAGGTATGTAATGCAGTTTTCGATCGATCTTAACGCCGATCTCGGAGAGAGCTTCGGCGCATACAGTTACGGAGCGGATGAGGAACTCATTCCGCTCGTTTCATCCGCGAATATCGCGTGCGGCTGGCACGGAGGCGATCCGTGCTGTATGCGGAGGGCGGCGGCGCTTGCCGTAAAGTACGGTACCGTCATCGGCGCACATCCCGGGTATCCGGACATTGCGGGCTTCGGACGGCGGGCGATGGCGCTGTCGCCGAAAGAGGTGACGGACGCGCTGCTCTATCAGATCGGCGCTCTCGACGGGATCTGCCGCGCGGAGGGTGCCCGCGTTTCATATGTCAAACCCCATGGCGCTCTCTACAATTCCGCAGCGAAGGACCCGAAGCTTGCGGCAGCAATCGCGGAAGCCGTCAAGCTCTACGATCCGTCGCTCGTTCTGCTCTGCCCCGAGGGCAGCGAAACGGCAAGGGCGGGGAAGGCGGCAGGGCTTCGGATCGCGCGCGAGTTCTTTGCTGACAGAGCCTATCTGAGCGACGGCGGTCTCGTGCCCCGCAGCATGGCGAACGCCGTTATCACGGATGAGGACGCGGTCTGTGAGCGCGTACTCAAAGCCGTTACGGAAAGAACGGTGCTGTCGGTCGACGGCAAGCCCCTCAAGCTCGATTTCGATTCGATCTGTCTGCACGGCGACAACCCGAAGGCGGTGCATCTTGCGAACCGGATACGCAGCGCGCTGACCGAAGCGGGCGTCTCGATCGAACCCTTTGCAGAATAAGCCTATGGATACAAAACCGAAGCTTCTTGAGCACGGCGACCGCGCGGTGGACGTCGTTTTCGAAAACAAAATATCGCCCGAAATAAACGGCAGGGTGACTGCGCTGTTCAGAGCCGTAACGGAAAACAAACCGGACGGCGTAATCAGGTGCATCCCCGCGTACAGGACCTTGACCGTCGAATACGACCCGATGCGGATCACCTTCGGTCAGCTTTGCCTTTTCCTGCGCGGAATTATGGAAACAAAACCGGCGGCAGCGGAGGGAAGGCTCGTGCGCATACCGGTGCTCTACGGCGGGGAGTACGGTCCCGATCTTGGGCTCGTTGCGCAGCACGCCGGATTGTCCACAGATGAAGTCGTAAAACGTCATGCCGCGCCGGAATACCACGTCTATATGATCGGCTTTATGCCCGGCTTCCCGTATCTCGGAGGGCTCGATCCCGCGATCGCCTGCCCGAGAAGAACCACACCGCGTCTTCGCGTCGAGGGCGGCAGCGTGGGCATCGCGGGCATGCAGACCGGCGTCTATCCCGAACCCTCGCCCGGCGGTTGGAACATAATCGGAAGGACGCCGTTGAAGCTGTTCGATGAGAAAAAGCTGTCGCTGTTCTCGGCGGGCGATATAGTAAAATTCGCGCCGATCGATGCAGCGACATATGAAAGGATCGGAATGACGGGGGAGTGGGACGCATGATCGAGATCGTCAAAAAAGGCTTTTTAACGCTGCCCGTTTCAACGAAGAGGCATCTGCTCGAACGCTTCGGCGTGCCTACCGGCGGCCCCACGGATCCGTTTTTGTGCATCCTCGCAAACCGTCTTGTCGGAAATCCCGACGACGCCTGCGCTCTTGAAGCTATAATGATGCTTCCCGGCATACGCTTTGGCAGCGACCGCATGATCGCCATTGCAGGAGCCGCCGAAGGGCTTATCCTCCGCCGCGGCGATGAACAGATCGAAGTCCCGGTAAACCGCACTGTGTGCGTCAAAGCCGGGGATGAGCTCCTTCCAAAGCCGCTGACGGCCGGTATGCGGGCATACATAGCCGTTTCCGGAGGTATCGTCGCAAAAGGCCTGCGCACGGAGCCCGTTTTGGACGGGCAAAAGCTTGAGCTTAATGAAAATGTCCCACCTGTCCGGCGCTCGATGACCGAACTGCCGATACCCATGCCCGGAAGCGAAGCCGAGCTTCGCGTCATTCCCGGCGTTCAGCAGGAGCAATTCTCAAAAGAGGGCGAAACGGCGTTCTGTGAAGGCGAATACTTCTACACACCGGACAGCTCCAGGATGGGCATACGCCTTTCGGGTCCCGCAGCCGCGTTCCGCGAAGGCTATGACGGCAACGTTCTGTCCGAGGGCATGCTGCCCGGCGATATCCAGATCACCTCGTCCGGTCAGCCGATACTGATGCTTTCCGACTGCCCCACGACCGGCGGCTATGCCAAGATCGCTCACGTCATCACCGCCGATCTGCCCATCGCCGCTCAGCTCCGCCCCGGCTCGAAACTCCGCTTCCGCCGGGTAGACGTCGCACAGGCGCACGTCGCGCTGAGAAGACTGCTGATCCGGCTCGATAAATGCATAACCGACGAACCCGCGGAGGAATAACTACCCAAGCGAAATAGGATCTCAACAAGTGCATACGAAAAGCCCCGGAATCATTTGATCCCGGGACTTTTGTTATGGTGAAGCCGCCATATACTACATTTATGCTACACAATTTTTGAGGTCAATGCTGATATCGCGGGTAATGAGTATAATGAAGCACTGCAGCAACACATAAAAAACTCAGCGTTTATATGAAAAATCAAGCGCTGTAAGGGTTTTTGAGCTGCGCAGATCAAACCGCTCCTAAGCGGAAGGTCCCGGGTTCGAATCCCGGCAAGTGTGCCAGAAAACCCCGAAAAACATTGAGTTTTTCGGGGTTCGTTTTGTAATTTATCGTACTACATTCATACTACATTTCACACATAAAAAAGGACAGCATCCTCGATTTGAGGCACCTTTGAAGACGGTTTCAAACCCGTCTTTTTTTCA
>JAEEKE010000057.1 GCA_016282255.1 Bacillota bacterium
GACTGGTCCGAGACGGAGAACAACAAGCTCCTCTTCGAGATGACCGCGAAGTACGGCACGCCGTATTTCTCCAACTACGTCAACAGCGACATGAAGCCCAGCGACATCCGCTCCATGTGCTGCCGTCTCCGCCTCGACCTGCGCGAGCTGCGCAAGAAGAGCGGCGGCTTCTTCGGCAGCGGCGAGAGCACCGGCAGCGTCGGCGTCGTGACGCTCAACATGCCCCGCCTCGCGTTCCTCAGCGAGACCGAGGAGGAGTTCTACCAGAAGCTCGACCACCTTATGGACGTGGCCGCAAGGAGCCTGCACGTCAAGCGCACGGTCATCAGCCGCCTGCTCGACGAGGGCCTGTACCCCTACACCAAGCGCTACCTCGGCAGCTTCGACAACCACTTCTCCACGATCGGTCTGGTCGGCATGAACGAATGCTGCCTCAACGCCCGCTGGCTCAAGTGCAACCTGATCGACAAGCGCGCGCAGGAGTTCACCAAGGACGTGCTCAACCATATGAGGAACCGCCTCTCCGACTATCAGGAGAAGTACGAGGGCGAGCTGTTCAACCTTGAGGCGACCCCGGCGGAATCCACCACCTACCGCTTCGCCAAGTACGACGCGAAGAACTTCCCCGGCATCATCACCGCGGCGGAGCCCGGCGGCACCCCCTACTACACCAACAGCTCCCACCTGCCCGTCGGCTTCACCGAGGACATCTTCGAGGCGCTGGACATCCAGGACGAGCTGCAGACCCTCTACACCTCGGGCACCGTGTTCCACACCTTCCTCGGCGAAAAGCTGCCCAGCTGGGAGAGCGCCGCGGCCCTGGTCAAGAAGATCAGCGAGAACTACCGCCTGCCCTACTACACCATGAGCCCCACCTACTCGATCTGCCGCAACCACGGCTATCTTGCGGGCGAACAGTACACCTGCCCCTACTGCGGCTCGCGCACCGAGGTGAACAGCCGCATCACCGGCTATTACCGCCCGATCCAGAACTGGAACGACGGCAAGGTGCAGGAGTTCAAGGAGCGCAAGGAGTACACGATCCTGGATTGGAAGCAGCATAAGGAGCGCAGGCGCGTCGAGGCCGAGCAGAAGGCCGCCGAGGCCGAGGCCGAGCGGGAAGCGGCCGACAACACGCCGATCCGCACCGTGATGCTCTTCACCACCGAGACCTGCCCGAACTGTCGCTCGGCCAAGAGCCTTCTCGCCAAACACGGCGTCGAGTATAAAGAGATCGACGCCTACAAGGAGCAGGAGCTCTCGATCCGCTACGGCATCCAGTCCGCCCCGACCCTCGTGATCGCGGACGGCGCCAAGGTCGAGACCTATGCCGGCGTCGGAGCGATCAACCGGTTCCTGCGCACCCTCGAGGAAACGAGCGTGACCGCGTAAAATAATGAAGCATGTGCAGGCTGAAATGCCTGCACATGCTTTGTCAAACACACTGCACCAACGGGGACGGTTCTCTTTGGTGCAAACTATTATGGTATGAAGTGCAATTTTTACTGTGATTACAGTGTTCTTTTGCACCAAAGAGAACCGTCCCCATTGGTGCACGAAAAGGAGACAACCATGTACGACGTCATCATCATCGGCGCGGGGCCCGCGGGGCTGACCGCGGCCATCTACGCCCGCCGCGCGGGCAAGACCGCCCTCCTCATCGAAAAGGAGGCCTTCGGCGGCCAGATAACGCTCTCCCCCCACGTGGAGAACTATCCCTTCACGCGGCCTATGAGCGGGCAGGAGCTCGCCGCGGTGCTCGTGGACCAGGTCATGGACCTGGGCGCGGAGGTGGAGGTCGACACCGTCACCGGCATTGAGAAGAACCCGGACGGCAGCCTGACCGTGCGCACCGAATTCTCCGCCTTCACCGGCCGGGCCGTCATCATCGCGACCGGCCTCAAGCACCGCCGCCTCGGCGTGCCGGGCGAGGAACGCTTCATCGGCCGCGGCATCTCCTTCTGCGCGGTCTGCGACGGCGCCTTCTATAAGGGCAGGACCGTCGCGGTCGTGGGCGGGGGCAACACCGCCGTGCAGGACGCGATCTATCTTTCAAAGCTCGCGAAAAAGGTCTATCTGGTGCACAGGCGCGACGAGTTCCGCGCCGAAAAGCGCGTCACGGCGGGGCTTGAGGGCTGCGATAACATCGAGCCCGTGCTCTCCTGCGTGCCGGCGGAATGCCTCGGCGAGACGGCGCTGACCGGCCTGAAGGTCCGTAACCGCGTCACCGGCGAGGACCGCGTGCTCCCCGTCGACGGCGTGTTCGTCGCGATCGGGCAGGAGCCCAACAACGCCGCGTTCGAGGGCCTTGTGGAGCTGGATCCCGCGGGCTTCATCGTGGCCGACGAGAGCTGCCGCACGCGCGAAAAAGCCGTGTTCGTGGCCGGGGACTGCCGCACCAAGGCCGTGCGCCAGCTCGTGACCGCCGGAGCGGACGGGGGCGTCGCCGCCATAGCCGCCTGCGAATACATCGACAGCGAGGCCGTGAAGGCGGGCTGAGGCCGTATCAGCCGAACAAGAAAGAGCATCGGATCACGGACCCAGTGCTCTTGATTTTTGCTGCGAAGCTCAGAGTTTGCCGCCGTATGCCCTCATATGCGCCTTTATGGCCTCGAAGGTGGCGTCGCTGATATAGTGCTCGATGCGGCAGGCGTCCTCCTGGGCGGTCTTTTCATCCACGCCGAGGTTACAAAGCAGCTTCGAAAGCACGGTGTGCCGCTCGTAGATGCGCTTCGCCCGCTCCTCGCCCGCCTCGGTCAGGCTTATGCAGCCCTGCGAGTCGGTCACGATCAGCCCCTCCCTTTTGAGCAGGCCGACCGCGCGGCTCACGGACGGCTTGGAGAACCCCATCCGCTCCCCCACGTCGATCGCACGGACGCAGGCCGATCCCTGCAGCAGCACATAGATCGTTTCAAGATACATTTCACCGGATTCCTGCATAGGCATTTTCCTGCCCTCCCTCTGTTTTCACCTACAGTATAAACCATTTTTGAAAAAAAAGCAAAAATATTTGAAAAAACGCTTGACAAGTTAGCTTCTGCTAACTATAATATGATTCGGTTAGAGGCTGCTAACCGAATCGCAGCCCCGGTTTCGGCCGGTAATACGCACAGGAGGTACGGGATGATGCCCCTTAATTTCGCTAAGGTCGGCGAACCGCAGATCATAAGAAGGATCGGCGGCAGCCCGGAGGTCAAAAAGCATCTTGAGGATCTCGGCTTCAACGTCGGGAGCGAGGTCAGCATCGTCAGCACGCTCGGCGGCAACCTGATCGTCAAGGTCAGGGAGAGCCGGATCGCGGTCAGCGGCGAGCTGGCGCGAAGGATAATGGTTTAAAATAAACGGCTTAATATAAAAGGAGGAACGAAAATGAAAACACTGAGAGACGTCGCCATCGGAGAGACCGCAACGGTCGTCAGGCTCCACGGCGAGGGCGCGGTAAGGCGCCGCATCATGGATATGGGCATAACGAGGCGGACGCCGGTCCGCGTGCGCAAGGTCGCACCGCTCGGCGATCCCATCGAGGTCACGGTCAGGAACTACGAGCTCTCGATCCGCAAGGCGGACGCCGAGATGATCGAGGTGGAATGACTCCTTTGGGGCAAAACCCCTTTATTTTTCGGGATTAAGTTAGCGTCCGCTAACCTAATTCCCCGGCTTTTCAGCAGAAAGGAAACGAAATGGATCTTAGAATCGCCCTTGCGGGCAACCCGAACAGCGGCAAAACGACCCTCTTCAACGCGCTGACGGGCTCCAACCAGTTCGTCGGCAACTGGCCCGGCGTTACGGTGGAAAAGAAGGAAGGCAAGCTTAAGAAGCACGCGGACGTGACCGTCACCGACCTTCCCGGCATCTACTCCCTCTCCCCCTACACGCTCGAGGAGGTCGTGGCGAGGGACTATCTTATCAAGGAGCGGCCCGACGCGATACTGAACATCATCGACGGCACGAACCTTGAGCGCAACCTGTATCTTACCACGCAGCTGACCGAGCTGGGCATCCCCGTGGTGCTCGCGGTCAACATGGCGGACGTGATAAAGAAGAACGGCGACAGGATCGACCTTGAGCGGCTTTCCGAACGGCTCGGCTGCAAAGCCGTGCTGATCTCCGCACTGAAGGGGACCGGCGTCATGGAGGCCGCGGAGGCGGCGATCGAGGCGGCGCAGCACACCAAGACTCTGCCCCTTCACAGCTTCTCCGGCCCGGTCGAGCACGCTCTTGCGCATATCGAGGAGGCGGCCGTGCACGGCATGCCCGAGGAACAGCAGCGCTGGTACGCCGTGAAGGTCTTCGAGCGCGACGACAAGGTGCTCGAGCAGCTCGCGATCCCCGCCGATACCCTCGCCCACATTGAGAACGACATCAAAGCGGCCGAGAAGGAGCTGGACGACGATGCGGAGAGCATCATCACCAACGAGCGCTATATCTTCATCGCGGACGTAATAAAGGCCTGCTATAAGAAGAAAAACGCCGATAAGCTCACCGTTTCGGACAAGATCGACAAGGTCGTGACCAACCGCTGGCTCGGTCTGCCGATCTTTGCGGCGGTAATGTTCCTGGTCTACTGGATCGCTATGGTCGCGGTCGGCGCGCCGGCAACGGATTTCACCAACGACAATATCTTCGGCGACGGCTTCCACCTGTTCGGGATGGACGGCGGCTACACCGAGCTCAGCGAAAGATATTCCGAGGCCGCGGCGATAAAGGACGGCTTCGACGCCTGGACCGAGGAGCACGGCGCCGAGCCGACGGGGAACTTTACCTACACCGTTGAGGACGAGGAGACGCTGGAGACCATAGAGAAGACCGCGAGCCTCGCCGACTATGAGAAGGCCCTGAGGACGTTGGACGAGATCGGCGAGGAGCCCGACCCCGCCGAATACGGCGTATGGGTACCCGGCATACCGGCTATCATCGAGAAGGGGCTCGACGCGGTCAACGCCGCGCCCTGGCTCAAGGGCCTGATCCTCGACGGCATCGTGGCCGGCGTCGGCGCGGTGCTCGGCTTCGTGCCCCAGATGCTGGTGCTGTTCCTGATGCTCGCCTTCCTCGAGGCCTGCGGCTACATGGCGCGCATCGCCTTCGTGCTGGACCGCGTGTTCCGCAAGTTCGGGCTCTCCGGCAAATCCTTCATCCCGATGCTGATCGGCGTCGGCTGCGGCGTGCCCGGCGTCATGGCGTCGAGGACCATCGAAAACGAACGCGACCGCCGCATGACGATAATGACTACCACCTTCATCCCCTGCGGCGCGAAGGTGCCGTTCATCGCGATGATCGCGGGCGCCATATTCGGCGGCTCGCCCTGGGTATCGACCTCGGCCTACTTCATCGGCATGGCCGCGATCGTGGTATCCGGCATCATGCTCAAGAAGACGAAAATGTTCTCCGGCGAACCCGCACCGTTCGTCATGGAGCTGCCCGCCTACCATTGGCCGACGCTCAAGAACGTGCTCCGCTCCATGTGGGAGCGCGGCTGGTCCTTCATTAAGAAGGCCGGAACGATCATACTGCTCTCCACCATCGTGGTGTGGTTTACGAGCCGCTTCGGCTTCACTTCCGAGGGCTTCAGGATGCTGGAGGACGAGGAGCTCTCGCTCTCGATCCTCGCCCGCATCGGCAGCGCCATCGCCTGGATCTTCGCGCCCCTCGGCTGGGGCACCTGGCAGGCGGCCGTCGCCTCCATCACCGGCCTGGTGGCCAAGGAGAACATCGTGGGCACCATGGGCATCCTCTACTGCGGCGGCGAGCTGACCGCATGGCAGGCGCTCGCGCAGGCGTTCACCGGCGTGACGGGCTATTCGTTCCTGGTGTTCAACCTGCTCTGCGCCCCCTGCTTCGCGGCCATCGGCGCGATAAGGCGCGAGATGAACAACGCCAAATGGACCTGGTTCGCCGTCGGCTACCAATGCCTGTTCGCCTACGCGATCGCGCTGATGATCAATCAGTTCGGCGGGCTTTTCACCGGCCGGGCGAACGTCATCGGCCTGATCTTCGCTTTCGCGATACTGCTGCTGATGCTCTATATGCTGTTTATCAAGCGGTATAAGGAGGCCGACCGGCTCACGAAGAAGATCGGCTGAGGCTTCAAAAGGAGGTAATTATGCTCGACTGGCTTTCGAAAAATCTCGGCACGGTGCTGCTCTCGCTCGCGCTCGCCGCGGTCGTCGCCGCGATCATAGCGCGCATGGTCCGGGAAAAGAAGAAGGGCAAGTCGCCCTGCTGCGGGGACTGCGCGCACTGCGGGATGTGTCCGCACGCGATGCAAAGCGAAACGAACGGCAGGTAAGCTGCCGGACGGAAATAAAGACGGAAAAGGCGCGGCTTTATCGCCAAATCGTGATAAGGAAGCTTATCGTTAAAACGAATACGACTATACGAACAGGATCCGAGATCGGCAAGTAATATGCTTTTCTCGGACCCTTTTTCTGATTATATCTTGATCCTGCACCGCCGAGCGGAGCCATGTCGATAAACGGCCTAATGAAAAGC
>JAEEKE010000058.1 GCA_016282255.1 Bacillota bacterium
GCCTTCGGTGCCCATGGAGGCGAACCAGTCGGCGCCCTTGATGATGATCTGGGGGATGTTGGCGAGGGTCTCGACGTTGTTGATGATGGTCGGCTTGCCGAACAGACCCTTGTTGGCCGGGAACGGGGGCTTGTTGCGCGGCTCGCCGCGGTTGCCCTCGATGCTGGTCAGAAGCGCGGTCTCTTCGCCGCAGACGAATGCGCCTGCGCCGAGACGGACGTCGATATCGAAGTTGAAGCCGGTGCCGAAGATGTCTTCGCCGAGGAGGCCGTATTCACGGGCCTGGCCGATGGCGATCTCAAGACGGCGGACGGCGATGGGGTACTCGGCACGAACGTAGATATAGCCCTTGCTTGCGCCGATCGCGTAGCCCGCGATGGCCATTGCCTCGAGCACCGCATGGGGGTCGCCCTCAAGAACGGACCTGTCCATGAATGCGCCGGGGTCGCCCTCGTCGGCGTTGCAGACGACGTATTTCTGGTCCGCAACGTTGTTGGCGGCGAACTGCCACTTCATGCCGGTGGGGAAGCCTGCGCCGCCGCGGCCGCGGAGGCCGGACGCCTTCATGACGTCGATGACTTCCTGAGGAGTCATCTCGGTGAGGACCTTGCCCAGAGCCTGGTAGCCGTCCATCGCGATGTACTCTTCGATGTTCTCGGGATCGATGACGCCGCAGTTGCGAAGAGCGACGCGGAGCTGAGTCTTGTAGAAGTTGGTCTCGCCGAGGGCGGGGACGTCCTCCATCTTGAGGCCTTCGGACTCCTTATAGACGAGGCGCTCCACGACGCGGCCCTTGAGCAGATGCTCCTCCGCGATCTCGGCAACGTCGTCGACCTTGACCTTGCTGTAGAAGGTGCCTTCGGGATAGACGATCATGACCGGGCCGAGCGCGCAGAGACCGAAGCAGCCGGTACGGACGATCTTGATCTCGTCGGTAAGGCCGAGCCTGTCGATTTCCTTCTGCAGCTTATCGCCGATGGCCTGGCTGCCGCCGCTGGTACAACCGGTACCGCCGCAAATCAAAACATGTGAGCGAATCATATTACTTTCTCTCCTCCATTATTTCTCCGCAGCGCCGATGGTGTACTCGGCGATGGGGTTGCCGCCAACGAGATGCTTCTCTACGATTTCGCGGGCCTTCTCGGGAGTCACCTTGATGTAGGTGACGCGCTCCTTGTCACCGTCGAAGACTTCGACGATGGGCTCGAAGCGGCACATGCCGATGCAGCCGGTCTGGGTAACGGTGACCTTATCGGACAGGTTGCGCTTTGCGACTTCCTCAACAAGGGTGTTGAGCACGGGCCTTGCGCCCGCTGCGATGCCGCAGGTCGCCATGCCGACCGCAACGCGAATGGTTGCCTGGCCCTCGCGGAGGACGACCTTGTTCTGCATCCTCTCGCGGATCTTTGCGAGTTCTTCCAATGATTTCATACGGCTTTTTCCTTTCGGTTTGGTTTATTTTTTAATAGTTTCTATTTTTAGCCCTTGCGGGCTTACGTCCTTTTGACAAGGAGCTTATCGGATCACTTGCCGAGCTCGGAATACTGCTCCTCGAGCGTGTCGCGCACCCAGAGCAGGACCATGGGATCGGACAGGGGCACGTCGTCCCCGAGGATCACGCGCATATCCCGTGTGTCGAGCGCGACGGCGGTCTCGCTCTCCCCCGCCTCCGTGGTGCGGACGTAGCTGTGGGTGAACAGATAGTCCACTTCGGGGAAGCCCTGCAGCAGCGTGCAGATGGTGGAGACGATATCTCCGAGCGGAGTGAAATCGAGATGGTCCTTATGGAAGAAGGCGGTTATCTCGGTTCCGCAGTGCTCGGGATCGACCTTGCGCTGCGTGGAGGCGATGGTGATGCCTCCGCCCGTCTGTTCGGCGGCAAGCTTTAAAAGCGGGATGCCCATGCCGACCTTGCGGGTCGTCCTCGTGGTGGAGAACGGATCGGCGACCGAAGCGAGGAACTCCGGGCTCATGCCGTAGCCGTTGTCCTTTATCGACAGGCTCAGAGTGGTGTCGGTCTCCTGAAGCGTGATCTCCACGAGATCCGCCTCGGCGGTGATGGAGTTCTGAGCGATATCGAGGATGTTAAGGGAAAGCTCTTTCAAATCGGGCTCCTTTCCTGCCGGTCGGGACCGGTCACTGCTTCCATTCGGCCTCCGCCGCGCGCATCGCCTCGAAGAACGCCTTTCGGATCGCCGCTTCATCGTCGTCCTTGGACGCATTCAGATGAAGGAAGTTTTCCGCCTCGTTCAGCTCCCAGAGCCGGTGTGCGTCGCTCGAAACGACGAGCTTTCTGCCCTCGGCAAGAGGGGTGTTCTTCCTTTCCCGCAGCTCCGCGAGGCCGAAGACCGGCTTCTCGGGGAACGTGCCGAGGACGGCGAGCAGGCCGTTCGATTCCCGGTCGATATGCGCGGGGTAGCACAGCCCGGAATAGCTGCGCACGAGCGCCGCCGCGTCCTCGATGGGAAGGCTCGTGGCCGCCGGGAGGAACCAGGGGTCCTCGCCGATCACTTCGTCGCCCGGGCCCATTATGGGCTGGCGGCCGAAGATGTCCACGCGGTTCTTTATCGGCATGCGGTACTGCTGCAGCTCGCTGTCGAACCGCATCGCCGTATCGAGCTCCTCGAAGAGGCAGACCATGTGGATCTCCTCGGCGGTGGTGAGCTCCATACCGGCGACGGGCACTATGCCGTATTCACGGCAGGCCTCGAAGAAGGCGGGGCAGTTCTTGGTCGAGTTATGATCGGTCAGCGCGACGATCTTCAGGCCGTTCAGATATGCCATGCCCGCGATATTGCAGGGCGTCATGTCGTCGTCCCCGCAGGGGCTCAGGCACGAATGAACGTGAAGATCGTAGCTGAACGGTTCCATAGGCTCAGAGCTCTTTGAAGATCCTGCCCGACAGCGCGAACGAGGGTTCGGGGGATGAGAGCAGGTTGATGCCGCGCATTTCGGCGGCGGCGATCAGGTCCTCGCCCGGCACGACGCCCTCGGCGAGGATCACGCAGGCGACGTCCGTCAGCTGTGCGACCGCGATGACGTTGATATTGCTCATGATCGTCACCCATGCGTCGCCGCTCACGGCGCGGCCCATGACCCAGCTGAGCAGGTCGCCCGTGTAGCCTCCGGTCACTTCGCGCGTGCCGTCGTCAAGATGATGCACGGTCAGGCCGAGCGTTTCTATAAGATGATCTACTGTAAGAGCCATAGAAGGTACCCTTTCGCCGGGACCGGGAGCGCCGGACCCGAAGAGATCGTTGTTTTTAAGTTCGTCAGCTATTGACATTTTTGTTGAGCAGGGTCTTTAAATGCTCCCTCATCAGCACGACGCAGTCGTCTATCGAGGCTTCGCCGCGCACGACGTCCTCCGCAAAGCAGCGGCAGGTCGGCGCGCCGCAGGAACCGCAGTCGATCTGCGGCAGGGTCTCGTAGATGTTTTCGATCTCCATCATCCTGCGGATCGATTCCATGCGGCTCATGGTGACGGTCGGCGGCGTGTAGGCAAAAGGCCTCGCGTCGATCAGCTCATCGGGCACGAAGGTCTCGTGTTCCTCGCCCGGCTTATGCGGCAGCCTGTTCATCGAAACGGGCAGGTACCTGCGCAGGCTCTGCAGACGGACGCGGGCGATGTACGGATTCTCGACCGTCATCGCGCCGCCGACGCAGCCGCCGGGGCAGGCGTTGAGCTCGACGAAGGTAACGTCGCCGAGCTGGCCGGTCTCGATCTTGTCGAGCACCTGGATAACGTTTTCGATGCCGTCCGCAGCGAGATAGCCCTCGTTGAAGAGGGCGGAAGCCTCGCCGCCGGAGGAGGCCCAGCTCAGGCCGATCATGCCGGTCCTGGACGCGGCCGAGGGAGAGACGTCGCGCTTCATCGCGCCGATAAGCTTGAAATAGACCTCGCTAATCGAAACGACGTTGTCGACGTAGACCTCCTGATCCTCCATGGTGCTCTTCGCCCAGCTGACCTTTGCGGGGCAGGGCGAGATGAACACGGTGCGAATATCCTCGGGTTTGAGCTCGGGATGCTTTTTGAGGGCTTCCCTGCGGGCGTATTTGCCGGCGATCTCCATCGGAGCGATGATCGGCAGCAGGTGCTTGATCAGCGTCGGGAAACGGAGCTTGATGAGGCGCACGACCACGGGGCAGGCGGAGCTTATGACCGGGAGCGGGAGCTCCGCGCGGTTCATATAGCGCCGGGTGTATTCCGTGACGATCTCGGCGCCGCGGGCGACCTCGTAGACGTCGCTGAAGCCGATATCGAGCAGGCCCTGGATGACGTAGTCGGCGTCGGTCAGCTTGTTGAACTGACCGAAGAGCGACGGCGCGGGCAGGGCGATCAGATACTTGCTCGTATCCAGCTCGTCGAGCTTATCGTAGACGGCGCGCTTCGCCTTTTGCTCGCAGACCCTGATGCATTCACCGCAGTCGATGCAGTGCATCGGATTGATGACGGCATGCCCTTCGCGGATGCGGATCGCCTCGGTCGGACAGCGCTTCAGGCAGGCGGTACAGCCCTTGCATTTCTCACGCTCGAGGAACACCGAATGATTGTATTCTGCCATGAAGCCGCAGCCTCCCTTCCTTTTAATAATCGACTTTAATAATCGACTTTAATGATCGACCCGTTGCCGATCAGCTGACTTTGAATTTGAGTTCGATCGTGGTGCCCTTGCCTACGACCGAATCGATGAGCATTTCGTCGGAGTAATTCTTCATATTGGGAAGGCCCATGCCTGCGCCGAACCCGAGGGCGCGGATATTATCGGGCGCGGTGGAATAGCCCTCCTGCATGGCGGCTTCGACGTCGGCAATGCCGGGGCCGGAGTCCGCAAGGACGATACGGACCATGTCCTCCCCCACGTACATATCGGCGGTTCCGCCGTTGGCGTGGATGACCATGTTGATCTCGCCCTCATACATCGCGATCGCGACGCGCCTGGTGAGCTCGGGTGAGAAGCCGAGCTGACGCATCAGCTTCTTGACCTTGACCGAGGCTTCGCCGGCGGAGGTGAAATCGTTTCCGTCTACGTCAAAATGGAAATTCAGTTCTTCGCTTGCCGCCATTCTTTCACCTTCCGAGTCCCGCATCGTAGAGCCGGCCGCACGCTTCGAACATGGTGCAGCGCGTTCTCATCATAACGATGCCCGCGTTTTCGGCAAAAAGCTGCATCTCCTCCGTGGGGACCTTCCCGCGGACGATCACTATGCAGCTCATATCCATCATCATGGCGGTGCGCACGACCTGTGTGTTCAAAAGGCCGGTCAGCAGCATACCCTGATGCTTAACGAACGCGAGCACGTCGCTCATCATATCGCTGCCGCAGGCGGAACACACCTCGGCATCGAGAAAATCGGTGCAGGTCAGGACCTCTGCGTCGAGTATTTCGGCAACCCGGCTGATCTCCATTTTATACCTCCGAATGCAAAACGCCGTTGGATCAGTATTTTGCGATGATATCGCGAACGATGTTGGGAGTCATCCTGCCGTGGACGTCGTCGTCGATCATGATGACGGGAGCAAGACCGCAGCAGCCGAGGCAGCGGGTGGGCTCAAGGGTGAACTTGCCGTCCGGAGTAGTGTGGCCGGGCTCGACGTCGAGCACCCTGGCGAGCTCGTCGAGGACCTTCTGAGCGCCTTTGACGTAGCAGGCGGTGCCGAGGCAAACACGGATCAGATGCTCGCCGGTAGGCTCAAGGTTGAACATTGAGTAGAAGGTGGAAACGCCGTAGATCTCTTCAAGCGAGCGGCCGAGACCTTCCGCGACCATGGTCTGCACCTCGATGGGCAGATAGCCGTAGATGTTCTGCGCAGCCTGAAGGACGGGCATCGTGGAACCTTCCTTACCCTTCCACTTGGCAATGACTGCCTGGAGCTCGGCTTCCTGTTCGGGAGTGCCCTTGAAGGGGATGGTCGTTGTTTGTTTAGCCATGCTAATCCTCCTTGTTCCGCGTATGCGGGATGTAGAATATTTGACTTTTCGGCGGCAGCGGACGCGAAACGGCATACTGCTCCCACCATAAAGGGATTATAACATAGATTTCGCGCAATATCTACCTGTAATCAGCCGGAAACATTGTATATTTATCTTTTTCGAAGAAAATATTGCCTTAAAGTCCTACGTAATATCAGACTGTTTTGCTCGGAAATAAACGCGGGAAGGCCTTTTTGCGGGCCTTCCCGTATGGATGTGCGCGCCCGTGCTTTTAACTATCGGGCGAGCGTAAGGAACATTTTTGCGGCGGTCAGTATCAGCGCGTCCTCGAAATCGTAATCGGGCGTATGCAGCGGAGCATGCGCTTCGCCGCAGCCGATGTAGAAGAGCGCGCCGTTCGTCTTCTTGGTGTAGTACCCGAAATCCTCGGAGCTGCGGAAGGGCTCGTTCCACGGCGCGATGACGAAGCCGCAGCTTTCGGCGACCATGCGCACCTTTTCGGCGCAGGAGGCGGTGTTCCTCGTCTCCGGGAAGGGATCGCGGTACTCCATATCGAAGCCCAGCCCTTCGCGCGCGGCGAGGGCGCGGGCGGAAGTCAGTATCAGGCCTTCAAGCGCGTCCATATTCGCTTCGTCCTCAGCGCGCACAGTCAGCATCAGCCTTGCAAAGCCCGCTGAGGTGCCGAACGCAGCCTCTCCCCCGCCCTGCTCGCGGTTCGAGACGTCGGCTCCGACGACGGTGCACATGACCATGCCTTTTTCGCCGAAAGCGACGCCGCGGACGGCAGGTTCATCAGACGGGGCCCGGCTCTCGCCCGCCGCGGCCTTTACAAAGCCGTCCAGCGCGGAGATCAGCTCCGCGAGCGCGTAGGCGGCGGGAACGCCGTTCTCGGGCTGCGAGGCGTGGGAGTTTTTACCCTTAAAGCGCAGCACGAGGCCTTTTGAAGCGCAGGCGGCGACGCCGTCGTGCACCATGACCGCGCCGAGCGGGAAGCCCGGCATATTGTGATAGCCGTAGATCTCGTCTATCGCCTCGATATCGATCAGGCGCGCGCACTCGGCGGCGCCCTCGCCGTTCTCCTCGGAATGCTGGAAGAGGAAGAAGACGTCGTTATCGCAGCCGAGGCGGTCGACCGCAAGCGCGAACGCGGCGAGCGAGGCGCTGTGGCCGTCGTGCCCGCATTTATGGGATACGCCGCGGTTGCACGAGGCATAGGGGAGCGCGTTCCCCTCGTCGATCGGCAGGGCGTCCATATCGGCGCGGAAGGCGATGCGCCTGCACCCCTCCGCCTTATCCCTGCCAGTCCTGTACGCCGCATAGAACCACGCGCCCATATCCTGAAGCTCGAGCGAGGTGTTTTCGCTGATGAAATCCATGAGCATGCGCTTCGTGCGCGTCTCCGTGCCGGAGAGCTCCGCGTTCCCGTGCAGCGCGTGCCTAAGCCCGACGGCTTTTTCCGCCGCTTCGGCAAGCGCGGCGTCCGCCGTATTCGAATCGTGAGCCATATGCTTTCCTCCTCCGCGGGCACTTGCCCGCCGCCTGTGATTATACCCGACCGGGCGGCGCTTGTAAAGCCGCCGGAGAAGCGCCCGGCGTTTTCGCTTCTCTTCGTTTCCGAGATTGAAATCGACGCATATATGTGCTATAATTATAATTAGGTTATTGTGTACAACCGGAGATCCGGAGGACCGTTTCACGGTTTAAACGCGTTTTTCCAGATCCCATACCGTATTTTTAAGGAGCAGACCCAATGAAAAAGTTCTTTTCCGCACTCACCGCACTGCTGCTTGCGGCAATGCTTCTCCTCCCCGCGGTCTCGCTGGCCGAGACCGGCGGCGTCTTCACGATGAACGACGTTTCCGGCGTGTCCGCAGGCGACACCGTGGATATCACCCTCAGCATCTCGGGCGATTACGAGGTGCACGGCATGAACCTCTCGATCGAGTACGACCCCACCGCCATGGTGCTTGAGAGCTGCGTGCAGGGCGAGTTCCTGCAGCAGGTCTCCGCCGGCGGCAACGTCGTTATCCTCGACTGCCAGTCCATGGCCAACAGGGGCATGATCAAGCTGGGCGTCGTCTGCCCCATCAACCCGGTCAGCGGCGAGGGCGAGCTCTTCACGATGCATTTCCGCATCAAGGAGGGCGTGACCGTCAATCAGCAGGTCATCATGGTGGTCTATGAATTCATCAAGCTCCCGCTTGAATCCCTGGTCAGCGAGGACGTGCCCTTCACCACCGATAATTCCATCATCACCCTCAACGGCGGCAGCGACCCCGACAACGGCTATAACGAGGGCGGCAGCGGCATCGGGAACAACACCTCCGACGCGCCCGAGTACCCCACCAGGGACCCGCAGGACCCCGACGCGAACGTGACCCCCGCCGTGGACGTCACACCGACGCCCGTCGACGAGACGCTCAAGCCCGCCGATAATACGCCTGCGCCCGTCGCCACCGAGCAGCCCGATGATCCCGCAGCGAGGGAGACCAAGGAGCCCGGGGCGACCAAGTCCCCCGCCGAAGCGACGACCGCCGACCCCGAACAGCAGGGCAGCGAGAGCGCGAACACGCCCGAGCCCGACGGCAGCGGCACCAGGAGCAAGACGAGCCCCGTGGTCTACGGCGCTATCGGCGCAGCAGTGCTGCTCGCAGGCGCTGCTGCTGCGCTCGTTATCCGCAACAAGAAAAAGCAATGATCCCGCGATGCGTTCCCCGCATCCGGAAATGAGGTCAAAATGATCGCTGCACCGCAAAAAAAGCGCACAGCCGGCCCGGGCTTCGGGTTCATCGCGATAATGCTCGCGGTGCTGCTGTTCTGCGGCGTTTTCAGCCGCGGCGCGGTCTCGGCCGCGAACGCCGAACCCGCGAACGCCGTCGGCGTCTACATCGGCGATTTCTCGACCGTGGACGTCTACGGCCAGCCTATCAACGGCAGCGCCTTCAATTCGCACGAGCTTACGATCATCCATTATTTCGCGACCTGGAGCCCCGACTGCATCCGCGAGATGGGCTATATGCAGGAGGCCGCCGACAGCTTCGGCGGCGATCTGCTCGTGATCGGCCTGCTCCATGAGGACGCGACCAGCACGGCATTTGCCTGCCGCGAGCTCATCGAATCCTACGGCTTTACCTACCGCTGCGTGCTCGCGGACCGCGTGCTTTCGACGCTCACGACCCTGTATCCGATGATCCCCCAGACCTTCTTCGTTTCCCCTAACGGCGTGGTGGTGGATCATTTCCCCGGCTGCTTCGAAGGCTATTCGCAGCTCAGCGGCATCGTTGAGGGCCTGATCGGGCATATGCCCGAATACCACTCGGTGCGCTTCTATGACGGGCTGACAGGGCACGTCATCGCAAGGGTCAGCGTGCTCCACGGCACCGACGCGACGCCCCCGGCCGCGCCCCATCACCCGGGCTATGTCTTTTCGGGCTGGGACGGCGATTATCATAATGTTACCGAGGACCGCGATATCCTCGGCGTCTACGTCACGATACCTGAGAACGGCATACCGGGCGACGTGGACAACAACGGCTTCGTGACCGTTTCCGACGCGCTTGCCGCCATGCGGCACGCCATGGGCATTATCTATTCGGGCGGCGCGGAGCAAAGGGGCGATATGGACGGCGACGGCCACATCACGATCACCGACGCGGTCATGATACTGCGCATCGCGATCGGCATAAGTTGAAAATACCATAGCGGGAGGGCCTTTTTCAGCGGCTTTCCCGCCCGAACGGATATGTTTATTGTTATCGGGCTCGGAAACCCGGGCAGGGAGTATGAAAAGACACGGCATAACGCCGGCTATATGACCGCCGACGCGCTCGCTTCGTCCCTCGGAGCGGCGTTCACCCGGCGGGGCTTCCGCTCGGTCTATGCCGAGGCGAGGATCGGCGCGGAGCGCGTGGTCATCGTCAAGCCCGAGACCTATATGAACGCTTCCGGCTTCGCCGTATCCGAGGTCATGAACTGGTTCAAGGTCGATCATGACCGCCTCATCGTCATCTACGACGATATCGACCTGCCCGTCGGAGCGCTGCGCATCCGCGCAAACGGCTCCCCAGGCACCCACAACGGCATGCGTTCGATCGACGAACAGCTCGGCTACGGGGATTTCCCGAGGGTCAGGGTCGGCATAGGCAGGCCGGAACACGGGCTCGTCGACCACGTGCTGGGCGTGCCGAACGAGGAGGACGCTGCAAAGCTCCGCGAGGCCGTGAAGACCGCGGCGGAGGCCGTGCAGCTGATCGTGCGCGGGCATATGGAGGAGGCGCAGACGAAGTTCAATTATAAGCCGCCGAAGAAGGAAAAGACTGGGCGCCCCGCCCGCAGCGACAGTGCGCTTTGCTATCGGCCATCCTCCGACGCCTCGCTTTTCGCCTCGGCTAAAGAGGTGTTCTTCAGGAATCCCGATCTCGGTCCGGCGCATGCTGCACTCGCTTCCCTCCCGTATTCCGCAGCGGATGTTTACGAAGCCGAAAAAAGACTTAGGCGCTTCGCTCCGCTGATCGCGAGGCTTTTCCCGGAGACCGCGGCAAACAAGGGTTA
>JAEEKE010000059.1 GCA_016282255.1 Bacillota bacterium
CGCGTTCGAGGGCGACTCCCTTACCTTCTGGGCACAGGGCCAGGATCCCTCCTACGCAGAGGAAGTCCTCGGCGTATACGTCTCCACCGATAACGGTGAGACCTGGTCCGACGAGCTGCAGCACATCGTGCTCGGTCCCGACGACACCCAGTACACCGTCGACCTGACCGCCTACTCCGGCACCCTCAAGGTCGCGATCCGTCACTACGACGTGACCGATATGTTCCAGGCGAACGTCGACTACATCGAGGTCCACGGCGGCGGCGAGCCCGAACCCACCCTCCTCGGTGATGTTGACGGCAACGGCGTTGTCGAGATCGCCGACGCGGTGCTCACCCTGCGTTACTGCATGGGCCTGATCGACCTCAATGACGCTCAGCTCCTGATGGCCGAAGTCAGCGGCAACGAGACCGTCTCCCTTGACGACGCCATCCTGATCATGCGCTACGCTATGGGTCTGATCGAGAACTTCCCGATCGAGCTCATGGACTGATGCGTCTGACGGCAAACAGAAGTTGAAATAAGCTTCACCCGGGCCGCCGCGGCAACGCGGCGGCCTTTCCTGTTATAGTTATAGAAAGTGCACCATTGGTGCAGCCCCGCCTCTTACAGGCGGAACGAACCCGGAGGCGCAAAACGACGCTCGACGCATGGCTTCCCCTCGCTGCCACTCTATAGGGGAAGGCTTGCTTTCGCGCCCCGGCTGCCCTCGCATCAAGGCCGATGAATTATATATAATTTCCTTTCATTTTCAATAATACAGCATTTTGGGGATTTTTCCCTCGTCCCCCACAATCTGTCGGCTCACCAAAATGATATCTTTTAAAAAAACGATTGCAATCTTGACAACTATCTGATATACTGTTAGTACCTGAATAGTTGCTTGGGGGTTTTTGCGTCCCCGCGCGCTGAAAAAGCGCCCCTATTCGGGTCGGCGAAAGCCGTTTTCCGGCAAAGAAGCCGGGTGTTCTTCGGAGCTATCGCTCGTGCGCTGCTCGAGGGCGGCACGGACGTTAGACTTAAAATCTTTGGAAGGAGATTTCACACATGAAGAAATTCTTCGCACTGCTTATTGCGGTTGCAATGGTCCTCTCTCTCGTGACCGTTCCCGCAGTGGCGCAGACCACTTCGCATGATCCCAAGACCGGGACCGTGCCTCGTGTGTCCAACCCCAGGCCCCTCGATGCGGCTACCGTAGACGAGGCGCTCAACGTTCCCGGCGGCACTCTTGAGTTCGTCAACACCTCTGCCTATCCTTGGGTAGTCGATGGCGACGCGGCCAAGAGCGGCAACGGCGGCGTTGCAAGCTCCGAGTCCACCATCTACACCACTGTAGAAGCTGCCGAGGGCGACATCGTCCAGTTTGAGTACATGGCATGGGGCGAGGGCTCTGACTCCTATGATTGGGATAAGTGCCGCTTCTCCGTGGACGGTACCGTCTTGATGGACTACGGCGCACATGACAATGACTGGGAGACTTTCCAGTATGGTCTGACCGCCGGCAGCCACACCCTGACCTGGACCTACAAGAAGGACAGCTCCGTCAACCCGACCGGCGACTACTTCAAGGTAGACAACGTTTACGTTGGCCAGCCCGTCATGGCTGAAGAGATCACCGTTGAGGACGTCACCGTTCCCGCGGGCCGTCGTGCCGACGTCGTCTACGAGGTTCTCCCCGCAGCGACCTACGACAAGAGCGTTACCTTCGCGATCGCCGATACCAACATCGCGACCGTTGATGCCAACGGTAAGGTGACCGGTGTTGCAGAAGGCACCACCACCATCACCGTTACCAGCGTTGCGGTTCCCGAGGTTTCCGGCACTGCCACCGTTACCGTAACCGAGGCTCTTCCCACCGTTTATCTGTATGGCTTCGACACCTATGATATCGCCGGTGCTTATGATAACATGTGGATCGAGTTCCCCGATTATGATCCCACCGATTACGCCGGCCTTGCTTCCTTGAGCGGCAATGCGTGGGCTGCGGCCTTCGCGGGCGGCCAGGTATACGGCTACCTCTACGACAGCAACGGTTTGGCCAACGACTTCTTCATCATGGATCCCGAGACCTTCTCCGTTGCGTACCCCGGCACCAATGCGAACAACGTTTCCGGTATCCTCGGTATGGCCTATGACCATGCGAACGACGTCATGTACGGCATCAGCGGCGGCGACACCCGTCAGCTCTGCACCATCGACCTCGCTACCGGCGTTCCCACCGTCGTCGCTGCCGTTACCGGCATGACCACTCCTCTGACCTTCGCCATCAGCACTGAAGGCGTTGCGTACTCGATCGAGTATCAGACCGGCGACCTCTACACCATCGATCTCGAGACCGCTGTTGCCACCCGCGTCGGCGCTACCGGCGTCGGCTGCGCGTACGTACAGTCCATGTGCTTCGACCACGTCACCGGTCAGCTCTTCTGGGCTCAGATCCTTGATGGCAGCACCCATGGTCTCTATGTCATCAACCCCGAGACTGCTCAGGCCAGCTTCCTTGGCATGATCGGTCCCGACGGCGGTGAGATCTGCGGCCTCTACACCAAGGACAACATCGAGATTCCTCCCATCGAAATGCCCAACGTGACCGTCACCTTCGTTGACGGCACCGACGACAGCGTTATCGACACCTGGGAAGTTGAAGCCGGCACCGTTCTCGACGAGAACGACTTCCCGACTCCTCCCGAGCATGAGGGTCTTGAGTTCGTAGGCTGGGACTACGACGGTTCCGCTGTCTACACCGACCTCACCATCAAGGCCAGGTATCGTGACCCCAACGCCCAGACCGCTATCGTAACCCTCAACGTTCCCAGCGATGTTTGGGGCGACGGCTCCGGCTACCAGATGCTGCTCGACGCCGATGCCACCGCATACGGCACCATCATCCCCACCTCCGGCGGTCTGACCTCCTCCGGCGACGCTCCCGCGGGCGTTTACGATGAGTTCGAGTACAAGATCCCCGAGAATGCGGACGGCGCTATGAGCACCCAGAACATGCTCGTCCAGGGCTCCATCTCCATCGAGATCCCCGGCGGCGTCTATGACTGGTGCATCACCAACCCGACTCCCGGCGACCGTATCTGGATCGCTTCCTCCAACGGTAACATCCCCGGCCGTTACGACGACTATGAGTTCGAGGCCGGCAACGAGTACATCTTCACCGTCACCTTCGGCGGCAGCAACGACCAGGTCGACCTGGAGATCGTCCCCGGCGGCAACCCGCCCGTTGAGCCCACCGAGCCTCCCGTAGAGCCCACCGACGCTCCGAGCAATCCCCCGGTAGTCGGCGATATCTGGGACTTCGAGACCGATCCCGAAGCTCAGGGCTTCCAGTTCATCGACCAGGATGGCGACGGCAACAACTGGGAGTGGCGCTGCGGTTCCGAATGGGCCGACTTCAACTACCATGAGGGCCAGGGCTACATGATGTCCGCTTCCTACATCAACTACGTAGGCGCCCTCACTCCCGATAACTGGATGATCACCCCCGAGTTCGAAGGCGACACCCTCACCTTCTGGGCACAGGGTCAGGATGCTTCCTATGCTGCTGAGTACATCGGTGCGTTCGTTTCCACCGACGGCGGTGCTACCTGGTCGAGCGAGCTCGCAGGTTGGACCCTTACCGGCAGCGACACCCAGTACACTGTTGACCTTGCGGCTTACGCTTCCATGCGTACTCCTCTCAAGGTCGCTCTCCGCCACTACAACGTGACCGACATGTTCCAGGCTAACGTCGACTACATCGAGGTCGCCGGCGGCACCACCCCCGATGAGACTCCCGCTCCCACCGATGAGCCCGGCGAGATCACCGAGCCCCCGGTACCCCCGACTCCGGGTCCCGACCAGATCGGTATCTACGTTGACGTTCCCGAAGAGATCGCCGCTGGCGAGGACTTCGAGGCTGTTGTCCGCATCGACGGCGAGTATGAAGCTCATACCTTCAACTACAACCTCGTTTACGATGCCGCTAACTTCGACGTTGTAAGCGTTGCAAACGGCGACGTTATCGCCAACATCCAGGCTGCCGGCGGTATGGCCCTTGTCGACTACACCACCGTTCCCGGCATGGTCAAGCTCGGCGGTATGTGCCCGACGAACCCCTTCACCGGTGAGATCGTCTTCACCGTAACCTTCCATGCTCATGACGACATCGCTGAGGGTTACTATGAGTTCGGTCATCAGGTCGATGAGTTCAACTACTTCCCGGTAGACGGCAACTCCACTCCTCTTGACTACGTTGCGGTTCCCGGCTACGTCCACGTACCCGGCGAGATCGTTGAGCCCACTGAGCCTCCCGTAGAGCCCACTGAGCCTCCCGTAGAGCCCACTGAGCCTCCCGTAGAGCCCACCGAGCCTCCCGTAGAGCCCACTGAGCCCCCGGTAGAGCCCACTGAGCCCCCGGTAGAGCCCACTGAGCCCCCGGTAGAGCCCACTGAGGTTCCCGTAACCCCCGGCCCGCAGCCCGGTGACGTCATCATCAGCGCTCCCGACGTATACGCTCAGCCCGGTGACACCGTTGAGATCCCCGTGACCTTCAATGGCGCGTTCTTCGCGAACGGCCTGAACATGCAGGTCAACTTCGATCCCACCTACCTCACCATCGAGAGCTACACTGCCGGCGATCTGATGAACCAGGTTGCTCCGCAGGGCGGTCTCAACATCATCGACTACACCACCGTTCCCGGTTCCTTCCGTTGGGGCGTGGCGTTCGCGATGCCCACCTCCGGCCTCACCAATGAGGACGGCGAGATCGTAGCCTTCACCATCGTCTTCCACGTATCCGAGGAAGCGACCGAGGGCATGGTATTCCCGATCGAGATCGAGGTTTCCGAGTTCTTCGCGATGCCCGAGACCACCGCAGAGGAGATCGCTCGCTTCATCGACAACGGTTCCATCACCATCGGTGAGGAGCCCGTTGAGCCCACTGAGCCCCCGGTAGAGCCCACTGAGCCCGCTGAGCCCACTCCCGAGCCCACCACCCCGCCCACTCCGCCCACCGGTACTATCGCCCTCGTTGGCGCCGGTATCGCTGCTATCGTAGCTGGCGCCGGTGTTGTCCTCTTCAGGAGGAAGGAAGACTGATCTTCCCTAAACGGGTCTAACACCCTGTAACGAAAGCCCCCGCGGAGCTTGCTCCGCAGGGGCTTTTTGCATGCCGCGGTCCGCGCAGCATGCCTTCCCCTATGAGGGGAAGGTGTCCGCGCAGAGCGCAGAGCGATGCAAGGACGGATGAGGTGGAAGAGAAATTTCCTCCCAACTGCAATTAACCGCCGCTCCTACCCCTCATCAGTCACTTCGTGCCAGCTTCCCCCAAAGGGGAAGCCATGCGCCGGCGTACGCTTTTCCTCCGGTTTTATTCCGCTTGTAACAGCCGCGGATGGTATACTCCCATACGGGTTCTTCCGTTGATTTCGGACATAAACACCGATTTCTTAAAAAATATATAATGCAGCTCTTGCCAAGTTTAAGATAATAGATTATAATAATGCCATCATCATTGTAAAATGAGTTTGTATGCACATTCGTGGGCATCGAACTCAATGGTTTTGCGTACGGAGGGCAGATGCAGAGGAGTGGTGATATCGCTGAGCTTTGTTTGCTTACGGTTAAGATCCGCTCGCAGGCGGCCCGGCTGATCGAAGCCTTTATGGATGGGACCGTCCCGCCCGGCGAGGTGCGTTCCCCGGCAAGGTTCAGTGACGCTTCCGCCAAGCTGACGCTCTGCCCCGGTTTTCCCGAGCGGCTTAGTGCCGAGGAGATCGCCCGTATCCCGGGTCAGGAAACGGCGCTCTTTTCGGCCGCGTTCACCCGCGGCGGGCTGATCCTGTTCGAAACGGCGGACGCCGCGCTCGAAGAGGCCGTCCGGCTCGCGCGTGCGCTGCCGGTCCCGCAGGTGGGGGAAAGGGTGCTTATCCCGAAGCCCGGCACCGCGGCCGACGCCGAGGCGTTCGAATACGCCAAGGCGACGCTGCTCGCTTACCACCGCGCGGGAAGGCCGTTCATCCGCTGTAAGGAGAGCCACGACGCGCTCTTTGCCTGCGTTGCTGCTGCGGGCGAGAGCACCTTTTCGGCGCTCTCAGGGGCCGTCAGGCGCGTGCTGAGGGCCTGCTCCGCCGGTAAGCTCGGCGGGGAGGAGGCGCTGCTTACGGCGGCTATCCTCGAATACGCGGAAAAAGAAGCCGCACGGCGCAAAACAGGCGAATAATGAGGAAATAGAGTTTCAAGGAGATAAATTATGAAAATCAGATGGTACGGACATTCCTGCTTCATGCTCGAGGACGGCAACGGCGTCAGGATCCTCACCGATCCCTACGGCTCCCATATCGGCTATGAGCTGCCCGAGCTGCGCGCCGACGGCGTCACGATCAGCCATGAGCATTCGGATCACAACAATATCAGCCCCGTCATCAGCAACACCACGATCATCCGCTCGCCCGGCGAATACGAGATCAAGGGCGTGCGCATCATCGGCATCGAGACCGATCACGACAGCGTCGGCGGCGCGATCCGCGACAAGAACACCATGTTCATCTATGAGATGGACGGCATGCGCGTGCTCCACTGTGGCGACCTCGGCGTCATCCCCCCGCAGGAGATCATCGATGCGGTCGGCCATATCGACGTCATGATGGTGCCGATCGGCGCGATCTACACGATCGACGACCTCGAGGCCCGCGAGCTCGCGAACATCATCAAGCCCAAGGTCGTCATCCCCATGCACTATAAGACCCCGAAGCTCAAGATGGAGCTCTGCACGCTCGCCCCGTTCGTGGACGCCGCGAGGGACTGCCGCATCCACAACATCAACGACTGCGAATGCACCATCCAGCCCATCAGCCTGGGCGAGGACAGGGTCATTGTGCTCCGCCCGTTCGACGCGGAGAGGGACGAGGACAAGGAATGAAGACGCTTCGCTAATGAAGACGCTGCGCTAATGAAAAATAAAGACGCCCTGCGGGGCGTCTTTGCTTTATCTGTCGCTGCAAAGCGCGTTTCTTCGATTTTTCGTTATTCCTCGGGCTCTTCCTCCGCCCGGACCTGCTCGGCGGGCTTCTTTTTTCTTCCGATAGGGAGCTTGATGCTCGGGAGCTTGTTCGCGATCAGCAGCAGGTACCAAAGCACGATCAGGAGCTGCAGCACGGCTGCGATGACGTAGATCAAAAACATGTTCTCTATCCGGAAGAAAAGGTGCAGCGTCAGCGCCAGGCTCCACACCAGCCCGCTGATAGCGATAAAGGTCCAGATGCGCGGGTGCCAGAGCGCGGTCAGCACGATCGCCACGATGCACGATACGGGGATCGCAACGATGAACGCGAGCCATGCTTTCTCGAAGTCCGGCGCGGTGATGCGGATGAAGAAATAGACCATCGTGGCGACGAGCCACACGGCGGCCAGCGCCATTGCCGTGATAAGGCCCTTCTTGAGCCGATGGCGGACGCGCGTCGGCTTCGTGTTCTCAAGCAGAAGATCGTTCGGCGTCACGCCCAGCGTTTCCGACAGCGAGGCGAGCACCAGCGCGTCCGGCACGCCCTCGCCGCGCTCCCATTTGGATACGGACTTGCCCGAATAGAAGATCCTTTCGGCCAGCTCGTCCTGCGTCAGCCCCGCTTTCTTGCGGTAGAAGGTTATGTTGGAGGCGAGGATGCGCCTCGTTTTTTCGTCGTTCCTCTGTTCCATGCCCTTATTGTACCGCATTTGCCGCCCGATTTCAAGCAACAGGACGTAAAAGAAAAATATCAGCCTAAATAAACGAAAAATCGCGACTCTACCCACAGTAGAGTTGCTTTTTCGCGCTCTACCGGAGCATAGGGCCCGGGTAGAATCCGGAAAAGGACGAGTAGCGTGACAAGGCCGGGGCGGCTGTGGTAAAAGAAAGGCGAGCGGGACCGGCGCCCGGCCGATGACGATCGCGGCCGAGGCCCTGCCCGACTCGGCGACCGGAAGGAGGGAACGATATGGAACAGATGACGGCTGCCGGCGGCGCGAAGCTGCGGGTCGACAAGAACGGAAAAACGAAGCGGGAAACGGCTCTGACCCGGGCCGAGACGAGCGCGGCAAAGGCCGTGCGCGTGCTGACGGTGCCGCCCGTGATGGCCCTGATGCTCGCGACGGCGCTCTTCCTGGCGCTCGGCAAGACGGCGTTCGCCCGCCCGATCAACTATTTCGAGGCGGTATTCAGCCTGACGCTGCTGCCCATGCTGCCCTATGCGCTCTGCGCGGCCGTGCCCTCGATGCGCAGGAAGGGCCGCAAGCTCGAACGCAGCCTCGCGATAGTGTTCTCGCTGCTCGGCTACGTCATGGGCACGCTCTTCGCCATCCTCGGCGGCGGCACGCGCGTGGAGCTTATGATGTATCTTACCTACCTGATCTCCGGCGCGCTGCTCGCCCTGCTCTCCTTCGCGTTCCGCTTCAAGGCCAGCGGGCATACCTGCGCCGCGGCGGGGCCCTTCGCACTGCTGACCTACCTTGTCGGGCCGGTGTGGCTCGCGGGGTACCTCATCATGGTGCCGATCTTCACCTCGTCGCTGAAGCTGAAGCGCCACAGCGTTGCGCAGCTTATCGCAGGCGCGGCGGTCTCGGTCGGAGCGCTGTTCGCGGCGATCGGGCTAACGAACCTGATCCGCTGAAAAAAGCTGAAAATACGGTAACAGCGGGCGTCGGACCCGAGGTTATAACTCCTGATGGCCGGAGCATGGGCGACGGGCGAAGAGAGGATCGCCGCGCCGCGTATGCTCCGGCCTTGCTTTTTCGGCCTTCTTTTCAAAAAGATTTGCATTCTCGGCGCGCGCGCATTATAATATGGTATGCGTTTACGCAGGAATCTCCTTTGAAGGGAACGGTTACAGATGAAACTCAAGGTTAGAAGCATGCTTCGTTCCGCCGCTTTCGCCGCGGCCGCGATGATACTGCTTTGCGCGGTGCTCGGCATGGCCGGCTGCGCCAAAAAGAACGAGGAATTCGTCGTGCCCGACGGCATGACGAGGGAGGAGGCCGCGCTGTTCACCGCGGTCGCGAAGGTCTGTCCCAAGGACGATAACCACTCCAAGGCCGAGCTTTTGACCTTCTACATCGAGGGCTGGAGCTTCGACGCCATCCCGCAGCAGATCCTCGAATACCTCGGCGCCTACTGCTCCTCCGGCGGCGCCGCGATGATGCAGTTCGATTTCGATACGCTCAAGACCATGGGCTATATCGCCCCCGGCAACGGCGATTTCTTCGGCGAGGACGAGCTCGTCTACAACGAGGGCACGGGCAAGATCTTTACCTTCACCCTTAAAGAAGGTGAAGACGTGAACTCCGACCACGTGGCCGTATCCGTCAAGGGCTTTATCTCCGATAAGGACACCAGCGGCTACGACGTCGAGCTTACGTATACCGACGGCGCGTGGCGCTTCGAGCGCTTCTCCAACGTCTGGAACCAGTACGATTTCTTCACGCCCGAACCCGAAAGCCCGGACGGCCCCGAAAAGTGACGGGCCGCGGCGCGCGCTAAAAGCGCCCCGTGAACCATACCGATAACGCTCCGCAAAGGGCCCTGCCCGCATGTGGGGCGTTTTGTTTGGGAAAGGCGGGGGACTGCCGCCCGTTTTTTGAGAGAAAACAATATCTTGTTGTTCTCAAAATTGCACAGAACAAGATGTTGCGGGCAAGAAAAAAGTTTCAAAAAATGCTTGCATTTATTGAAAAAATGTGTTACGATACCCGAACCGAAAGGCGGTGAGGAATTGATCAGGTCAAACGATCCGAAACCCGGAACCATATTTTCGATAAGAACGCTTGTTGTGCTGGCGGTCGTCTTTGCTCTTATGCTGACGGGCGTCGGCCGTGTTTTTGCGGCGGAGCCGGAGGAGTGCGGCGAGCTTCATGAGCTCCATGATTCCGAAGCGCTTGCCGAATGCTGCACCGGCGACCACGGTTCCTTGGATGCGCGCGGCAGCGCGACGGGCGTCAAGGTCGAAAGGCCCGGCGCCGAGGATGAGCAGGACGACGACTACCGCAGATGGGCGCAGGCCGATCCCCGCTGGGGCGATATCCGCCTCGGCACGAACGGCAGGACCGTCGCCCAGGCCGGCTGCCTCGTGACCTCGATCACCAAGCTCATCATCCAGAGCGGCTACCGCGATCAGGAGAGCTTCAACGTGGCCACGCTCGTCAACTGGCTCAACGCCAACGGCGGCCTCTCCGCGGACGGCAATCTCTACTGGCAGAAGCCGGCCGAGATGATCGACGGTCTGGAGTTCGACGAAATGAACTGGAACGGCGGCTACAGCTCGAACAGCGCCTTCCAGGAAAGGCTGATGGCCCTCGTCCGCGCGAACAAGCACATCGTGCTGACCGTCAACAATTTCGGGCACTACGTCGCGGTGGACAACGCCAAGAGCCTTGAGCAGGGCGTGATCTACATCATGGATTCGCTCAACAACACCGCCGGCAATGCCGACATCCCGCTTTCGAGCCGCTATTCCTACGTCAGCCGCATCTGCACCTACGTCGGCAACAACGGCGACGATTCGCATTATATCGCGCAGTGCAGCTTTTCGATGACGCACTGCATCGCGCGCGTGACCTCGCAGAACGCCTACCTCTACACCCTGCCCTGCACGGCGAATGCGGACGAGGGCTCCGAGCTCGTCAGGAGGGTTCTCCCGGGCAGCCTGATCGAGATCACGGCGGACCTTATGAACCCGCTCTTCGAGCACTGGCATCAGGTGCTCGATGAGGACGGCCATTGCTACTATATGTGGACGGGCTGTGTGGAGTTCGAGGACTACATAAACGATGTGTTCGTTGAGGCAGGCGCGCCGCCAACGGGCACGCTCGAGCTCGGGCACTGGTACAGCCTCAGCGAAAACGTGCTTTCAAGGCACAATATCACCTGCATCGTGGGCCGCATCACCGATGAGGACTCGAACGTTATCTTTCAGGGCGCCGTTACTCCCAACGTACACGGCGGCTTTGATATTTCGGACACCGCCATCGACGCGTCGCTCCTGTTCGGCAGCCTGCCCGCCGGGCATTATCACTACGAGCTGATCGCGGACGTGCATGCCTCCTGCTACCTCACGCGCTGGACGACCGATTTTCGGCGCATCTTCGTCAGCCCCTTCTCGATCGCGGTCGATCCGCTCGGCATCCACACCGTGACCTTCATCGACCCCGTCACCAACGAGCAGGTGGAGCGCGAGCTCATCTACCACGGCTTCTACGCCGTCATGCCGCCCCTGCCCGTGCACGCGGGCTATGATTTCACGGCCTGGCCGATAGAGGGGCAGAGGATCTACTCCGATATGACCGTCACCGCCGGGGACGGTTCCGGCATACTGATGGGCGATGCGAACGGCAACGGCACAGTCGATATGACCGACGCGCTGACGGTGCTCCGCTTCGCGATGGGCAGCCTCGGCAATTCTTACATCAACCTCGCCGCGTCGGATTTCAACGGCGACGGAATCGTGGATATCAACGACGCGCTCGCGATAATGCGCGCGGCCATGTGATCCATTCCGAAAACAGAATAAACCATCCGCGCTCCGCCTGAAGGACGGGGCGCTTTTTTGTGCTTCGCCCCGCCCCGCCTAAAGCTATGGCCGCCCGACAGCCCCTCCGCCCGTCAAAAAGACCAAAATATATTTAAAAATAAAGTGTTTTTCCCGCTTGACAACTTGACTCGGGAGGCGTAAAATAGTTCAGCATGATATTATGGGAGGTATGCCGCCGCGCCGCATTCCGAGGGCCGAAAAGGCCGGGTGATTGCGAAGAAAAAGGAGCGGGCAGCCTCCGCAGCCACATCAAATTTTCTGCGGCCGAGACCGCAGAGGTCAGGGGTGAAAACAATGTTGCATGAAGAAAAGTTGGGCAAGCAGACCCGCATGAGCTTCGCGAAGATCAGCGAGATCCTCAAGATGCCCGATCTTATCGAGGTACAGAAGGATTCCTACCGTCAGTTCATCGAACACGGCTTCGGCGAAGCGCTTGCCGACATCTCTCCCATCAAGGACTTTTCCGAGCGGCTCGTGCTCGAATTCGTCGACTACAAGATCGACAAGGAGCACCCGAAGTACAGCGTCGCCGAGTGCAAGGAGAGGGACGTCAACTATTCCGCTCCCCTTCGCGTGATGGTGCGTCTTGTCAACACGCAGTCGGGCGAGGTGAAGCAGCAGGAGGTATTCATGGGCGATTTCCCGCTCATGACCGACCAGGGCACCTTCATCATCAACGGCGCAGAGCGCGTCATCGTCAGCCAGCTCGTCCGTTCTCCCGGCGCGTACTATACCGAGACCGTGGATAAGGCGGGCAGGCATCTGTTCAGCTCCCAGGTCATTCCGAACCGCGGCGCGTGGCTCGAGTTCGAGACCGACAGCAACGAGATCCTCTACGCCAAGGTCGACCGGCAGCGCAAGATCCACGTATCCGCGCTGATGCGCGCCATCGGCTACAGCTCCAACGCCCAGATCCTCGAGGTCCTCGGCGAGGAGGAGCGCCTGCTCAACACCCTCGAGAAGGACACCACCAAGGACAGCGTGGACGGCCTTATCGAGATCTACAAGCGCCAGCGTCCCGGCGAGCCCCCCACGGAGGAGAGCGCAAGGACCCTGTTCAATTCCCTTTTCTTCGACCGCCGCTACGACCTTGCCCGCGTAGGCCGCTATAAGTTCAACTACAAGCTCGGCCTCGCCCCCAGGATCGAGGGCAGGACCGCGGCCGAGACCGTTATCGCGCCGATGACCGGCGAGGTCCTCGTTGAGGAGGGCGACCTCATCACTCCCGAGCTCGCCGTAAGGATCGCGGACGCGGGCGTTGAGGGCGTATACGTCCTTGTCGACGAAAGGCGCATCCGCGTGGTCGGCAACCGCTTCGTCGACGCCGCCAAGTACCTCGATTTCGATCCCCTCGAGGTCGGCATCAACGAAAAGGTCTATTTCCCCGTGCTGCAGCAGTTCCTTGAGGAGCGCGTAAACAGCGGCATGAACGACGAGGAGTGGCGTGAGTTCCTCACTGCGAACGTTTATGAGCTCAGCCCCCGCCATATCATCCCGGCCGACATGGTCGCCTCCGTCAGCTATCTGATGGGCCTGCCCTACGGCATCGGCTTCTGCGACGATATCGACCACCTCGGCAACCGCCGCATCCGCAGCGTCGGCGAGCTGCTCCAGAACCAGATCCGCGTGGGTCTCGCAAGGCTCGAAAGGGTCGTGCGCGAGCGCATGGGCATCCAGGATCTCGATATCGCGATGCCCTCCAACCTCATCAACATCCGTCCCGTGACCGCGGCGATCAAGGAGTTCTTCGGATCCTCCCAGCTGTCGCAGTTCATGGATCAGACGAACCCCCTGGCGGAGCTCACGCACAAGCGCCGTCTCTCCGCTCTGGGCCCGGGCGGCCTGAACCGCGAGAGGGCGACCTTCGAGGTCCGCGACGTGCACTACTCCCACTACGGACGCATGTGCCCGATCGAGACGCCTGAAGGACCGAACATCGGTCTGATTAACTCGCTGTCCACGTACGCGAGGATCAACAAGTAC
>JAEEKE010000060.1 GCA_016282255.1 Bacillota bacterium
CTGGAACACCACGAAGAACTTATTGTGCGGGGTGCGCATGCCGCAGTCCAGCGCGGCGCGGATCTCCGCCGGATGGTGCGCATAGTCGTGGAATACGCGCACGCCGTTTCTTTCGCCGTAGTATTCGAACCTGCGGCGCACGGAGCGGAACTCTGCGAGCGCTCCGGCGATCACGGCAAAGTCGTCGCCGTGGGCGAGCGCCACGACCGAAGCCGCCAGCGCGTCCAGCATGTTGTGCTCGCCGGGAACATGGAGCTCGATCCTGCCGAGCTTCTCACCGCGGAACATCATGTCGAAGCTTGCACAGCCGAATTCGTCGTATTCGACGTTTTCCGGATAATAATCCGGTCCGTTCTCCTTTTTGAGACCGTAGGTCAGCTTGCGTCCGCCGTATTCGGCGAGCAGCTCGACCACGTTCGCATCGTCGGTGCAGCCGATGAACAGACCGCCTTCGGGCATCCTCTTAACGAACTTGCGGAATGCGTTCACGATGTTGTCGAAGGTCTTGAAATAATCGAGGTGGTCGTTGTCGATATTGTTGATCAGAACCACGGTCGGATGCAGGGTCAGGAAGCTTTCGACGTATTCGCAGGCCTCGGTGATGAACAGCTCGTCGGAGCCGAGGCGGATGCCGCCCTTGAGGAAGTCGACCATACCGCCCACGTGGACCGTCGCGTTCGAGCCGCCGTTCTCGCTGATGAGGGCGAGCATGGAGGTGATCGTCGTCTTGCCGTGGCAGCCGGCGATGCCGACCACGTTCTTATACTTTTCGCTGATAAGGCCAAGCGCCACGCTGCGCTCGATCTGGGGGATGCCCAGCTCCTTGGCGCGCATGCGCTCCGGGTTGTCCTCGTGGATCGCCGCCGAATAGACCACGGTGTCGCAGCCCTCGACGTTCTTCGGGTCGTGCCCGATGAAGACCGGTATGCCGACCTCGGCGAGCCTGTCGGTGAAGGGGGAGGTGGTGCGGTCGGAGCCCTGAACCTCGAAGCCGCGATCCATGAGGATCTGCGCGAGGCCGTTCATCGAGCAGCCGCCGATGCCTATGAAATGTACCCTGCCGCGGATCGCGGGGGCGTCGTTCGTCTTTTTATCCATGCGATCACCTTTCAAATCCATATTGCTTTTATCCTGACAGGGGAAGCGGGCGCCGCATCCCCAATTAATTATTATACTCTTTTTTATCCGCCGCCGCAACCTTGAATCGGGTCCGTTCAGCCGATATGCAGGCCCAGGTTCTGTATCTCCTCCTGCGGCACCTCGCGGCGGATCTTGGAGCTCATCGCCTCAAGGAAGCCGTCCACGGTGCGGATGTCCGCCGCGCTCCCGGCGTTTATAAAGGTGGCGTCAAGCAGCTTTGCCATATTCTCCTCGTTGTCGAGCTCGCGAAGCCGCGCGATCATGGTGAAGAAATCGCTCTCGTCAAGCTGCTCCTCCTCGGCAAAGTCCATCTCGGAAAAGCCCGGTATCGCCTGGTTGAAATAATCCATGTTCTTGAGCACCTCGATCTGCTCGTCCACGAAGGTGCTGCGGTCGAAGCGCGCCTCGATATTGATGCCGGTCACGACCGAATCGGTATCGCGGTAGAAGATGACGACGTAGCCGCCCGAGGTACTGTCCACGCCCGAGCCGGTCTGCACCACGCGATAGACCGTCTTCGGCGCGGCACAGCCGAAGGAGAGGATAGAGGTGAGCGCTGCTATGAGCGCGAGGAGCAGAGCCAAACGGCGTTTCATGGGGACCTCCAAATGGTTTTTATGCGTCAGTCGGCGGTTTCGTCCGCGACCTCGATCGTTTCAAGGGTGAAGCCAAGCGCCTCCGCGATGCGGGGAAGGTCGGCCGTTTTTATAAGCAGCGAAGCGGTGTTAGTGTTCGGGTGGATCAGCATGTGCTCCTCCTTCAGGATATCGGCGTCGCACGCGGCGCGCACCGAGCCCGGCGCGGCGTTCATAAGGCCCGTTATCGAGATGGAGCCGGGGGTAAGGCCGAGCTTTTCGCAAAGCTGCTCCGCCGACGCAAAGCCCAGGCGGGGCATGCCGAGCTCCTTGGAGACGACCGATGTGCGGAAGCGCTTGTTCCGCCCGATCAGAGCGAGCGCGAAGACCCTGCCCGAGCGGTTGGCAAGGAACAGGTTCTTGCAGTGATACGCGCCCAGCGCCTCGCCGATCGCGGCGCATTCGTCCATGCCGCCGATCGCGGGATGGAGAAAAAGCTCATAGACGACGCCCGCCTTGTCGAGAAAAGCGAGCACCTTTTCAATGCTTTCGTCGTCCGCATGCGCGGCTGGGGTGAAGAGATCGGTCATGGTCATTTATGGTAGGGCTCGCCCGCGTTGATCTTGAACGCGCGGTAGAGCTGTTCGAGCAGCATAACGCGGAAGATCTGGTGCGAGAAGGTCATTTTGGAGAAGCTCAGGCGGAAGTCCGCGCGCGAAAGCACCTCGGCGGAAAGTCCGTTCGAACCGCCTATGACGAACGCAAGGCGGCTTTTTCCTTCGAGCATCCAGCCAGAAAGCTTTTCGGCGAGCTCGGTGGAGGAGAGCTGCTTGCCGAGGATGTCGAGCGCTATGACCGTGTCGCCCTCGCGCAGCTTTTCGAGGATACGCCGTCCCTCGGAAAGCCTGACGCCCTCGAGCTCGGCGGAAGAGAGCTTTTCCGGCGCCTTTTCGTCGGCCAGCTCGATAAGCTCGACCTCGGCATAGCGGGAGAGCCGCTTTAAAAACTCGTTCACGGCGTCCCGATAGAAGTTTTCCTTTAATCTGCCCACGCAGATGATCCGAAGCTTCATTTTATTATACCTTGGCTGTGCTGCGCCATAATCCTTCAGATCTCGAAGATCGCCGTGGTGCGGTCGCGCTTGGCGACCACCAGCTGCATATCGTCTATGCCGGCCTCCTCGAGCGCGGAGAGGACGGTCGAGAACGCGAGCTCCTCGGTGTTGTTCTCGCGGCTCAGATGCGCGAGCACCGCGAACCGCACGCCCGTTTCATAGAGCCGCACCAGCGCTTCGCCGCATTTGGCGTTTGAAAGGTGCCCGTGCTCCGATAGTATGCGCTGCTTGAGAGGATAGGGGTAGGGGCCGTGCTTGAGCATCTCGATATCGTGGTTCGATTCGATGAACATCAGGTCCGAGCCCGCCGCCGCGTCGAACATGCTCTCGCGGAAGCAGCCGATATCGGTCATGTAGCAGAGCTTCTTCCCGCCCTCAACGAAGCAGAAGCCGCAGGGCTCCGCCGCATCGTGCGGGGTGGCGAAGGGGATCACATTGATCTGCCCGATATAGAAATCCTCGCCGGGGCGTATCAGCCGCACGTTCGGGAAGGCGAGCTCGCGCACGATCGGGGCCATCGCGCGGAAGGTCCCCGCGGTCGCGTAGACCGGCAGATCGTATTTGCGCGAGAGCACGCCCACGCCCTTGGTGTGGTCGATATGATCGTGCGTCACGAGTATGCCCGAAAGCGTCTCGGCCCGCACGTCCACCTCGTCGAGCGCGTCGGTGATCATGCGGCCCGCAAGCCCGGCGTCGACGAGCAGGCGCGTGCCGCCCGCCTCGATATAGGAAGAATTGCCCGATGAAC
The DNA here is from genome assembly GCA_016282255.1 of Bacillota bacterium. Lineage (GTDB taxonomy): Bacteria > Bacillota > Clostridia > Christensenellales > CAG-138 > PeH17. The sequence continues at coordinate 3,578 of JAEEKE010000060.1, forward strand.
CGCTGAAAAGCGGGATGAACCTCATAGCCTGCTCCGTTTTCCGGCGCCGCCCGCAAGCTTTGCGTAAAGCGCCTTCGTATCCCGATTATTTTACATTTTCGGGCGGGTTCTGTCAATATGAAAGCGGGCTTTGGGCCGCGGATCGGGCTCGATCCCGCCTTGTCAACCGCGTCCTGTTATGATATACTATAAAAGAAAGATCTGCCCCGTTCAAGGGGATCCGGAGGTAATGTATGGCTAACGAAAGGATAGGGGATATCATCGAAAGGCTGAGCCTGGCCCTCGCGCGGCTGACGCTGCTTCCCTCCGGTGAGGACGGCGTTATCGAAGCCCTGGCGCGGCTGCTCGGCGCATCGGAGGTCGGCGACCCGCGCACTGCGCTCGCGGAGGCGACGGGCCTGACCCGCGCACTGCTGACCTCGGGCGCAAGGCGCGTCAGCGGCGATATCATGATGGACTGGGTGCTCGACCGCATCCTGCTTTCGGATAATCCCTTCGCCCGCCTCGCCGCTCAGGGCAAGTCGGATACGGCGCTCGAAAGCGCCATGCGCCGCGACCTTGAGGCGATGCGCGTCATCTCGCTGCTCGACGAAAGCACGGTGGGCCGCCTCGTGGCGGAATGCGCGGAGGCGCGGCGCAGCGATCCCGCCGTCAAGTTCGCGACCGCCGCATGGAGCGGCAGCTCCGGTCCCGCCTCGGTCAAGGACAGGCGTGAGAATCAGGTCCGCTACGATGAAAACTGCTGGAGCTACGGTGAATTCGAGCTGCGCGACAGCTATGCCGCGGACGCCGCGCTCGAGGGGATGTATCGCCGCTTCCTTGAAAACGACGCCTGGGGCGGCCTCGTCAACGATCTTTGGAGCTTCCATTCCACCTACGGCTCCGGGCGGTTCCTGCGCTACCGCAATTTCTGCCTCGACCGTGCGGGCGGGCTCTCGCCGATGCCCGACCTGCGCCCCGGCGATTTCGTGCAGCTCAGCGAAGCCGAGTATCGCACCCTGCTCAATAATGCGATCGCGTTCCTGCGCGATGAGAGCGCAAAGCCCATGCTGCTCTACGGCGGCGCCGGTATGGGCAAGACCACGCTGATGCTCGAGCTGACCGACGAGCTGCCCCAGCTGCACCTCGTCTACGTGCCCCCGACCGCGCGGGGCGCCGACCTTTTGAAGATCTTCGGCACGCTGCGCGCCCAGCCGCTCAAGTTCATGACCCTGTTCGACGATCTCGATACCTCCGTGCTTTCGGGCGTGATCGAGCCGATGCTGCCGCTCAACGTCCTTGTCGCCGCCTGCGCGCCGGTGCCCGTGCTTGAGAGCCTGTTCGAGGTCGCGGTCGAGCTGCCGCGGATGCAGCTCGGCGATTTCGCGCGCGCCGTCTCGAAGCTGCTCGAAAGCGAGCAGGTCGCGATGAGCCCGGAGGAGGTCCGCAGCGCGTGCATGGATTACAGGTCCGATACCGGCGCAGAGTTCAGCGTCGCCTCCGCCGTTCGCGTCAAGGAGCTGCTGATGAGCTGAGACGCATACGGTTTTCTGACAATAAAAAAGCATCGATCCCGGCGGGATCGGTGCTTTTGTGTGTTAAGGCTCTTTTCAGTCCTTCCTTTCGTCGCCCCAGAAGAACAGAGCGATCGTGCCGGGACCGGCGTGGCTGCCGATAACGGTGCCGATCGAATAGATCTCCACCTTGCCGTTCAGCTTCGGGAAGCGTTCCTCCACCAGCCTCGCGACCTCCTCTGCATCCGCCTGAAAATCGGAATTGCAGATATAGCAGCGCCCGCTGTAATCGAGCCCGTTCTCGGCGTGCTGTTCCATGCGGTCCACGATGTCGCGCACGGCGCGCTTCTTGGTGCGGATCTTCGCGCGCGGGATGAGGCGGCCGAGGTAGTCCATATTCAGCATCGGGCAGATATTGAGCAGGTTGCCGAGGAACCCGGCGGTCTTGGAAACGCGCCCGCCGCGCACGTAGTATTTAAGATCGGTGGAGAAGAACCAATGGTGCAGGCGCAGCTTGTTCTTTTCGACCCAGTCGTGCAGCTCGTCGATGTCCATGCCCGCGGCGCGCTTCTCGGCGAGCGTGTTCACGAGCAGGCCGAAGCCGGAGCTCGCGCCGAGCGAGTCGACGACGTAGAGCTTTTGATCCGGATACTTTTCGCGCAGCATCTCGGCCGCGGCGCAGGCGGAATTGTAGCTGCCGGAAAGCCCGCTAGAGAGCTCGATATGGATAAGATCCCTGCCCGTGTCGAGCAGCCCCGAGAAGAACTGCACGAACTCGTCGATATTGACCTGCGAGGTCGAGGTCATCGAGCCCGCGGCCATCCTGTCGTAGAACTGCTTGAACGGGATGCTTTCGCCGAGGTCGTCGGGATAGGTCTTGCCGTCGATGGTGAAATGGAAGCAGACGTAGGGCACGCCGATGCGCTCGAAATGCTCCTTTGAAAGGTCGGCAGTCGAGCTGCAGGAGATGATGTAATCGTTCATGGGATGACCTCCATACTGTAATAGGAAGACGAGGGGAGAGGAAACCCAAATCTCCACATTTATATGTTAGCGGAAAACAGCCTCTTTGTCAACAGCATAAAACCCGGTCCGGACCTCCCAACCAGGGCAGGGGCGGCAACCTGCCGCCGGCCGAACTGCAAGCGGAACATCCTCGATCGAAAACCAACCACGTCGCATGCCTTCCCCTATGAGGGGAAGGGGGACCGCTCGCGGTGGATGAGGTGGAAAACCTGCAAACGCAACAATGTTCAGTTGAAAAACCAATCCAATCGCATGCCTTCCCCTTCTCCGAGTTTTTCGCACAAACGTGAAGGGTTATCGGGCGCCTTCGGCGCGTCCCTTTCCATCGTTGCCGAGCTATCGTGGTCCCGCGCCGCGTCGTCACAAGCTTCGCATCATTCGCTTCCGCAGGCGTGCGAAAGCTCACTCGCTCCGCTGCTCCTCCTTTCCGAAAAAGGTCACGCTTCGCTACCAACCTTTTTCGGGTCAACGGGGGGATCGCGCGGCGCGCTGACCCGCTGCGGGGCTTGCTTCGCTCGCGGACTGCCGACTCCGTTACTTTGCGTTTCCCTGCCCGCCGACTCCGTGGCTTGCTGTTTTCCGTTACGCTCATAATATAAAAGATATTAGTTTTCGCTCCGAGCCATTTCCCACATATTGTGCCTGAAAAACTCAATAACCACAAGGAAAAAACAAAACTTGTATATTTACGTAAAAACATGAAAATAATGCTTGACAAACGAAATATGCAGAGGTATAATGGTCAAGCTCTCACGAAAGAGCGCAAGTTCAGCGTGAGCGCAGCACCTTGAAAACCGTATAGTGATACCAAGAACCGTTCATCGGCCGGCAGGCCGGTGGACACGCAAGATCAAGCAAAATGATCAAGTAATTTTGAGACGACCGGCGGTCTGAAGGAAGCACCGTTAA
>JAEEKE010000061.1 GCA_016282255.1 Bacillota bacterium
CGGCACAAGAACGAATACCGGTTCGCCCGCGCTGTTCGGAGGCTATGAGTATACGCCGGAGGAAATGAACAAAAGGGATACTGAAAAGCTTGCCGACAAGCAGAACGAGGCATTGAAGGTAATGCCGGTCATTTTCAGCGAGGCAGGTTACGACGTGACGGTCTGCGACCCGCCGTACGCCGGTTATACCTGGATACCCGATCTCTCGATTTACGACGGATATGAAGGCATCAGAGCGAGCAATACGGAAAACGGTCAGTTCGGCGGGAGCAGCGACGTACTCTCCATGAAGCAGAAGCTCTGGATGCGAAACTTCTTCTGTTACAGCATAATGAAGGCCTCGCCGCTGTTTCTCCAGCCGGGGCTCTATCAGGGCGGAATGTATCTGAATATGGAGAGAATGACGCCTTTGCTGCTCTCAAGTCAGATCGCGCTCGGCAGATCCACGGCCAGCGGCATGTGGGATTCGTTCACGAACTCCTTTTCGGTGCTCAAGGCTCTGCCAGGGATCACCGAGATAGCCGAGGACGGGCGAGATACATTTCTTATGATGAACAACAGTACTCCGCACTATGCGGTGCTCCTCAAGGAGCCGGAATATGAGCCGGCTTCAATAATAGACAATTCTTCGTATGACGCGAAGAATGAAAGCCGATTCACTATTGACGGCAGAACGCTCAAAACGGGCACGGCATATCAGATGAGCCATTATCAGAGCAATATGGCGGCTTTTAAGCAGCTCGGAAAGTGGTTCGATTATCTGCGGCAGCAGGGAGTTTACGACAATACGAGGATCATCATCGTGGGTGACCACGGCTGGCCGCTCGAGCAGCTCGACGACATGATCTTCGGCAGGCAGGCCAACAGAGGTACAAAATACAATCCCGAAGACGCCATGGCTTACAATCCGCTGCTTTTGGTAAAGGATTTCGGCAGTACCGGCTTCACAACAGACGACAGCTTTATGACAAATGCCGACACGCCGACCCTTGCCCTTGAAGGGATAATAGAGGATCCGGTGAATCCGTTCACCGGGAAGGAAATCAATTCCGATGCCAAAAACGCGCAGGAGCAGCATGTGTTCTATACAGATTTCTGGGGTACAGAATATAACAGCGGAAACCAGTTTTTGCCCGGCAGATGGTACGCGCTTGAAAACCAGAACATATTTGATGTGAACAGCTGGAAACTGATCGGAGAATACTGATTGAGAGGAGAGCGGCTGACATATGAAACTGTACATAGATCCCGGCACCGGCAGCATGCTCTTCGCGATACTTGTAGGGACGTTAGGCGTTGCGAGGTTTGCGTTCAAGGGCGCTTTTGTGAAGCTTAAGTTCCTCCTTTCCAGCGGGCAGAAGACCGAAAGGGATAACAAAGCGGCCCCGCTCGTCATCTTTTCCGACGATAGACGCTATTGGCAGACGTTTGAGCCGGTAGTCAGGGAACTGACCGACAGAGGCTTTGAGGTCAGCTACATGACAGCCTCTCCGGACGATCCGGCGCTCAGGGCCGAGTATCCGCACTTTATCGCGCAGTTCATAGGCGAGGGGAACAAGGCTTTTGCAAAGCTCAACTTTCTCAGAGCCACGATAGTGCTTGCCACCACGCCGGGGCTTGACGTATATCAGTGGAAAAGATCGAAATATGTGAAGTACTATATTCATCTCCCGCACGGTTCAAACGATTCCACAACGGGCTACCGCGCCTTTGGCCTCGACTATTACGACGCCGTGATGATCTCCGGGGATTATCAGGAGCAGGCCATGCGCGAGCTTGAACAGCTTCGCGGCCTTCCGGCAAAGGAGGCCGTTACGGTAGGGGTGCCGTACATGGATGAAATGGCAAGGCGATTCGAGCGTTCCGGGAGCGCGGCCGGGCATGAGCGAACCGTGCTCGTGGCGCCGACATGGGGAGCAAGCTCCATTTTCAGCCGCTACGGAACGGATTTTATAGATACGCTTCTTGCCACGGGCTACCATATAATCCTGCGGCCTCATCCGCAGTCCTTTACGGCGGATAAGGAACTGATGGATTCGCTTATGCGCAAATACCCGAACTCCGGGCAGCTCGAATGGAACCGCGATGCGGATAATTTTGACGTGCTCAGCAGATCGGATATCATGATATCCGATTATTCGGGCGTGATTTTCGATTTCGCGTTCGTATTTGACAGGCCGGTCATCTGTGCGGATACGAAAATGAATGTGGATCCGCTTGACGCCTGGTGGCTTGGAAAGCCGCTTTGGGCGGTGACTGCGCTGCCTAAGATCGGGCCGACGCTGAATGAAGAGAACATGGCCGGGCTTAAGGCGCTCATTGACGCCGCCATAGAGGACAAATCCAATGAGGAAAGCCGCCATTCGGCGCGCGATGAGACGTGGGCGTACCGCGGAGAGGGCGCCGTGCGCGCGGCAGACTATATTATTAAAAAATACACGGAGCTTACCGATGCAAAGCCGGAGCCGGAGCGTGAGCCGGCGACGGTATGACGTTATTGTTTGCAGGGTAGATACCGTTCAAATGCCAAAGCAGGGAGCGCTGTTTGCGCTCCCTGCTTTGGCCTGTTCGGCACGAGTTAAGAGTGTACCAGATTATGCCGTTGACATGTCGATTTGGAACATTTATAATTATTTTGTTTTTATATAAGCGATCATTATGATCATAAAAAAGGGAGCATGGCGAGATGAGTCTTACCAGAAGACAGTTCGACATACTGGAGCTTCTTTCCGAAGACGCGCTGTCACAGCGGCAGTTATCGGAAACGACCGGCATGTCGCTCGGTACCGTAAACCGCACGATGAAGGAACTGGCAGATGCGGGCCTCGTTTCAAACGGGAAGATCACTGCCGAAGGTTTTGCTGCGATGGAGCCTTACAGGGTTAAGCGGGCGGTGTTTATCGCGGCGGGCTTCGGATCGCGGCTTGTGCCTATAACCCTCAATACGCCGAAACCTCTTGTAAGAGTTCACGGGAAGCGTATAATAGACGGCCTGATCGACGCCTGCATAGAAGTAGGCATAGAGGAGATATACATCGTCCGGGGTTATCTTGCGGAGCAGTTTGATCAGCTTAAGTACAAATATCCTGATATAAAGTTCATAGAAAACCCTTGTTATAACGAAGCAAACAATATCTCCTCGGCGCTCGCGGCGAGACGTCTGCTTTCAAACGCCTATGTGTTTGAGGCCGATCTGCTTATGTATAATCCCAAGATACTTAAAAAGTATCATTACCGTTCCGATTTTCTCGGCTTCAAAACACAGCGCACGGACGACTGGTGCTTTGAAGTAAAAAACGGCGTGATAACCCGGGAGAAGGTCGGAGGCGAGGGGGACGACATATGGCAGATGGTAGGGATATCCTACTGGAATGAAGAGGACGGACGAAAGCTTGCATCCGATATTTCAGACGTATTTGCGGAGCCGGGCGGAAGGGAGCGTTACTGGGAGCAGGTCCCCCTTGTCTACCGGAAGGAGCATTACTGCGTCGAACTCAAGGAATGCATGCCGGAAGACGTTGTTGAGATCGATACCTTCCGTGAGCTCAAGGCCATAGACGAGACATACGATGTGTGAGGAATTATCATGGAAAGAAATACAGAGAAGAACAATCTGAGACGGCAGCTTTCCCCTATGCACGTTTGGGCGATCGCGTTCGGGTGCGTGATCGGATGGGGGTCGTTTATAAACCCCGGCAAGAAGTTCCTGCCGAATTCAGGCGTTGCCGGCACGGCCATAGCCATGATCCTCGGCGCCTTGGTCATGATAATCATTGCGTTTTCCTATGCCTACA
>JAEEKE010000062.1 GCA_016282255.1 Bacillota bacterium
GTCCGCAAGGAGTATAAGCTCCGCCGCGACACCTGCTACAAGAAGCTGCTCGAGATCCCCGGCGTGGTCGTCAAGGAGCCCCAGGGCGCGTTCTACATGATGGCCGCCCTGCCCGTCGACAACGCGGACACCTTCCAGAAGTGGCTGCTCACCGATTTCGACGACAACGGCGACACCGTGATGTTCGCCCCCGGCGAGGGCTTCTACGCCACCCCCGGCAAGGGCCTCAACGAGATCCGCATCGCCTACGTCCTCAAGCAGGACAAGCTCGAGAGGGCGATGGACCTGCTGGCGCTCGGCATAAAGAAATACAACGAGACCCACAAAACTGAGTTTTAGAAGCTGCCGCCCGTGCCGAAAGGCGCGGGCGGTTTTTGAAAGGAGCCCCCTTCTATGGACGAAAACGGCACCAAGGAGCTTGAGGCGCTGACCGAAAAGGGCATGAAGGAGCTTGAGGCAAACGGCGTCCTTGAAAAGCTCTCGCCCGAATGGCGCGAAAGGATCGACCCGGAGGATCCCGCCCTGATGCTGCAGGGCAGGATCGCCTGCTGCCGCGCCGCGGGGAGCCAGTTCGTGACGGAGGAGACGCAGCTTCCGCGCGCCGACGGCTCCGTGGCAAGGTTCGCGCGCGTCAGCGCCGACCCGCGCTACACGAGCTGCATACTGCTCTCCCTCCGCTCGAGCGCCGAGGCGCTGCTCGCAACGGGGCTGACGAAATACCGCCGCATCAGCTTCTTCGTTTCGGCCGAGGGCGACGGACGGGCCGCGCTCTATGAGGGGCTCGGCACGCTCAACGGGATGTATGAGAGGATAGAGTTCATACCGCTCGGGGCCGACGGAAAGCCCTCCGGCGAAGACGCCGCGAACGGGAAGAACGTGGAAAAAGATAAGAAGCAATGCTTTTTAAAAAAACTTTTCCGCCGCCGATAAGGCGGTTTTCTTTATGCGCTTTGCGCGCGTTTTGTCTATTGCCATAGCCGCCCGTTTCGATTATAATATTATGTACCTATGGAATAAATTGGGGAGGAAGGCGCATGCAGTACGGCCGCTTTGCAGAGCTTTACGACGGCTTTATGGATAACGTGGACTACGGCGCGTGGGCCGGGTATCTGACCGGGCTAATGGAGCAAGTCGGCGCCGCCGTCGGCCGTCCGCCCAAGCGCGTGCACGAATGCGGCTGCGGCACCGGCAGCCTGACGATACCTCTTAAAAAAGCCGGGTTCGACATCACGGCGTCGGACATCTCCGAGGAGATGCTCGCCGTCGCCTCCGAAAAGGCCCGCCGCGCCGGGCAGCGCATAGTGTTTTCAAGGATGGATATGCGGCGCTTTTCGCTCGCCCGCCCGGTCGACGCGGTGCTCGCCTGCTGCGACGCGGTCAATTACCTGACAAGCACGGACGATGTGCTGCGGTTCTTCTCCGCCGCGCGCGCCGCGCTCGGGGAGGACGGCATGCTGCTGTTCGATATCTCCTCGGAGCATAAGCTGAAAAATGTGCTGGGGAACAACTGTTTTTCGGACAGCAGGAAGGACAGGGCGTATTTCTGGCGCAACACCTTTGATGAAGAAACGCGGCTCATCCGGATGGAGCTCGAGTTCTTCACAGAACGCGAGCGCGGCCTATATGAAAGGTTTTCGGAGACGCATATCCAGCGCGCCCACGCTTTGGAGGAGCTGACCGAACTGCTCAAAAAAGCGGGCTTTGAGACCGTGCTCGTCTTCGACGCCTTCACCCTCGACCCGCCGAAACCCGATTCCGAGCGGCTGCAGTTCGTGGCGTTCGGCAAAAATTAATGAACTGAAAGGGAGTTACCCATGGATACAGAGAAGAAGGACGCGCTGATCGGCGGGCTGCTGCTCGGCCGCTCGGTCAACGTCATAGCGATAAGCGGCGCACAGCTCGTTGAGGAGGCGCGCAGGCTGCACGGGCTGAGCCGCGTCAACACCGCCGCGCTTGGGAGGCTGCTGCTGGCCGTCTCCATGATGAGCGCAAGGCTCAAGGCCGATACCGACAGCGTGACCGTCACCTTCGCGGGCGGCGGCCCCGCGGGCAACCTTACCGCCGTCGGGCATGTGGGCGGCATCGTGAAGGGCTGCATCACCAACCCCGAGCTGGAGCTCCCGCCGAACGCGCAGGGCAAGCTCGACGTCGCCGGCGCCGTCGGCACCGAGGGCGAGATGCGCGTGATCCGCGATATGTCGCTCAAGGAGCCCTACGTCGGCCGCTGCGCGCTCGTTTCCGGCGAGATCGCGAACGATTTTGCCAACTATTTCCTCGTCAGCGAACAGCAGCCCTCGCTCGTGTACCTCGGCGTGCGCGTGGAGCCCGTATCCGGCGCGGTGCGTTCGGCGGCGGGCCTGATACTCGCGCCCCTGCCCGGCTGCCCGGAGGAGGATATAGAAAGGCTCGAAGCGCTCGCGCCCGAGATCTCGGGCTTATCCGGGTATCTTGACGAGGGCGAGGACCTTCGGACCGCGCTCTCCCGGCTCTTCGACGGCTTCGATTTCGAGATCTCGGACGAGATGACCCCCGCCTATCGCTGCGACTGCTCGCGCGAAAGGCTCGAGAGCGTCATAATCTCGCTCGGCGAAAGGGAGCTGACCGACATCATCGAGAAGGACGGCGAAGCGGAGCTCGTGTGCAGCTTCTGCAATAAGCATTATCATTTCAGCGGGGAGGAGCTTACCGCCCTGCTCGAGCAGGCAAGGACGCCCGCGGACGGCGCTGACGAAGCCGGGGACGCGGAATAATGAATAAGGCCCGTATTCGGGCGCAGCATCCATGAAACTTAAGCCACCGTTCCGCACAAACAGGGAAGCGGAGATCATCGACATCAGCAAGCAGGGCAGCCTTCTCGTCCGCAAGGCCGACGAGAGGGTCTCTTCGGGCGACTATATCGGCGCGCTGAAGCTGTTCCGCCGCGCGCTCGGGTCGATGGAGCCCGATTCCAAGGAGTACCGCGAGGTACAGCTGATGGTCACGGACTGCTTCCTTGAAATGGGCTGCCCCGTCGACGCGCTCGGCGCGCTCTCGCCGCTGCTCCGGCCCGAGATAGCCGAGGCCCGGAGCGCCGCGCTGAGGCTCGGGCACTGCCTTGCGTGCCGCGGCGAGCTGAAGGCCGCCGTCAGGGCGTTTCATCTGGCGATGAGCGACCACTTAAAGGCCGACCCGCTGATGTATTACGATCTCAATAACGCTATGGACTCGGCCGACCTTTGTGAGCAGACCCTTGCCGACGAGCAGAACGCCGCCCCGCTGCTGCGCGACGTGGACGAGATCGAGATAGAGCGGATCGTCAACGAAGCGGCCGAAAAGAGCCGACAGGCGGAGTTCTCCGAAGCGATCGCCATCCTCGAAGAGGCGCGCGGGAGGTACCCCGATTCCGAAAAGCTCTTCACCGACCTGCTGCTCGATTACTACTGCGACCAGCGCTTCGACGCCGCGTACGCGCTCTACGAAAGCGCCGGGGAAAGGTTTAAGGACGATATCACCGTCGAGTGCTGCGCGCTGATGCTGTTCGATCATTTCGGCATGCGCGAGCGCGAGGAGGAGATCCTGGAGAGGATGCTCGCCCGCGAGCCGGGCGGCGTCCCCGAGACGGTGCGGGCCTATACCGTGCTGGTGGAGACCGGCCACTACTCCGACGCGCTCCTCTACGCCGAAACGCTCGTCGATCAGGAGCCCTATAACCGCACCTACCGGCATTTTCTCGCGCATGCGGCGTTCCGCACGGGCGATATCGAGCTTGCGAAGAGCTGCTATGAGTTCAATCTGGCGATCGAGCCGCACGATTCCGCGGCCGTCTATTATCTGGGCATCTGCCGCCGCGCGCTCGAGGAGGGCGCCGAGCCGACCCCGATACAGATCGACTACTCGATCCCCCACGCGGAGTTCATCAGGCGCTGCACGTATCTTAAGGATCTGATCGACACGTACTCCGGCGACCTGACCGGCATGTGGAGGGAGCACCGCGAGGAGATGCTCGTGTTCACCGACTGGGCGCTCACCGATACCCACTGCCCGTTCGGCGACCTGTTCCTGCTGATGCTCTCGCGCACCGATCCGGGCCTTGCGGAAGCGCTGATGCGCCGCCTGCTGGTGGAGCCTAACTGCAGCCCGCAGCTTCGCAGGCTGGCGCTCGTGCACCTTAAGGACGTCCTCCGCGGCGATAGGAAGGAGCACGACGCCTATATCCTGACCGACGGCGAGCTCGAGATCGTCCGCCTTGCGGAGCAGATGACCGCGGCCGATTTCCCGGCGAGCTATCAGGAGATCTTCAAAAAGATCAACGAATACTTCGACGGCGCGGGGCCCGACGAGCTGCGGCCCGTCTGCCTCGGCCTGTGCTATATCTACGCGCTGGCCAATTATCAGGAACGCCCGCGCCTGCCCTACGGGCAGAGCGACGCGATGGCGGCGGCGATCATCTTCTTTGTGCTGAGCCTGAACGAGGAATACGCGTTTGACGATCTGCCCGCCTTTGCCGCCGAACGCGGCCTGACCGTGCGCAGGATCGAGAACGCCGTGGCAAGGCTGATGGAGGTCCCGGACGTCAACCGGCTGCTCAGTGAATTCGAGAACTACCGGCAGGAGCATTCAAAGGACGACGGCAATGACGAATAAGTTTTTCGCAACATGCAAAATGGGGCTCGAAGCCCTTGTATCGAACGAACTGAAAGCGCTGGGGATCGAGGTCACGGCCGTGCACGACGCGCGCGTCGACTTCGCCGCTTCGTTTGCCGATATGGCGGACGCGGTGCTCAATCTTCGCACCGCGGAGCGCGTGCTGATGGAGGTCGGCGCTTTTCCCGCGGTCTCGTTCGAGGAGCTGTATGAGGGCGTGCGCGCGATCGACTGGAAGAGGTACCTGACCCGGCATAATTTCATACACGTCAACGGCAAATCCGCCAAGAGCCGCCTGTTCTCGGTGTCGGACTGCCAGAGCATCGCCAAGAAGGCGATCGTCGATTCGCTCTTCGCCGCCTACGGCGTCAAGACCCTGCCCGAGGACGGCAAGCGGATCATAATCGAGGTCGGCATACTCAGGGACGAGGTCACCGTGGCGCTCGACTGCTGCGGCGCGGGGCTTTCAAGGCGGGGCTACCGCACCTACAACGTGCCCGCTCCGATCAGCGAGACCCTCGGCGCGGCGATAGTTGAGCTTTCGGGCTTCCGCCCCGACCGCCCGCTGATCGACCCGATGTGCGGCTCCGGCACGATGCCGATCGAGGCCGCGCTGATCGCGACGAACACGGCCGTGGGCCTCGGCCGGGATTTCGCCGCCGAGGACTGGCATTTTATCCCGGAGGATACCTTCGCCCTCGCCCGCGAAAAGGCGCGGGACCTTATAAAAAACGTGCCGTTCGACATCACCGGCTCGGATATCGACGCGCACTCGATCGACCTCTGCAAGAAGCATGCCAAGAAGGCCGGCGTCATGCTGAACTGGCGCGTCGCCCCGGTATCGGAGCTCCATGACGGGCGGCGCGGCGGCGTGATCGTCTGCAACCCGCCCTACGGCGAGCGCCTGCTCGAAAGAAAGGACGCCGAAAAGCTCTACCGCGAGATGCACGAGGTGTTCTCAAGGCTCGACGGCTGGAGCGTCAGCATTATCGCCTCGCATCCGGAGTTCGAGAGGATCTACGGCGCGCGCGCCGACAAGCGCCGCAAGCTTTCAAACGGCGGCATGACCTGCACCCTCTACCGCTATTTCCCGAAATACCGCGGGGAAAGGCCCGACCGAAGCGGCGAGGACTGACCCCGGCCCGGGCGCCGCGGCCCTCCTTCACAATATATCAAAATAGCTCTTTACAAACCCGGTTTCGTGGTGTATAATAGCTTCTGCTTTGGGGCATTAGCTCAGTTGGTAGAGTGCCACACTGGCAGTGTGGATGTCAGCGGTTCGAGTCCGCTATGCTCCACCAAAAACACAGACCCGGTCCATCGGACCGGGTCTGTGTTTTTGCATAGAATCATGCGGACTCGAAGCCGCGATAAGCAAAGGCAACAGTGTTGCCTTTGCCGCGGCCGGCTTTTTGCATAGAGCGAAATAGCGCGCGGAGTGAGCGCGCTATGAGACTCGATATGCAAAAAGGAGTCCGCTATGCGACAATCATGCGGACTCGAAGCCGCGATAAGCAAAGGCAACAGTGTTGCCTTTGCCGCGGCCGGCTTTTTGCATAGAGCGAAATAGCGCGCGGAGTGAGCGCGATATGAGACTCGATATGCAAAAAGGAGTCCGCTATGCGACAGTCAAGCGGACTCGAAGCCCCGCTAAAAATCGCAACAGTGTTGCGATTTTAGAGGCCGGGTTTTGCGCGGCGCGAAATGCGAAGCGGAGTGAGCGAGCATGAGACGCATCGCGTAAAACGAGTCCGCTGTGCTCCGTTGCGTCCGAAGCTTTTTCGATCTTTTCAGACGGCTTTTTGTTAAGATTGAATACTATCCTTCTGTGTGTTAGAATATCCCTAAAAGTATCAGTTATACGAAAGCGGTTTCGTCCGTTTTCCTTGCGGACGAACAGGACTATATCGGGCGCTACATTTTGGTTTTGAAGCGCCATTGCCGGCTGACGGAGCCGGAGCTTTGAGCTTCGGTTTACGGGCCGAAACGACGGCAGGGTTTTATATGAGTAACGTTAGAGAAAAGAACAGACGGTTCTACGATCGCTTCGTTGCCGGGCTTATTCATACCGGGTTTCCCGAATATGAGGACCGCATCGCGGTCGGGATCGCCGGCGAGGGCTCGGACTGCTTCGGGTATGACGACGAGATCTCCCGCGATCACGACTTCGGTACGGGCGTTTGCCTCTGGCTCACCGATGAGGACATGGCGCGGTTCGGCGCCGAGCTTTCCGCCGCCTATAACGAGCTTGTCTGCAGCGCGGAAAGGAGCTATTACACGGACCGGCTCCGGGAACGGAGAGGCGTCATGACCGTGCGGCAGTTCTATTCCAGTATCCTTAACATCGACTGCGACGCCGAGAAGCCCTTTCTCTCCGAGCAGCAGTGGTATGACTTGGATCATTCGTGCCTGAAAACGGCGACGAACGGTGAGATCTTCAGGGACGATCCCGGCGTTTTCACCGCGTTTCGCCGTTATCTTGAGGGCTATTATCCCGACCGCGTGTGGCGTAAGCGGATCGCCGAGCAGCTGCACGAATACGCGTCGGCATTCCAGGTCAATTATGCGCGCTGCATGACCCGCGGGGATACCGTGGCCGCGGAGCTCTGCAGGGCAAAGGGGCTGAGCGCGGCGATGGAGCTGTATTTTCTGCTGAAAAGGGAGTATCCGCCGTATTACAAATGGACGTTCCGAGCGCTCGGCGAGCTGGATGCGGAGGGGGAGTTTTCCTCAAAGCTTAGGGAGCTTTCGCTCGAGCAGCTCAGGACCGAGGCATGGAAGGGGACCAGATACCTGCCCAATCGCCTGAATTATAAGGACAGGATCGTCTCCCTCTCGGAGGAGATCGCATCCGAGATAGAGCAGCTTCTGGCCGAAAGCGGGCAGATAAGAATGAAGGGCCGGTATCTTGAGGCGCATGTCGGCGAGGTCCTTGACGGCGCGCTTTAGATCAAGGCCGGGGCTGCCTGCGGGAAAAACGCCGGGGAGAAGACCGTATGAGCAAGTATTATGAAGAAAAACTGCCCGAGGGCTACGGGGAAGCGCTGACCGTTGATGCGGGCGACGTCGAGCGCAGCAAGGCGATAAGGACGGCCGCCGTGATCACCGCCGCCGTGCTGTTCAATCTGTGGTTCTTTCTGTACGCGCTGCCGAGGATAAAAGAGATCGCCGGAGGCTTTTCGGTGATAAAATGCTTATTGGCCCTTCTTGCCTATCCGCTGTACGTTGTGCTGCACGAGCTTACTCACGGGGCGGTCTATAAGCTTTTGACAGGGCGGAAGCTGACGTTCGGCTTCAAGCCTCCCGCAGCCTACTGCGGCGTGCCGGATATCTATGTTTACAGGCTCACCTCGCTGATCTCCCTGCTCGCCCCGTTTACGGTATTCGGAATAGTGTTTATTGTATCGTTCCTCGCGATACACGAGCCGTTTTCAAGGGCGCTGATCGCGGTGCTGTTCCTGCTTCATCTTACCGGCTGCAGCGGCGACCTCTACGGCGCGGGCCTGCTGTTCTTCAGATTCAGGGATCCCGCGACGCTTCGCAGGGATACGGGGCCCGTGCAGACCTACTACACCCGGGACTGACGGTCCGCCCGTCCCCCGCCGCTTCCGATAAAGGGGCGGCATTTTCTTTTGCCCGGATTGAAAAACCCTCCTGGGTGTGATAAACTTATTTCGTCGGACCCCGATCCGGCGATCACGGCACATAACTTATAAAAGGAGTTTTTGACATATGGACCCGGAGATGCAGGAAAAGCTTAACGCGATCATCGAATTATGCGAGAACGGCGACCCCGAGGCCTGCGCGTTCCTCGGCAAGGAATACTATTTCGGCTGGAATATCGAACAGGATCTCGACAGGGCGCTGAGATACCTGACCGTGGCGGCGGACAGCGGGCACGCGCTCTCGCAGTTCCTGGCCGGTTTCATGCACTGGTCCGGCAGGGGTACGGAGCCGAACGAGGATAAGGCGCTCGAATACTTTCTTCTCGCCGCCGAGCAGGACGTCCCCGAGGCGATGTACAACGTGGCGAAGATACTGCTCCATAAGGACTTTGAAGGCAACAGGGACGAGGCCCTCCGCTGGCTGACGCGCTCCGCGAACGCGGGCTACGGCGCGGCCGAGGACATGCTCGGCGACGTGGAGGACGAAGACGAGGAATAACGGAGTATCCTTCAATAAACAGGTAACGGAAGAGGTGGACCCCATTGATCGAGATAACGCTTATCGGCACTTCCGCGCTGCTGCCGCTGCCCGGGCGCGCGCTGACCGCGGCGCTTTTAAGCTGCGGCGGGCGGTCGGTGCTGTTCGACTGCGGCGAGGGCACGCAGACGGCGGCCAGGCGCGCGGGCGTCAGCCTGATGAAGACGGACCTTATCGCGCTGACGCATTATCACGGGGACCATATCTTCGGCCTGCCCGGGCTGATGCAGACCATGTGCAGCCTGGGGCGGACCGATCCGCTTTTCATCACCGGGCCGGAAGGGCTGGAGGAAGCGCTCGCGCCGATCCTTGAGCTTGCCGGATGGACCCCGTACGACATCCGTCTTATCGGGCTGCCGGAGGGCGGGGCGAGGATGGCGGACCTTATGGACGGCTGGCCGGAGGAGGCGCGGCTCTGCGCCTTCCCCACCGAGCACAGGACCCCGAGCCGGGGCTACTGCTTTACGCTGGACCGCGCGGGCAAATTCCTGCCCGAAAGGGCCGCGGCGCTCGGCGTACCCAAGGCGCTTTGGGGCCCGCTGCAGAAGGGGCATGGCGTCACTTTCGACGGTAGGACCGTGCTGCCCGAGCAGGTGCTCGGCGCGCCGCGAAAGGGCCTTAAATTCGTGTTTTCGGGTGATACCGCCCGGTGCGGCGCGCTGACCGCCGCTGCGGAGGACGCGGACCTTGCGATACTCGACGCGACGTACGCCGAAGACGAACAGGCCGAGCTCGCAGAAAGCCACGGGCATATGAACTTCGCCCAGGCCGCGGAGACGGCCGCGATGGCGGGCGTAAAGGAGCTGTGGCTCGCGCATTTTTCCCAGATGATCGGGGAGCCGGAGGCGTTCATCGATAATGCAAAACGCAGCTTCCCCAATACCGTCTGCGGCAGGGACGGGATGAGCAAAACATTGAGGTTCGACAGGGAGGAACAGTAAAGCTGTGATAACCGATTCATTCGACGACAGATCGCCCGCCAAGATCAATCTTAAGAAGCGGGACGACGCTGCAAAGTGCGAGGCCGTGATCATGACCTTTTCGCACGTGATAGAGAAATTCGTCACCGAAAACTATATTTGCGAGAAGGTCGCGGAGCTCAAGATCGCCCACGGCGTGAGCCCCGTCTACATCCTGGAGCACAACGGAAAGCGCTTCGGCTTCTTCCGCACCTGGGTCGGCGCGCCGGCCTGCGTCGGCACCGTCGAGGAGGCCTTCACGGTGCTGGATACGAACAAGCTGATCCATTTCGGCGGCGCGGGCTGCCTCGATAAGGAGATCGCGCGCGGAAAGGTCATGGTCCCGACCGAGGCGTACAGGGACGAGGGGACCTCATATCACTACGCTCCGGCCTCGGATTACATCACGATCAAAAATGCCGGGACTGTGGCGGCGTTTATGGAGAAAAGCGGGCTGCCGTACGTGCGCGGCAGGGCCTGGACGACGGACGCCTTCTACCGCGAGACCGAGAACAATTTCAAAAAGCGCCGGGCGGACGGCTGCATCTCGGTCGATATGGAGGCCTCGGCCGTGCAGGCGCTCTGCGATTTCCGCGGCCTTGAGGTCTATATGTTCTTCACCGGCGGGGACCTTTTGGACGCGCCCGAATGGACGGCCCGCAAGGAGAAGGGGCAAATAAGGCATACGCAGCACGACGCCGGCCATTTCGACATCGCCCTTGCGCTCGCCGAATACGTTTCAAGCATTAAGGAGGAATGAAGATGCTGCTGAGCATGATCTCACTGATCGTCAACGCCGCGTACGGCGTGGTGCTGAACCTGGACCTCTATACCGACCGGGCGCCGATGCCGAACGGCGGCGTCCGCGAATGGAAGCGCAGCCCGATCACCCGGCTGAACATCTCCGGCCAGTCGGCGCTTCTGTATCTTGAGATCGCCTTTGCCGTCGTCAGCGTCGTAACGAGCATACTGGTGCTGTTCGGGCTCAAGAGCAGGGCGATCAGGATCGTGCAGCTCGTCAGCACGGCCGCCTCGACGGTCATGTTCATTATAATCATGATCGTGACCGGCAATTCCCACGTCAACTACGCTTGAAACGCGGGCGGGGAACTTCGCTTTTTAAGGACGGATAAAGAGAATGATATTCAAGCTTGAAGATACAGAAAAAGCCGAAAGGCTTTTCGAGGGCACGGAGGATACGCTCGTCCTCTCCTGCCTCCAAAGGGTCATGGGCAGCATCTTCGTGACCGACCTTGAGCATCCGCGCTCCGCGATGGCGTACCTCGGCGATTTCGCCTTCTATGCGGGCGAGCCCGACGCCGAGCTCGTGTCGGCCAAGCCCGAGGGCTTCGTTATAATGGTGCCGCTCGGCGAGGGCTGGGCGGAGCTGATACGCGAGCGCTTCCCCGATGCGGAAAAGGAGACCCGATTTTCGATAAGGAAGGATACGAGGTTCGACCGGGAGAGGCTCGAGGCCATCGCCGCGGCGATCCCCGAGGGGTATGAGCTGAATAGGATCGACGGCGGGCTCTACGATCAATGCCTTGAAAACGAGCTCTTCATCGACTGCGTGAAGCATTTCGGCTCGAAGGAGCGCTATTTTGCGCTCGGCCGCGGCTATGCGGTCACAAAGGACGGAAAGGCCGTCTCGGTCGCTTCGTCCTACACCGTCTACCGGGGCGGCATCGAGATAGAGATCGACACGCTCGAGGAGGAGAGGCAAAGGGGCTTTGCGTCCGCCGCGGGCGCGAAGCTTATCCTTTCCTGCCTTGACGACGGGCTGTACCCGAGCTGGGACGCGGCGAACAGGGCTTCGGTGCGCCTTGCAGAAAAGCTCGGCTATGAGTTCGGGCACGAATACGAATGCTATGAGGTAGAATAAGCGATAAAACGGGAGGGAAACGAAATGCAGGAGATCAAATGCCCCAATTGCGGGAAGGTTTTTTCGGTGGATGATTCGGGCTATGCCGCAATACTCAAGCAGGTGCACGACAGGGAGTTCGAAAAGGAGCTTTCGCGCCGTGAGGAGGAGTTCCGGGCCGAAAAGGAGAGCGCGGTGGAGCTGGCCGTGACCAAGGCCGAGGCGAGGAAGGACCGGCGCATTGCGGAGCTGATCGGCGAGCTTGAAACGGTGAAGGACCGCACGAAGGGGGAGCTGCAGCTTGCCCTCGCCGCGAGGGACCTTAAGCTCTCGGAAAAGGACGGCGAGATCTCGAAGCTGAAAGGCCAGCTCGAGCTCGGCCGTTCCCGCGTCGAGAGCGCGGTGAAGGAGGCCGTTCAGGGCAGCGAAAAGCGCATCCTCGAGCTCCAGAGCGAGCTCGAGCTGGAGAAGAGCAAGCGCCAGCTCAATGAGAAGACTCTGAGGGAGGCGCATTCCGCCGAGCTCCGCCGCAAGGACGAGGAGATCGCCTACTACAAGGATTTCAAGGCCCGCCAGTCCACCAAGATGGTCGGCGAAAGCCTTGAGCAGCACTGCGAGACCGAGTTCAACCGCCTGCGGCCGACCGCGTTCCGCAACGCCTATTTCGAGAAGGACAACGACGCGCGCAGCGGCAGCAAGGGCGACTTCATCTACCGCGAGGCCGCGCCCGACGGGACCGAGTTCATCTCCATCATGTTCGAGATGAAGAACGAGATGGACGAGACCGCGACAAAGCATAAGAACGAGGATTTCTTCAAGGAGCTCGACAGGGACCGCCGGGAGAAGAAATGCGAATACGCGGTGCTCGTTTCGCTGCTCGAGGCCGACAGCGAGCTGTATAACGGCGGCATCGTGGACGTTTCCCACCGCTACGAAAAGATGTACGTTATAAGGCCGCAGTTCTTCATTCCGCTGATCACGATCCTGCGCAACGCCGCGCTCAATTCGCTTGCCTATAAGCAGGAGCTCGCCAAGGTGCGCAATCAGAACATCGACGTGACGAATTTTGAGAACAGCCTTATCGATTTTCAGGGCAAGTTCAGCACCAATTACCGCATCGCCAAGGATCATTTCGAGAAGGCGATCGACGAGATCGACAAGACCATCGACCATCTGCAGAAGGTCAAGGAGGAGCTGCTCGGGTCGGAAAGGCAGCTTCGTCTCGCCAACGACAAGGCGCAGGACCTGAGCATAAAGAAGCTCACAAGGGGCAACCCAACCATGCAGGCGAAGTTCGCCGAGCTTGAAAAGAACAAATAACGCCTCCCGAAAACCGTTTTCACGCCGAAAGCGGTTTTCTTTTTACCCCTTGAGATTGAAATCCGGGGCGGGATATGGTAAAATATATATGTATAGGTATGCGCCTAAGCGCATCAACACCGCATCAGGAGGAGAGAGCAATGAAACTGAAGGATTGGTTCAGAGCGAGAAAGGAAAAGCGCGAAGCAAAGAGGCTTCAAAAGCTGGCCGCGCAGACCGTGCCGGAGCCCATACCGGAGCCCGAGCCCATACCGGAGCCGATACCGGAACCCGAAACCGTGCCCGAGGCCGAGACGGTCAGGAACGCATGGCAGGAGACCGGTGGCGAAGTGAGGCCCGAGCTCGACCGCGAGCTCCACGAGGTGCCGCTTGTTAAGCCCCTCGGCGTCGACACCTCCGAGATCGTACCGCCCGACACCCGCTTTACCGAGGAGTATCAGGAGTTTTTGAAGAAGCATGAGAACGTCGACCCGATCACCGGGAACAGACGCGAGGAGAAATAATCCGTGCCTTGCCGGCACAGGCGAATCTGAAATGAGGATAGATTATAAGGAGCTGACAATTAGGGACGCCGGCGCGGGGGACGCTGCGCAGCTTGCCGCCTGGTGGAACGACGGCGAGGTCATGGCGCACGCGGGCTTCCCGCTGGGCCTGGGCACCACCGCCGAAAGGATCGCCGAGGATATCTCGGACGACACCGACGAAACTCGGCGCAGGCTTATCATAGAATGCGCGGGATCCGCTGTCGGCGAAGCGAGCTATAGGAACCTTGGCGGTGGGACCGCCGAGATCGGCATCAAGCTCTGCGAAAAGGAATACCGGGAGCGCGGGCTCGGCCGCGTGCTGCTGAGCATGCTGATAAAGGAGCTGTTCGGCCGCGGGTACGGAAAGATCATCCTCGACACGAACAAAAACAACACCCGTGCGCAGCACGTCTACGAGCTGCTCGGGTTTAGAAAGCTGCGCGTCAACGAGAACGCGTGGAAGGACCAGGTCGGCATATGGCAGTCGTCCGTAGACTATGAGCTTACCCCCGAGAGCTTCCGCGACTTTTCCGTGTGACCCTCCCCCCGCCCTGCCCGCGCCGGGCGGGTTTTCTTATGCGCGGGCGGCGCAAAAACAAACGAAGGATCAAAAAACAATTATGACCAAGGGACTGTTTTTCAAGGCGATAGCAAAGTTTTTGATCGGGTTCGTCATCGTGGCGGCGATACTGTTCCTTTCGGCGGGAACGCTGCGCTGGCCGAACGCGTGGCTCTTCCTCGGCCTGCTGTTCATACCGATGTTCATCGCGGGCATAGTGATGATGCTGCTCGACCCCTCCCTGCTCGAGAAGCGGCTCAACGCGAAGGAGACCGAGGGCGAGCAGAGGACCGTGATCGCACTCTCCGCACTGATGTTCCTTGCGGCGTTCGTGCTCGCGGGGCTGAACTTCCGCTTCAAATGGATCGAGCTCCCGAACTGGATCGTGTTTCTTGCGGCGGCCGTGTTTCTTCTGGCATACCTGATGTATGCCGAGGTCCTGCGCGAAAACACCTATCTTGCGAGGACCATCGGGGTCAGCGAGGGGCAGAAGGTCATCTCGACCGGGCTCTACGGCGTCGTGCGGCACCCGATGTACCTCGCCACGCTCTTCCTTTTCCCCGCGATGGGGCTGGTGCTCGGCTCGCCGATCTCGTTCCTGATACTGCTGCTCTACATCCCGCTGATCGTCAAGCGCATCAAAAACGAGGAAAAGGTGCTTGAAGCGGAGCTCGAGGGCTACAGGGAATACGAGACCCGGGTCAAGTACAGGCTGCTGCCGTTCATATGGTGATGGGCAGCGTGTAACGCTGACCGTCACCGCGAGCTTAGCGAGCCGCAGCGAGTCAACGCGCCGCGCCGCGATAGGCGCGGAACCGCGGGCTGCAAGCCGCGATGGAAAGGGCTGCGCCGAAGGCGCCGGATAACCCTTCGCTTTTGTGCGAAAAAGCTCGCAGAAAGCAAAAGCTTCATTACCGGGGAACGGAGAAGCGGGACCTTCGTTCCGCACATGCGTCCGCTCTCAGTTACATTAATTATCATTCAGAATAAAAGGAGGCAAATATGATCATCAACGAAACAATGCAAAGCATACTCGCGCGCCGCAGCTACAAGGTGTTCGACAGCCGCCTCGCTCGGCATCATGTGCGGCTGGGACCACGCGACCGTCCGCGAGCTGTTCGATCACGCGCCGGAGCTCAAGAAGGAGCTGATCCCCGATGGGTACAGGGTTTACGCCGCGTCGTTCTTCGGCTACCCCGGCCCGACCGTCAAGGACCGCGGCGAGCGCAAGGGCACCGTGGAATACAGATAACGCAGGTCCCGGCCTAAGATGAGCTTTATAGAGATCCTGAAAAAGATACCGTCGGCAAACGAGCGCCGCGGCAGCTTCGGCGAGTACTTCGCAGCGAGCTACGCCAGGCGCTTCATCGACGCGCTCGTTTTAAAGGACGTGCTCATCGACGGCGGGAACGGCCAGACCTCGCAGATAGATATGATCCTGATCGGCGCGAAGGGCCTGTACGTCGTGGAGGTAAAGCTCTATAAGGGCGCGAAGGTCTACGGCGACGGTACGCGGTCGACCTGGTACTACTACCGCGGCGGGAAGGAATACGATATCTACAGCCCGCTGATGCAGAACGAGGGGCATATCCGCTCGCTTAAAAAACTGCTTGCCGATTTCGGGGACATCCCCATGTTCTCGGTCGTGACGATGATCTGCAGCAGCTTCAGGATATCGAATATCAATCCGCCCGGCGTTATCGAGAACGGCGTCTGCAATTCGCTGCCCTCGATGAAGAAGGTGCTGCAGCTGATCGCAAAGGACAAGCCCGCCGTGCTCGACGACGCGAAGAAGCGGGCGATCTATGACTATATCCTCGCGCATCAGCATACGGGCAAGGATGAGCGGATCAAGCATAAGGAGGCCGTGCGCGAGCTGAAAAAAAGCGTTGAAACGCTGAAGCAGAACGGGCTCTGCCCCCGCTGCAGGGTCCCGCTCGTGCCGAGAAAGGGCAAGTACGGCGAATTCTACGCCTGCCCGAACTACCCCAAATGCCGCTACACACAGAAGGAAAACGTTTCGGAGAAATGATATGGAGATAAAAAGGATAACCGAAAATGAGCTCATGCGGCTCGCACCGCTGCTCGCGCTTTTCCGCACGGCGCTTGATTCCTACCGCGGAGAGGCGGGCGGACCCGATGAAGCCGCCGCCCTCGAGGAGCTTCAATGGCTCTTTAATAAGGGGTATCCGATCTTTGCCGCGGAGGATGACGGCCGCTTCGTCGGCTACATCGTCTGCCGCATCGAGGACGAGCTCGTGTGGGTGGAGCAGCTCTACGTGCTGCCCGAGTTCAGGCGGCGCGGCGCGGCGTCAAAGCTGTTCGACGAGGCCGAGGCCATCGCCCGCTCCTACGGCGAGGAGACGGTCTTCAACTACATCCACCCGAATAACGACGGCGTTATCGCGTTCCTCGCCTCAAGGGGCTATACGGTGCTGAACCTGATAGAGATCCGCAAGCCCTGGCCCGGCGAGACGCCGAGGATGAAGATCAGCGTGGGCGGGCACGAGTTCGATTACTGAGGATAGGAGCGGCGGTCGCGGAGCGCCGGCTTCAAAGCGCTTTTCGCCCGCCGCCCGATATCGAAACAAAAACGGCTTTCTAGGGCGGGCGCGCTGCGGGAAAGCCGTTTCATATAAGGTCAAACAAGGATAAAACACTTTTTTCATAAACCGATGCAAGGTTTTCCGCTTTTTTCCGTCCTATAGGGTGAAGGGACCTTCACCCGGGACAGAACGGAGGAAACTATGACGGACGAGAGAATAATCGAGCTGTACTTTTCAAGGGATGAGACCGCGATATCGGAAACGAGCCTGAAATACGGCGCCTACTGTTTCTCGGTAGCGAACAACATCCTTGACAACAGGGACGATTCGGAGGAATGCGTGAACTCGACTTGGTTCAAAGCCTGGAACGCAATGCCTCCGACGCGGCCGAACGTGCTGAAGCTCTTTCTGGCAAGGATCACGCGCTCGATTGCTTTCACGCGCTATACCGAGCGTACGGCGCTGAAAAGAGGGGGCGGTCAGGCTGCGCTCGTGCTGGACGAGCTTTCGGAATGCATCGGAGATGGGGACGCGGCGACGGAAGCCGAGCTCAACGAGCTGAGGAAGTCGGTCGCGGCGTTCGTGAAGACCCTGCCGGAGCGCGAAAGGGACGTGCTCGTCAGGCGATGCTTCTATACCGAGTCGATACAGTCGATAGCTAAAAGGTACGGCATCTCCGGCTCCGGCGTGATGAGCGCGCTTTCGAGGGCAAGAAAAAAGCTTCGGGAATATCTGATGAAAGAAGGTTTTATCGATGAACGCAAATGATCTTTATAAAAGCTTTGATGCGATAGACGACGATACGCTTTTAAAGAGCGAATCGAGAAAAAAGGGAGGCATGAGCGCCGCCCGCTGGATCTCCCTTGCCGCGGCCGCGCTCATCCTCGGGATAGGCGTTTTCGCGATAGCGCATTTCGCGAAACAGCCGGACGATAACCATTATGTGCTTGTGCCTACGCCTGAACCCACCCAGCAGGTCAGCCCTGCTCCCTTTGAGACCGTTCGCCCGACTCAGGACATTACAGAGACCGTCCCTCCGACCGACCCCGCCGTCGTTACGGTGCATTTTTCGAGCGAGCACGCCGCCCTGCTCTCCGCGACGCACGCGATGATCAGGGGCGAGAGCGTCGAGGATATTCCGCTGACGCCTAACGGAAGCGGAGTTTACTTCGGCCTTGACGGCGGAGCGCTCGTCGCTTATGCCGAAGCCGAGCTAATCGAGGAGCCGGGGAACGTGCGTTACGAGCTTTCAAGCCCCGTGGCGAGCTTCCCGTATGA
>JAEEKE010000063.1 GCA_016282255.1 Bacillota bacterium
CCCGGTACCGGCGTTATCGCCGGCGGCCCCGTCCGCAGCGTGCTCGAGTCCGTTGGCATCAAGGACATCCGTACCAAGAGCTACGGCTCCAACAACCCCGCAAACTGCGTTAAGGCCACCATCGACGGTCTTTCCCAGCTCCGCACCGCAGAGCAGATCGCTCGCCTGCGCGGCAAGACCGTGGAAGAGATCCTTAACTGAGGGAGGACATAACAATGGCACAGCTTAAAGTTACTCTCGTTAAGAGCACCATCGGCGCTCTCAAGGACCAGCAGGCGACCGTCAAGGCCCTCGGCCTTCACAAGACCGGCAGCACCGTCCTTAAGCCCGATAACGCATGCACCCGCGGCATGCTTTTCAAAGTAAAGCACCTTGTCAAGGTGGAAGAAGTGGACGAATAAGGAGGTACCGCATGAATCTACATGAGTTAAAGCCCGCTGAGGGTTCGACAAGTGCAAAGAAGCGTGTGGGCCGCGGCTCCGGTTCCGGCATCGGCAAGACCGCCGGTTACGGTCACAAGGGTCAGAAGGCTCGCAGCGGAAGCAAGAAGAACGGCTTCGAAGGCGGTCAGATGCCTCTGCCGCGTCGTCTCCCCAAGAGGGGCTTCCACAACAACTTCATGAAAGTTTACTCCGTCATCAACGTCTCGGACCTCAACCGCTTCGAGAACGATACGGTAGTCACCGCTGAGCTCCTCAAGGAGACCGGCGTCATCAGCAAGATCGAAAAGGACGGCCTCAAGGTTCTGGGCCGCGGCGAGCTTACACAGCGCCTGACCGTAAAGGCGGCGAAGGTATCCGAATCAGCCCGTGAAGCTATCGCTAAGGCGGGCGGAACTGTCGAGGTGGCCGAATGATCAAGACCTTCATCAATGCATGGAAGATCAAGGACATCCGTGCGAAGATGATCTACACGCTCATTCTGATCGTGGTCTATCGTCTCGGTTCCTTCATCCCCGTGCCCAGCGTCGACGGTTCCAAGCTCGGAAGCATGATCTCTCAGTACGACTTCCTGAGCTTCCTGAACCTCTTCTCCGGCGGTTCGCTGAACCAGTTCTCGATCTTTGCAATGGGTATCTCGCCCTACATCACCGCGTCCATTATCATGCAGCTTCTCACGATCGCGATCCCCGCGCTCGAGAAGCTCAGCAAGGAGGAGGACGGTCAGAAGAAGGTCGAGAAGATCACCCGCATCCTGGGCGTCGCCCTTGCGCTCGTTCAGTCCGTATCCATCGTGGTCGGTCTGCAGAGCATGGGCGCGAACCTGCTCAGGGACTTCACGCTCTTCGGCACCGGCGGCTTCGGTACCTTCATGAATAACCTCATGCCCTACATCATCACCGGCATCTGCTGCACCGCAGGCACCGCGTTCCTGATGTGGATGGGCGAGAGGATCACCGAGAAGGGTATCGGCAACGGCGTTTCGATGCTGATCTTCGCATCGATCGTTTCCTCCGTGCCCCAGGTCGTCATCAACCTCATCAACGGTACCTTCCGCATCGCTCCCCCCACCACCGGTGAGGCCGCGTACAAGTGGTGGTACGGCATCGTAGTCATCCTTGTCGTGCTCATCATGACGGTCGGCATCGTGATGGTCGAGAAGGCGGTCCGCCGCATTCCCGTCCAGTACGCAAAGCGCGTCGTGGGCAGGAAGCTCTACGGCGGCCAGTCCACGCACATCCCCCTCAAGGCTAATGCAAACGGCGTTATGCCGCTCATCTTCGCGATGACCATCCTTCAGGTCCCCGCGATGATCGGCCAGTTCTGGCCCAACGGCGGCTTCTACAGGTTCGTTTCCAATTACATGAGCGCGCAGAGCTCCAAGCCCATCGGCCTGGTGATCTACTACGTGATCTATGCTCTGCTCATCGTGGGCTTCGCGTACTTCTATTCCTCCATCACGTTCAACCCCGTTGAGATCAGCAAGAACCTGCAGCAGAACGGCGGCTTCATCCCCGGCATCCGTCCGGGCCGCCCGACCAGCGATTATCTCAAGCAGAAGAGCAGCCGCCTGACCATGTTCGGCGCCCTCTTCCTGATGGCAGTCGCTATCGTCCCCACCGTACTGCTCAAGGTACTGAACATCCGCGCGCTGAGCGCCTTCGGTCCCACCAGCATCCTGATCATGATCAGCGTCTCCATCGAGATCGCGGATCAGCTCGATTCGCTGATGCTCGCCAGGACCTACAAGGGCTTCCTCAGCTGATCGGAACAACAGCATACGAGCCTCGCACCCGCTTTTCAGGGCAGTTTTGCCCCGAAAACGGGGGCGGGGCTTAAGCAGTCTATAAAGGCAGGCGCATTTTTTAAGGGACAAGGCCGTCGCAAAACCGCGGAAGATCCCCGGAAACAGCTTGAAATATAAGCAAAAATCAAACCGAAACGCCGCTTCGCCCGTTATTATATGCGGCACGGCCGCCGAGCCGTGCACCGTTAACAAACAAAGCACCGAAAGGAGACCAAAACACATGAAGCTGATACTGTTGGGACCGCCGGCCGCCGGCAAGGGCACCCAGGCGGAGAGCATCGCCGAAAGGTACGCGCTCGCGCATATCTCCACCGGGGACATGCTGCGCGCCGAGATCGCCAATAACACTCCCCTCGGCATCGCCGCAAAGACGCTGATCGACGAGGGCAACCTCGTTCCGGACGACATCATCAACGCGATGATCGCGAACCGGATCAAGCAGGAGGATTGCATAAACGGCTTCCTGCTCGACGGCTATCCGAGGACGCTCGCTCAGGTCGAGGCCCTTTCGGAGCTGACCGAGATCGACGCCGTCATCGATATCGAGGTCGACAGCGAGATCATCATCGCCCGCGTCGCGAAGCGCCGCGTCTGCCCGGTCTGCGGGCATACCCAGAGCGTCGAGCCCGGCAGCCCCGAGCTCTGCGAAAAATGCGGGGCCGAGCTGATCCGCCGCGCCGACGATACCGAGGAGCGCATGCGCCACAGGCTCGAGGTCTATCACGAGAGCACCGAACCGCTGATCCGCTGCTACGCGGAGCGCGGCCTGCTCGTTCCGATCGACGGCGAGCGAACGATCCCCGAGGTCTCCGAGGAGATCTTCGAATACATCGATTCGTGCCTGCTTTAAGGAAAATCGTTTTCTAAGGTACATAAAGGAAAAATGGGAGAAAGAATAACCATCAAGTCCGAGAGCGGCTACCTCGCCATGTGCAGAGCGGGCGAGCTCACCGGCCGGACGCTCAATTACGTCGGCTCGCTCGTCAAGCCCGGCGTCACCACCAAGGAGCTCGACGAGGCGGCCGAGGCGTTCATCCGCAAGAACGGCGGCGTGCCCTCGTTCCTCAATTACAGCGGTTTCCCCGCCAGCATCTGCACCTCGGTCAACGAGCAGGTCGTGCACGGCATCCCCTCCAAGAAGGTCCGCCTTCACGAGGGCGATATCATCAGCGTGGACTGCGGCGCGATCGTGGACGGCTTTCAGGGCGACGCGGCGAGGACCTTCCTCGTCGGCGAAGTCGGCGAAGCGGTGAAGGAGCTCGTTAAGGTCACCGAGGAGTGCTTCTGGAAGGGCTTTGAGCAGGCGCAGCCCGGCAACCACATCGTCGATATCTCGCGGGCGATCCAGCAGCATGCGGAGGCCCACGGCTACGGCGTGGTAAGGGAGCTCGTCGGCCACGGGATCGGCGCAGAGATGCACGAAGCGCCCGAGGTCCCGAACTTCGTCAACATCCGCATGGGCAGGGGCGCAAGGCTCGTGCCCGGCATGGCGATCGCCGTCGAGCCCATGATAACGCTCGGCAAACGCTATGTCAGCTTCCTCGACGACGGCTGGACCTGCGTCACGAGCGACGGCATGCCCGCGGCTCACTACGAAAATACAATTTTTATCACAAAAGACGGTCCGCAGGTATTGACAAACCCGAAATAATGTGATACACTGGTTAAGTTGCGACCTGCAATCTGAAAGAAGGCAGAAAATGCGCACGGAAAGTCAAAAACACCGTAATTCCGCCGGAAACGGCGAAGCGGGCGCCGACCGACCCATCGGCGCGCGCACGGGTCCCGAGTCCGAAACGCCGCGTGGATCGCAGGATGAGAAAATATATCCTGCGAAGGCCGCGAAACGGCGGGGGAGGGAGACCGAAAAGCCCGATCCGAGCCGGCTGATCGGCAGTCTGGTAAGGTCCATGGCCGGTCACGACAGGGGAGAGATCCTCGTCGTCGTGGGCGTCCCGGAGGACGGGGCGGCCGGAAGGCAGGGGAAAGCAACGGTGCTTTTGGCGGACGGCAAGCTGCGCAGGCTCGAAAAGCCGAAGGTCAAGAAGCTCCGCCACGTGACCGTTCTTGAGGAACGGCCCGAGGGGCGGGACGAGCTGGCCGAGAGGCTGAAAAGCCGAAGCCCGATACAGAATGCCGAGCTCCGCAAGTATATAGCCCTCTTCCTCGCCGGATATGAAGGCGGGGCGGAGGAGCAAAAAAACACAGGCAAGGAGGAATAGCGTGTCTAAACAGGATGTTATCGAAGTCCAGGGCGTTGTAACGGATTCGTATCCCAATGCGATGTTCGAAGTAACGCTTGAGAACGGTCACAAGGTTCTCGCTACCATTTCGGGTAAGCTCCGGATGAACTTCATCCGTGTCCTCACGGGCGACAAGGTCACCGTCGAGCTTTCACCCTATGACCTGACGAGGGGCCGCATCACCTGGCGTGCCAAGAGTTAACGGGCGTCAGGGCGCTCCGGCGCCCCGAACCCAAGGCTCCGTCACGAAAGGCGAAACTATCAGCAAAGGTCGCTGACAAATACTTACAGGAGGAACCCACAATGAAAGTAAGACCTTCAGTAAAACCGATGTGCGAGAAGTGCAAGATCATCCGCCGCAAGGGCCGCGTCATGATCATCTGCGACAATCCCCGCCACAAGCAGAAGCAGGGCTGAGAGCAAAAAACGCTCTTTGCCGGCTGACCCATCCCCCCAAAGGGCCCCGTGCCCTGTGAACGCTCGACGGGCGAGCCTAAGACCCGGACCCGGGAGTTGAGTTGCCCCGGGGGCTGCGGGCGAGAGCCCGGGCCAAGAAAAAAAGGCATGAACGCGCGGAGGGAATAACCCGCCCGAAGCCGATTCAGGCAGCACAGCAGATCGAGCTTGCCTTATCACCTCAAGGCAAACCGTCACAGCATCCTGTCGGTGCGGCTGCCCAATCTCAATTGCCAAGCCGGACGGAAAAAAGAGCCGTACGACTGAGAAGACGGAGCTTCTCCGGCTTCAGTTGAGATCGGGAACCGGCAGTTACCACCAAAAACTCAAACAAAAATTATCGGAGGTAATCATTCTTTATGGCGCGTATTAGCGGCGTAGACCTGCCCAGGGAAAAAAGAGTTGAGATCGGCCTGACCTACATCTACGGTATCGGCCGTAAAACCGCTCAGAACATCCTCGAAGCGACCGG
>JAEEKE010000064.1 GCA_016282255.1 Bacillota bacterium
CTATAAGGACAGCGAGCATCCCGAATCGAGCTATTATCCCTTCGGACACTGGAACGAATACTATTACGCCGGCCTCGACTGCTCCGGCTACCTCGGCTGGGCGCTCTACAACACCCTTGAGAGCACGAACGGTCGGCCCGGCTACGTCATCAAATCGAGCCGCTTTGCGAAGACGCTGGCGGAAAAGGGCTACGGCAGCTTCAGCACGGCAATGTACGAGCTCGGCGAGGGGCGGCTGCGGCCCGGCGATATCGTGAGCATGAACGGGCACGTGTGGATCTGCCTCGGCCGCTGCGGCGACGGCAGCATAGTGATACTGCATTCCTCGCCCACGAACAGCGTGACCGGAAGAAAGGGCGGCGGCGTGCAGCTGAGCGCGCTCGACCCGAACAACAGCCGGAACTGCGAGGCATACAGGCTCGCGAGTTATTATCAGCAGAAGTATTTCCCCGAATGGAACGCGCGCTACCCCGTCTCGCTCAAGAGCTATTCGGAGTACGTGGGCTTTGAGCGCACCGGCACGACCGGCGTCTTCCGCTGGCATATCGGCTCAAACGGGCTTACTGATCCCGACGGCTATGCCGGCATGAGCGCGGCCGCGATCCTTGCGGATATCTTCGGACAATAAGGCTTTAGGCAACAAAAGGCCCCGGGGCGGATAAGCCTCGGGACCTGTTTCGTTTTTGGGGGCGGTCAGCGCCGCATGATCATGAAGAACTCTTCGGTGTCGTCCACCCTTTGGCGCTCGTCCGTTTGACGGAAGCCGTGCCGTTCATAGAAGCGGATCGCGCTGTCGTTCTTTTCGAGCACGAGCAGGCGGTCGGCGCCAGTCGCCTCGACTGCGGCGTCAAGCAGAGCGCCGCCTATGCCCCGACCCCGGAACGCGGGCTCGACGAACAGCTTTTCGACCTCCCGGCCGTTTACCCTGATAAATCCCTTTATAATGCCTTCGTCATAGACGAGGCTGTTTTCGACAAGCTCCGGGTTCGAGAGGTAATCCTCGGTCAGCGCCAGGACCGAGAGCTCGGAAAAGAAGTAGGCGTCCGTTTTGAAGATCGGGTAGAAATACAGGCGGTAATCGAAGACCTCGATCTCGGCCATGCGGGTTATGTCGTTTGAAACCGCTTTTCTTATAAAACTCATATCAATTCACGAAGCGTGTCCATCCACGGATGCGTTTTTTCATCTCGTCAATACCGAGTATGCCCTCGGCAAAGCCCTTGCGGACGAGCTCGACGGGAATGAACTCATCGTATTTCTCGAAGACCGGCACCTCGCCCGGATAGACGAGCTCCATGGGGTCGAGCTCGGCCTCCGCCTGCTCGGTCAGGACCCTGAAGAACTCTTCGCGGCTCGCCGTCATGCGGAAATTGATGAAATACGGGCGGGAGCTGTCGAGCCCCTTGAGGCCGAGCTGTTTTGCGCAGCGCAGCTTGAGGAAGCGCTCAAGCGCGAGGAAGGCGTAGGAGCCGAGCCACGGGAAGAGGCAGTAGGTGTCGCCTCCGAGGCAGATCAGGGGCTGATCCTGAATGCCGGCGTTCAGCGCGGTGCGGCGGGCTTCAAGGAGCCTCGCCTCGGCATTCTTCATAAGGTAGGGGTAGCCCTTCGTTTCGGAGAGGACGAGCTGCATCCTTTCGAGCACCCTTGTGTTGATATCGCCCGGGCAGTCGCCGAAATACGCCGGAACCTTACCCTTTATCTGAGTGCAGTAGACGAGGCGGCGCTTATGGTCGACCTCCTCCACGAGCCAGACGTGGCCCGCGATCGCGAGCCTCTCGCCGGCCGGCGGGGGCATGACGACGGTGCCGAGCTCCTCGGACTCGCTCCTGACCGTGTATTCGACGTTCTCCTGGAACACCGCGTAGAAGCGGAAGGAATTGACCTGCCTTTCGCCCGCGAGGCCCACGATGAGGCCGCCGCTCTCGGTGCGCTCGATATGGTCGCTTTCGATGAGATGCCTCAGCAGCGTGCGGTAATCGTCGAGGCTGATCCTATTAAAACAGCTCAGCGACAGCACGCGGGACGCAAGCTGCGCAGGGGTGAGCTCGCCCGACGAAGCGAGGGTGCACATCGTTTGATGGTAAAGAAGGCTGTACGGCAGGCGGTCGAGCTTCGGCGGTTCGACGTAGCGCTCCTCGAGGTAGAGCTGAACGAGCGCTATCGCCTGGATCAGCATCCAGGGGATCGTTTCGGGCATGGTGGAGCGCGGCTCGGCGGGCTCCTCGCGGATCACGAACCACATCTCCGGCGGCATGCCGCGGCGCCCCGTGCGGCCCATGCGCTGTAGGAACGAGGAAACGGTGAACGGCGCGTCGATCTGGAACGCGCGCTCGAGGCGGCCGATGTCGATGCCGAGCTCGAGAGTCGCGGTCGTGACCGTGGTCATCATTCTTTCATCGTCCTTCATCGCGTCCTCCGCCGTTTCGCGGAACGACGCGGAAAGGTTGCCGTGATGGATGAGGAAGCGGTCGGGCTCGTGCTTATACTCGGCGTAGCTGCGCAGCGTCGTCGTCACGGCCTCGCACTCCTCGCGCGAATTGCAGAAGACGAGGCATTTGCGGTCGGCCGTGTGGTCGAAGATATAGCCGATGCCGGGATCCGCGTTCTCCGGCGCGGAATCGCTTGCTTCATCGAGGGGTGCGAGCGCGGTCCCGCTGCCCGATTGAGCGCCGGCCTGCTCGCCGTGGTTGAAGAAATGCTCCATCGACAGCCGCCAGCGGATGCCCTTTAGCTCGATCCTCGGTATCGCGGTGCGGCGGCCCGTCCCCGCGGAGAGGAAATCGCCCGCCTGCGTTAGATCCCCGATCGTCGCCGAAAGGCCGATGCGACGGGGAGAGACGTTCGCAAGGCGCGAAAGGCGCTCGATGAGACAGAGCGTCTGCCCGCCTCTGTCGCCCCGCATAAGGGAATGGACCTCGTCGATTATTATGAATCGGAGGTCCGAGAAGAGCTTGGGGATATACGCATGCTTGTGCATCAGCAGCGCTTCGAGCGATTCGGGCGTTATCTGCAGTATGCCCGACGGGGATTTTAAAAGCTTGTTTTTATGGGATGACGAGACATCGCCGTGCCAATGCCAGACCGGTATCTCCGCCTCCTCCAAAAGGTCGTTGAGGCGCAGGAACTGGTCGTTGATCAGCGCCTTGAGCGGCCCGATATAGAGCGCGCCGACCGATTTGGGCGGGTCCTCGGAGAAGAGGGTCAGGATCGGGAAGAACGCGGCCTCGGTCTTGCCCGAAGCCGTGGACGCGGAGAGCAGGAGGTTATCGTCGGTATTGAAGATAACGTCCGCCGCGGCGACCTGGATCGCCCGGAGCGACTGCCAGCCGTTTCGGTAGATGAAATCGCGTATGAAGGGTGCGAAGCGGTCGAAGGTATCCATCAGATCTCAAACTCCTCATACCCGGCGCCGGCGCTCTTCCCGCCGTCGGGCTTGGCAAAATCGAAGCCGCCGGATCCGAGCAGATCCCTGACCTTCACCGTCGGATCCTGATAGACGATGTTGAGCAGCTCGATGAAATCCCTGATGACCTCGCGCGGGGTTATCTGCGAGCTCGCGCCGATGCGCGAATACTCTATCTTGATGAAATCGACGAGGTCCTGCTCGGTCAAAACCGGCTCGTAGCCGAAGAAATCGGCGTGGATGCCCTGCAGTTTTTCAACAAGGATCAGCATTTCCTCATTGCTGAGGGGGCTGAGGCGGATGACCGGGGAAAGGAGGTCCGACACCTCGCCGCCCTTGGTGAAGCGGCCGCTCTCGAGCCTTGAGCGGAGCGCCTCATAGCTGAACAGGCCGCGGCGCGTATCGTCCACGCACTGCGGCGTGCCGCCCATTATGACGCCGAGATACTGCGCCTTGCCCTGGAGCGCGTCGTTATACATGGTCAGTATCTTCTCGTAGTTATACTGCCGGGAGATCTGGTTGGGGATCTTATAGACGTTGACAAGCTCGTCGATCAGGATCATCAGCCCCGAGTAGCCCGCGCGGCGCAGGAACATCGCGAAGAGCTTGAGGTACTCATACCAGTCGTCATCGGTAATGATGATGTTGACGCCGAGCTCGGCCTTCGCTTCGCTCTTGGTGGAGTATTCGCCGCGGAACCACTTGATGACCGCCGCCTTCGCCTCGCGGTCGCCCTCGGTCGCGGCCCTGTAATAGATGCTGATGAGACGGGAAAAATCGAAGCCGTGCACCATATCGCTGAGCGAGCCGATGACGCTCATTATCCTTTCCTCGGCGAGCCTGATAAAGCCCGGGTCGGAAGGATCCATGCCCTTTTCGGCGGCGACCTCGGTGCGGATGCTGTTTATCCACCGGTCGAGGATCAGCTCGAGCGCGCCGCCCTCGGGCCGGGTCTTCGTGGACATGTTTTTGATGAGCTCCTTATAGGTGGCAAGTCCCTGCCCCTTCGTGCCCTGCAGTCTGCGCTCGGGCGAAAGGTCCGCATCGACGACCACGAAATTGCGGTCCATCACGTAGCCGCGTATCGTCTGGAGCAGGAAGCTCTTGCCGCTGCCGTATTTGCCGACGATGAAGCGGAAGCTCGCGCCGCCGTCGGAAATCACGTCCACATCGCGAAGCAGGGCCTTTATTTCGGCCTCCCTGCCCACGGTGATATAGGGCAGGCCGATGCGCGGAACGACGCCGCCCTTCAGCGCGTTCAGTATAACGGAAGCTATTCTCTTGGGTACCCTATTCGCCATTCTCAAGTATTCCTTTCAGGTCCTCGCGGTAGTCCTCGATAATGCTGAGCCCTTCCCCGCCGTCGATGATCGCGGTATCCGAGAGCAGGTCGAACAGCTTTTCGTTCACGCTGTCCGCGACGATCGACGGGAGCGCGCCGAGCTGCCGGAGCTTGTTTTCATAATCGCCGCCCGAGAGCAGGGCATTAAGAAGCGTTCGCTCTTCCTCGGTAAAGATGATCCCGTTCGTTTCGTTTTCATGCGGCTGAATGATCGGCTCGATGACGGTTATTTGCTCTTCGGGTTCCGGCTCCGTTTCTTCGGGCGGGAGCTCTTCAAACTCGTCCTCCTCCGGGACGGCGAGCAGCAGGTCCCGGGTCTCCGCGGCCGATGCGCGGATGCCTTCGAGCTTGGTAAGGTCGATCCTTATCTCCTGCCGTTCGGCCTCCGCCTTTTCCTTAAGATACTCGTCGAGCACGGAGTTGATGAGCGCTTCGGTCCCGCGCTCGAGGCCGTCGCTTTTGAGCGTTGAAGCGATGCCGCAGCGCCTGCGCATAAGAAAATCGACGTTCCGCAGCAGTGAACCGAGCGCGGCTTTATTGGATGCGGCCTGCATAAGGCGCTCCGCGTACCATCTGCCGTTTCTGAGTCTGTACCGGATCATCGGCGTGACCTCATAGACGCGGTCCGGCTGCTCCGCCGCGGGGCGGTACAGCAGCGAACCGAAGATATCGTATTGATACCTTTGCTCCGTGCCTATGTACTTTTCGATGAATGCGCGGCTGGGCGCCCCTTCGCCGAGCCCGAAGAGCTGCTTACGGCCCCTGTTCGCCGTCTTCTGCGCGGCCGCTTTTTCGCGGCTCTGCTTTACGGCGCGGCGATAGGTCATAGCACAAACCTTCGTGAAGCCTTCGGGGTCGAGCTTATACAGGCGCGATTTAGCGATCTTGTATTGGGAAAAGGTGTTCAGCGCGTCGAACAGCGCGGAATCGTCGCTTCCCCCGGGGTCGAGCAAAAGCGCGGCCTGCTCCGGATTTTTGAATTCGTTAAGCTCCGGAAGCAGCGACTTGTCGAGCCCGTGGCAGATCACGAAATCCTTGATCCATTTGCCGGCAAAGCTGCCAAGGCGCGTATCGAGCCTGCCGTAGTCCGAAAGGAACTTCGTAAGCTTATCATAGCCGTCGACAGGCGAATCGGCGCCGATGAGGTTTATCAGCTCCGTGGCGTACAGGATCGCGTAGCTGAGCGGCGCATATTCGAGCTTCCCGCCGCGCAGCTTGCTCCGCCACGCGAAATACGAGCGGAGGGAATGGCGCGACATGCTCTGGTAGCCCGAGAAATAGAGATTGAACTCGTAGCCGCCGCGGTCCCACGGGATCCTTGCCGTGCTCGGCAGGCAGTAAAAATCCTCCATGAACTTGGCCTGCTTATAGAAGAGCTCGGCCGGCGAAAGGGAGCGGCTTAAATAGCTCCTGCCGATGCGGCGCATCTCCTCGATGCGGTCGTTCGCGGCGCGCTCGCTGCTGTAAAAAGGCTTTGCTGCGCCTGGAGCCTCCTTCGGGATGGGGGTATCCTTATAGACAGGCCGGGCGTCGCTTGCGCCGTCTATCGAAAAATCCACATAGAGGTCGTCCGGGCTTTTTGCGGGAGCCGAGAGGGCCCTGTCGACCGATGAGGGCTTGTTATTGTTTTGCTGCGGGGCGTTCCTGTAGGGACGCGGCTTTTCATAATCGATTGGTTCGTCGGAATAGATCCTTTGATAGCCGCGTGAAGGGCCCACTTCCCCGCTTTTTTCCTCGGTCTTATTGATGCGGGAATCGATGATGTCGACCACGCGGCGGAGCTCCTGCTCGCCGAGATCCTTTGCCGCGATCAGTTTTTTAACGAGCTCGGTGACGTCTATCATCGTTACGGACCTCCTCCCCTGAAATTGCCCCGATATATGTCCAAAATAATTATACAGCCCCGGGAAAGGCGTTGCAAGAGCGTTCTTTAAAAATCGGTGCATATATATGCTCAGGCAGGCGGGGTCTCTCCGCCGCTTCGGCGCCGGATTTGGGGATTGTTGAAAAAGGGCTTCGATGCTATAATTGGAGCAGGTTATTTGGGGTGAAAACCCCGAGAGGTAAATATGGATCGTATCGTAAAGCCCGCCGCCATTCTGACGGCCATACTCGTTTTTCTGTGCGCGCTTGCGCCCTCCCTGCCCGCGGCCGCGGCTTTGAGGAGCCCCGAAAGCGTGCTTCATTCCATGTCCACCTCCGAGAAGCTCTGCCAGATGCTCTTCGTGAGCTTCGGCTCCTATACCGACAGTGAGGGGCGGCAGACGCTTTCGCCCGGCGCGAGGGACTGCATTTCCCGCCACGGTTTCGGCGGGGTGATCATCTTCGCCCAGAACGCCGTCAGCAGCGCCGACACGGTGCGCCTTATCGACGATATGCAGCTTTCAAGCAGCCGCGGCGGTGCGAAGGCGCAGCTTCTGATCGCCTGCGACCAGGAGGGCGGCACGATAACGAGGCTCGGACAGGGCACCGCCGGTCCGGGGAACATGGCCCTCGGCGCGGCGAACGACCCTTCGCTCGCGGAGCGCACGGGCCGGCTCATCGGCGGTGAGCTTTCCTCGCTTGGGATAAACGTCGATTTCGCGCCTTCGGTCGATATCAACAACGAGCCGGCGAACCCGGTCATCGGCGTCCGCTCGTTCTCGGACAGCGCTTCTATCTGCGCTTCCCTAGGCGTGGGCATGATGCGCGGACTCCGTTCGGCCGGCACCACGGCCGTTCTGAAGCATTTCCCCGGTCACGGCGACACCTCGACCGACAGCCACACGGGGCTCCCCTCGGTCGATAAGACCTATGAGCAGATACGGCAGAACGAGCTGGTGCCGTTCCAGGCCTGCATAAACGCCGGAGCGGAGATGATCATGACGGCGCATATCCGGTATCCGCGCATCGAGACCGAGGTCTATACCTCCCCCGTCACCGGCAGGAGCCTTACCCTGCCCGCGACGCTCTCCGAGCGCATCATCACCGGCATACTGCGGGGCGACATGGGCTTTAACGGCGTCGTGATCACGGACGGCATGCTTATGAGCGCGATCGCCGAGAACTTCGGCGCGGTCGAAGCCTCCTGCCTCGCTATCGAGGCGGGCGCGGACCTTTTGCTCGAGCCCGTCAGCGCCGTGGGCTCGTCGGGCATACAGGCGCTTGAAAACTTTATCGAAGCATTGACCGAAAAGGCGGATAACGGCAGTATTTCCATGGCAAAGATCGACGCCGCGGTGCTGCGCATACTGAGGCTCAAGCAGTCAAAGGGCCTGCTCGGCGCCTACGACGGCAGCGGCCTTGAGGCCCGCATAAGCTATGCCGAGGCCAACGTCGGTTCCGCAGCGCATCACGCCGAGGAATGGGAGATCACTAAGCGGACCGTCACGCTGGTCAAGAACAACGGCGCGCTGCCGTTCCCGGCCTCGACCGGCAGGATCGCCGTGCTCATACCGCAGAGCGGCATGGAGCTCTCCGCACGGTACGCGATCGAAAGGCTCCGTCGCGAGGGTCTGCTTTCATCGGGCTGTGCGCTCGAGGTGATCAACTACGACGGCGCGGACTACCAGACCGTTAAAAGCAGGATCGGGAATGCGGACGCCGTGATCGCGGTATCGGTCGTGAAGAACGCCTCCGGCCTGAGATCTTCAAACGCCGCGCTCATCGAAAGGCTTATCGGTTACGTTCACGGCTATGGCGGGAAGTTCGCGGTGCTCAGCGCGCATCTGCCCTACGACGCGGCGCGCTTCCCGGACGCCGACGCCGTGATGCTCTGCTACTCCTCCAAGGGGATGAGCGAGAGCCCCTACGGCCAGAACGGTCCGATGAACGAGTACGGTCCGAATATCCCATGCGCTATCTATATGATGTTCGCCGGCAGCCCGACCGCGGCGCTGCCCGTCAATATCCCGAGGCTCAATGAGGAGCACCGTTTTACGAACGAGGTGCTGTATCCTCGCGGATTCGGCCTTGCCTACTCCGACGCGCCGCAGCCGACTTCGGCGCCTACGTCCGCTCCCGCGTCTGAGAGCCCTACGGCAGAGCCCACCGGGGCTTTGACCGATGAGCCGACCGAAGGCGTCACCGAAGAAGCCGCTACCGACGCGATCGAAACGCCGCAAGCTACGGCGGGCGGGACCGCCGAGCTCCCGGACACTGCCGTGCCCGGATTCACACCCGAGGCAGGCACGGCGACGCCCTCCTTCTTTACCCCGGAGCCGACGGCGGAACCGGGAGACAGGTCCGGCAAGCTGCTGATCGCGGCCGCGGCGGTGCTGCTGCCGCTTGCCGTGATAACGGCGCTGATCGTGTTCCGAAGGAAAAAGTAAATACTTACTGAACAAAAAAGCTGCTCCGGTTTTTCCGGGGCAGCTTCGTTATTCGGAAAATGATAATTACAGGTTCTTGGCCTTTGCGTAGGCGAGGATGCGCTGCATCTCGTTGTAGACGATCATGTAGCCTTCGTCGACGCCCATGCCGGGCTTTGCGAGGATCTGGTCGGGACGGGTCGCCATAGCGCACTGTACGCAGACCTGCGCGCTGCGGTCGGTCTCGTTGCAGGTACCGCCCTGATAGGCGCCGATGCCCTTCTCCTTGCAGTAGAGGACGGCCTCGATGATGTTGTTGATGCCGCCGAGGTCGGGGGTCTTGATCTGGACCATATGGCCGGCCTTGTGATCGGCGAAATACTTGATGTCCTCAAGGGTGTTGCACCATTCGTCGGCTACGATCTCGACGTTGATGCCGCGGTCGTCGAGCTCCTTGGTGATCGCCGCGAGCGCGAGCATCTGCTTTTCGCGGTCCTCAACGTCCATCGGGCCTTCGATGCGGAGATGGAAGGGCTTTGCGGCCTCCTCGAGCTTGGCCATATAGTCGGCCATGCCCTTGTAGTTGTCGTTGCCGAACGCCGCGCCGATGGTGCCGTAAACGTCGATATGGAAGATGGGATTGTAGTCCTCGCTGGTGCGGAGCCGGAGGACGCGGTCGCGCAGCCATGCGACGTACTCGAGCAGCAGCTCGCCGTGCTCGCCGAGCTTGGTCTTGATGTTGTTGATCAGCGCATGGGGCAGGATCTGGGCGCCCTTGATGATCATCTTATCGGCGTTGGTCTTGCGGTCATCGCCGGACTGGGTGAAGATATCGAGGGGCTTTGCCTCGAACTTGCAGCCGTATTCCTCGGCAACGACCTCAAACATCATGCGCCTGGTGGCCTTGGCGACCGCGTCGAGCAGGGCCTGGCTGACGCCGTAGCGGATCGCGGTGTGGAGACGCTTGCCGTCGACGGTGAGGGATTCGAGGTAGGCGGCCAGCTCGCGGAAGTTGTCGGCTTCCTTGCCGATGAGCGCGGGCTTGATGTAATTATCGATGATCGGGATGAAGTCCTTTGCGAGAAACAGCGGATCGCGCCCGCCGCAGCCGGAGTACTGGACGGCGGCGCAGTCGCCCATCGCGATCTGGCCGTCCTCAAGCACGAGCATGACGGAGATGGATTCGCCGGGCATACGCACGGAGGTGAAGCCCGCGGTCTTGGGCTCGCCGATATAGGCGGCGCCGTCGGCCTTCGCGCCGGACTTGATGGCGCGCTGATCGTCGAAATAGAAGCCGGTGCGGCCTGCTGAACAGATTACGTCGATGATTTTCATGTTGTTTTCCCTTTCCTGTTTATAGCTTTGGTTTTCTTATGCACGGGGACGGCCCACGAGCCTGCCCTTGCTGATAGCGTAGATATCGTCGGTGACCATCTGGAAGGAAGCGTTGCGCTTCTCGGCCTTTGCCCTCTCGTTGATCTTGGCGCGGTGGAAAGCCTTGATCTCCTCGGTGAAGGGCAGGTTGCCCATATCGAGGATGCGGATGGCGCCGTCGTTGTCCCTGGCGGGGAGCATCCTGCCGGCGTTGAAGCGGGAGGGTGCGAACGGGATGTCGAGCACGCCGGTGAGGACCGCGCGAACGGTGCCCTCGGCGA
Organism: Bacillota bacterium; assembly: GCA_016282255.1. Taxonomy (GTDB): domain Bacteria; phylum Bacillota; class Clostridia; order Christensenellales; family CAG-138; genus PeH17. The sequence goes on from JAEEKE010000064.1 coordinate 10,690, forward strand.
TGTCGCCCGCGCCGAGCTCGAAGCACTTGTCGACGATGCACCTGGTCTCCATGCGGATCATCTCCTCCTCTTCGCCGAGGTTGGCGGCGGTCAGGACCTGGTCCGAAAGCATGTGGATGACCTGCTTGGTGCAGCGGAGGCCCTGCGCGTTCGCCTCCATGGTGGGCACGCCCGCGGCCTCGTGAGGGGTCTTGACGATGACCTTGGTGGCCTTGGAAAGCGCCGCGGTGGCGCTGCCCCAGCTGATAACGCCGAACGCCTTGGCCTCGTCCTGCGGGAAGCCGCCCATCCACTGATGGAAGACCGTGGTGACGATGACGTCGTCATAGCCGCACTTCTTGAGGTATTCGTTGGTGAGCTCCTCGAGCACGTGGATCGCGGCGACGTCCTGAACGAGATTGCCGCACTGACCGTAGCCGACGGTGATGTTGCGGACGCCCTGCTCCGCGGCGAGCAGCGCTTCGATGATCGCGACCGCGTGCGAGATGCAGGCGGGCACGAGGGTGCCGGTCAGCGGGCCGTAGGGCTCGCGGTTGATGGAGACGCCGGCTTCCTCGTAGATGCCGGTCAGACGGTCGACGTACTGCCAGTCGCGGATGGTCTTCTCCATCGGGACGTTCTTTGCGTAGGGCAGGTTGTAGGAGATGCCGCCGCCCTCGTAGCTGGTGAAGCCGCCGGCATAGGTGATCTCGGTGAGGAGCCTTGCGTCGGGCGTGCCGTGGCGGACCTGGATGGGCGTATCGAGGCTGTTGATCAGCGTGCGGCAGCCGAGGACGCCGTGGTTGACGGCCGGGAAGCCGTTGAGCATGCTGCGGCGTTCCTTCATCGATTCGCGGATGCCGTTCTCGGCCTCCTGATAGCGGTTCTGACGGGTGTAGCTGTCGATCGTGGTGGGCAGGAGATCCGCCTCGCCCTTATCCTGCAGATAGGTCAGCAGCTCTATCTGCGCGTCGATAAGCGCGACGCCGGCGCGGGGCTGGATCAGGGTGATGCCCTTGTTCTTCGCGTCGATAAGCTTCTTTGAGAAGACCTTGTGATCGGGAAGCTTTTTATGGAATTCGATCGCTTCCTTGAGATCGACCTGCGCTCCGGTGGGCCACTGCTTTAGGACCTCTTCGCGGATGCTGTTGAATTCATCATCGGGAATGCGTTTATTTTGAACCAGTGCCATCTTTAACTAACTCCTCCTTCATTATTGTGAGCGCCGCGTCTGGATAATGCTCGGAGAGCAGGCCCATTGCGGCGATAACGTACTTTCTGTCGACCAGGACCTCCGCCTTCCTGGGCTTGAGCGAGGTCTCGTCCGCCTCGTCGTAGAAGCCGTAGGAGGCAATGCGCCCCGTGTGCTCGGTGTGGATCAGCGAACCGCCCGTAACGATGAGCTTGTCCACATTCAAAAGGTTCTTGCCGGTCTGCACGAGCTTAAGGCCGCCGATGCCGAACACCTCTTCAAGCCTTCCGGCGTGCCGCGTTACGGCGGTGCGGACCGCCATGCTCGCCAGCGCTTCGTCGACGCGCTGCGTTTCATCGTCGAACGGGAGCAGATCGGTGTTCTCGGCGAACATATCCACTACCGCTTCCGCGCGTTCCTCGGATACGCCGGCGATGGAAGCGATGGTTTCGATGCCGGCGGCGTCGACTATGCCGCGGATGCTGTAGCGCATGCCGATGTCGCCCTCGACGGTGCGCTTGATATAGGGCTCCGGAAGGCCCTTCAGCGACGTCCTCGGGTCGTCCGGCAGGCCCTCGCAGACGGAGTAGATATCCGTCGTGGCGCCGCCGACGTCGACCGCGACGAGGTCGCCTATGCCCTTCTGCGCTCTGGTGCCCTCGGCAAGCAGCTTCATCGCGGCCATGACCGCGGAGGGCGTGGGCATCATGATGCCGGAGATCAGCTCGCTGGCCTCGGTAAGGCCCTTAGCGCGGACGATGTTGCTGAGGAAGACCTCGCGGATCTCCTTCTGTGCGGGCTCGATATTCAGCACGCCGAATTTGGGCATCACGTTTTCGGTGATATGCACCTCCCTGCCGCCAAGGGTCCGTTCGCATTCGCGCGCGGCGTTGCGGTTGCCCGCAAGGATGATGGGATAATTCCCGCCGATCTCCGCAAGGACCTTCGCGTTATAGGTGATGCAGTCGGTATTGCCGCCGTCGGTGCCGCCGACGAGCAGGAAGATATCGGGGTTTATGGCCTTGATCTCCTCCGCGTCGTCCTCGGTCAGCTTGAAAGCGTAGGTTTTTAAGACCTTGGCGCCGGCGCCGAGGCTCGCAGTCTTTGCGGCTTCTGCGGTGAGCTCCGGCACGAGGCCGCTCGCAAGCATCCTCAGGCCGCCCGCAGCGCTCGATGCGGCATATTTTTCGCAAAAATCAAGCTTGCCGGTCGTCTGCTCAAGTTTTTTGAGCGCATCGGCAAGCCCGTTGTTGATGTCGGTCTGAACGGTGGTGTATGAATTTGCTGTTCCCAACAGACGCGGGGCGTCGACGTCCACCGCGGTGACCTTAGTGTATGTACTTCCGAAATCTATCAAAAGAACAGGTTTCATAGCCTCTGTGCCGCTTGCGTTCAGGCTTCGATATGCAGGTCCTCAATAAGATCCTTTATGTCCTCCTCCGGGGGCGTGCCGGGGCCGAACACGCGGTCGAAGCCCATCGCCTTGAAGCGCTTCTCGACCTCGTCGAAGGGCTGCTTGCCGATGACGATATTGCCGCCGACGTAGAGCAGGATGCCCTCGAGACCGGCTTCATCGCACTTCTCACGAAGGCCGCGGCAGTCGAGCTCGCCCTGGCCGTAGAGGGAGGAAACGAGGATCGCGTCGGCATTGGTCTCGATCGCGGCATTGATGAACTCCTCCTGGGAAACCATGACGCCGAGGTTGACGACGTTGAAGCCCGCTTCGGTGAACGCATGGTACAGGATCTGGTTGCCCACTGCGTGGACGTCCGCACCGATGACGCCGATTACCAAAGTTTTCTTTTCCATTTAAAACTCTTACCTCACTTCCTGAAAAATCGGGGTAAAAAATGTTGAAAGCGATCGGAAAGCCTTAGGGGATATATCTCTCCAACATATAATCACTTTAGAGTATCATACACCCGACGGCGGCAAATATCAAGGCGGATAAGGCGAAACCCGAATATATATATTCAGTCGGCTTTCAAACAGAAAGCGGCGGGACAGGTCCCGCCGCACGGTCTCATTCGGCCGAATCGAGATATTGCTTTCTGCCGTTCTCGTAGAGATTGTTTCCGTCGCTGTCGATAACGCAGACGACGGGCAGATCCTCGACCTCGAGCCTTCTTACGGCCTCGGCGCCGAGGTCCTCATAGCAGACGATCTCGGCCTTCTTTATGCAGCTCGACAGCAGCGCGCCCGCGCCGCCGATCGCCGCGAAATAGACGGCTCCGTAGCGCTTCATGGCCTCGACGACCTCCGGCCCGCGCTTGCCCTTGCCGATCATGCCTGTCTCGCCCTCGCGGATCAGCGTCGGCGAATAGGCGTCCATGCGGTAGCTCGTGGTGGGTCCGGCCGAGCCGATGACCTGCCCCGGCTTTGCGGGCGTGGGGCCGACGTAGTAGATCGTCGCGTCCTTGATATCGAACGGGAGCGGCTCGCCCTTTTCGACGAGCTCGACGAGGCGCTTGTGCGCAGCGTCCCTCGCGGTATAGATGACGCCCGAGAGCAGGCAGCTTTCGCCGCTCTTGATCGTTCTTGCCGCCTCCCTGGTGATGGGTAGAGTGATGCGTCTTTCCATAACAGCCTCCTTACAGCACGACGGTCTTGTGGCGGGTGACGTGGCAGTTGATATTCACAGCCACGGGGAGCCCCGCGATATGGGTCGGCATCCATTCGATATTGACGGCGAGCGCGGTGGTCTTTCCGCCGAAGCCCTGGGGACCTACGCCGAGGGAATTGATCCTTTCGAGCAGCTCGCCCTCGAGCGCGGCATAGAACTCATCGGGATTGCGCTCGTCGGTCGAACGCATGAGCGCTTTCTTGGCAAGGTACGCAGCCTTATCGAAGGTGCCGCCTATGCCCACGCCGACGACGATCGGCGGGCAGGGGTTCGGCCCGGCCTCCTCAACGGTCTTAAGGATGAAGGCCTTGACGCCCTCGATGCCGTCGGATGGCTTGAGCATAGCGAGCTTTGACATATTCTCGCTGCCGAAGCCCTTGGGTGCGACGGTCAGCTCGACCTTATCGCCCGGGACGATCTCTGTATAGAGCATGGCGGGCGTATTGTCGCCGGTGTTGACGCGGCGGAGCGGGTCCTTTACGACGGATTTGCGGAGGTACCCCTCGGTGTAGCCGCGGCGCACGCCCTCGTTGACGGCTTCGGCGATGTCGCCCTCGATATGCACGTCCTGCCCGACCTTGAGGAACACGCAGCATACGCCGGTATCCTGGCAGATGGGCACGAGGTCCCTGTCGGCAATGCCGTAGTTCTCGATGATCTTATCGAGGATGCCGCACGCGGTGGGCCAGGGCTCGTTCTTTCTTGCTTCCTCGATGCGGTTTTTTATGTCGCCCGGGAGCATGCAGTTGGCTTCGATCGCCAGCTCGGCGACCTTGTCGCGAATAAGTTCGGCTTTGATCGTTCTCATTTCAGACCTCCTCAACTTCACGGATATGGTCGATCACGGTGCCGTCACGGTAGATGACGTCCGCGACGATCCTCTCGCCGATGCGCGGCTTATCGGGCACGCCGCTCGTTCGCTCGGCCAGCGCCTTGAGCTCCTCGATATCGAGCAGTTTGATCTTTGCGGCCCTGAGCCTGTCACGCAGTTCGGCGTCCTTCGGATTGACGGCGACGCCCTTCTGCGTAACGAGCACGTCGATCGTGCTGCCGGGGGTCGAGATGCAGTTGACGCGGTCGGTGACGATCGGCAGCCTTGCCCTTGAAAGCGGCGCGATGATCATGGAGAGTTTGGCGCCCGCGGCCGTGTCGCTGTGGCCGCCGCTGCCGCCCATGATGCGGCCGTTGGAATCGGTGTGTACGTTTATATTGAAGTCGGTGTCGATCTCGGTGGCGCCGAGGATAACGACGTCCAGGCTGTCGACGACAGCGCTCTTGGCGCCGGGGGACGCATAGTGCGAAGCGCTGATCTCGCAGTGCCTCGGGTCGTTGCGGATGGATTCGACGGCCTTGAGGTCGAAGCACTGAACGTCCATCAGCGATTCGAAGCAGCCCTCATTGAGCATATCCACGAGGTAGCCGGTGATGCCGCCGAGACCGAAGCTGCCGCGGATCTTCTCGGCCATCATGACGTCCTTAAGATACTTTGCCGCTGCGAGCGACGCGCCGCCCGCGCCGGTCTGGAACGAGAAGCCGTCCTTTAAGAGGCCGCTCGCCTTGATGACGTCGACCGCCGTCATGGCCATTGAGAGGCCGACGGGATCGCGGGTGATCTTGGTCGTGCCCGAAACGATGCCCTTGGGATCGCCGATCGAATCCACCACGACGACCTCGTCCACGTCGGTCTCGGGGATGGACCAGCCGGTCAAAGGGTAGGGATGGAGCTCGTCGGTGATGACGACGGTAAAGCGGGCGTTCTTGGCGTCCGGGATCGCGTAGCCGAGGGAGCCGCAGGCGGACTTGCCGAGCTTGCCCGTGCAGTTGCCCATGCAGTCCGAGGCCGGCGCGGCGATGAACGCGACGTCGATAGGAGTCGTGCCGTTCTCGATATCCCTCGGCCTGCCGCCGTGGGTGCGGAACTGCACGGGATTCTTCATTTTGCCCGCGGAGATGAAGCGGCCGAGCTCCTGGGACATATAGTCCGTGAGGATCGTGGAGACCACGCCGTTCTCGATATGCTGCTTTAGCGGCCTGTGCGCATCGAAGAGCGAGCTCGCGTTGACGGTGAGATCCCCTATGCCGAGCTCCGCTATGGCCTGCATGACCATGTTGAGCACGTAGTCGCCGTTTCTTAAATGATGGTGGAAGGAGACGGTCATGCCGTCCCTAAGGCCGCTGTCCAGAATGGCCTGTCTGATGCTGCTTACGAGC
>JAEEKE010000065.1 GCA_016282255.1 Bacillota bacterium
CGCCCTCGATATTGTGCCCGCCGTCGAAGAAAACGAGCGGATCTTCGCTCAAGCGCTCGAAGCGGCCCTTCCATTTGGCGTCCGCAAGGCCGGCGTACACGGCTTCGTCGGGGATCGAGAGCCCTTCTGTCCGCAGTATCCTCACCGCTTCGAGCATGTTTGCGGCGTTAAGAGGCTGATACAAGCCCAGAAGCGGTAACCAGCAGTCGGAAAACTCCCGGTAATCGAACAGCGTCCCGTTCGGCGAGCATTCGCGGACCCGGATCAGTTCCCGCACGGTGCGGTAATAATCCGACCCGGTCTCCCCCGTCTTCCTTATTATAACGTCCGCCGCCTCATCGCTCTCGCCGCCGAACAGCACGGGCCTGCCCGGCTTGATGATGCCGGCCTTCTCCCCCGCTATCGCCGCGATCGTGTCCCCGAGGTACTCGGTGTGATCGAGCGCGATGCCGGTGATGACCGAAAGCAGCGGCGTTTCGATGACGTTCGTCGAATCGAGCCTGCCGCCCATGCCGCATTCGAGCACGACGACGTCGACGTTCATCCGCTTGAAAAACTCGAATCCGATCGCGGTGATCAGCTCGAACTCGGTCGGGCTGTCCTCCATCGCGTCCGCGAACGGCCGCACGAACTCCGTCACCTCGGCGAGCATTTCCCGGGAAATATTCGCGCCGTTGACCTGCATCCTCTCCTCGAATTCCTCGATATAGGGCGAGGTGAAGAGCCCCACGTTATAGCCCGCCAGCCTCAGAACGGAGGAGAGCATGGCGCAGAACGAGCCCTTGCCGTTCGTTCCGGCGACGTGGATGCAGCGAAGCCCCTTCTCGGGGTTCCCGATCATGGAAAGCAGCTCCGTTATGCGTTCAAGCCCCGGGCGGCTGCCCTTCCAGCAGGTGGAATGGATGTATTGCAGCGTTTCTTCGTAGTTCATTTTGCCTTCGCTTTCTTCCGTTTGTTGTTATCGGAACCGAAGCCCGCCTTTTCGAGCGTCTCGCAGAGCTTCAGCAGCAGGGGGATCAGGATCAGCTGCATCGCAACGAGGAAGCCGTGCTGGGGAAGCCGATAGACGAACCAGCCCCAGTAGGTCCTGCTGCCGTAGAGCTGCGCGACCCAGAGCGTGTTTACGAACAGGCCGAGCAGGCAGTTTATCAGCACCGGAACGATGATATTCGGGAAGAACCTTATCCTGTCCCAGCCCTTTTCGACGCCGAACAGCTCCAGCGGCTTTTTATTGAGGAAGAGGCCGAGCGTTATGCCCATCAGCGCCGCCACGACGGTGAAGCCGGGGTGATACGTTCCGAACGGGAACAGCAGCGCCGCGATCAGATCGCCCAGGCCGTAGACGAGCATGCCGCTGACCGGGCCGTAGAGCACGGCCGCGACGATCGGCGCCACGAACGAAAGCGCGACCTTCGCGCCGGGCAGCTTGATCGAGGGCACTATCCTGTCGAGCACCACGTAGAGCGCGGTCAGCATCGCGATAACTACCATGCGGCGCAGCGCGTACGGCGCGATGGCCTTCGCTCTTGCAGGGGCTGCGGTTTCGCGGACGGCCCCCTCTTCCCCGCCCTCAAGCCTGTTTTCATGTTTGATATTGTTTTCTTCCATAATAAAAACCTCCTTTTCGCGATCTCGTCGCTGCAAAAGAGGTTTGATCCGATATGCAGTCAGCGGGATGCGGTGACAGCACAGCAACCTTTCCCGTTTGGAAAGCGTTTTCGTTCGGGAATCAACTCCCTGTATTCCCGACACTTCAAAACTCGCTGTCGCCTACTCTGTTTGATGCGTATTGTATCACCGCCGCCCGATAAATACAAGTGGTTGGCGCGTTTTTCTTTGTAATATTTCGTTATTATCCGCGTTTTCGGCTCCCCCGCCGCCCTGATTTTGCGCGCGGTACACAAAAATGTTCGTTTTTCTCCCCCAATTCCTCCATATCTCCGTTTCCCTTTTTACTCGTTTGATGCTATAATGATAGTCGGGGATAATGAAGATTCCCTAATAACCGATCGGAAGAGATGAAATGGAATTCAACGTCTGCGTCTTCGGCGCCTCAAACAACAGGATCCCCGGCGTCTACGTCGACTTTGCCGAGCGCTTCGGCGCAAGGCTCGCCGAGGAGGGCATGGGCCTCGTATTCGGCGCGGGGCGCACGGGCCTCATGGGCGCTTCGGCGCGCGGTGCGCATTCAAAGGGCGGCAGGATCATCGGCGTCATCCCGAAGAAGCTCAACGTGCCCGGCATCTATTTTGAGCACTGCACCGAAAGGCTCGAAACGCCCACCATGCACGAGCGCAAGGCGCTGATGGAGGAGCTGAGCAGCGCGTTCGTCGCCCTCAGCGGCGGCTTCGGCACGCTCGAGGAGCTGATGGAGGTCATCACGCTCAAGCAGCTCGGCTATCATTCAAAGCCTATTGTAATAGTTAATATCAACGGCTATTATGATAATTTGCTCGCGCAGTTCCGCCGCTGCGTTTCGGACGGCTTTACCAACGAGCTGTTCCTCGGGCTCTACAAGGTCGTTACGGACGTCGACGGGGCGATCGAAGCGCTCCGTGAAAGCGAGCTGCCCGATATGCCCGACAAAATGCAGGAGGTCCTGCTCTCAACGCGCTTCGGCGGCGAGATCCCTCCGGAGCTCGGCAAGCTTAAATGAAATAATGTAATATGGAAAAGAACGATAGATCAATGCATAAACGGGCGGAACCGCCCGAAAACGAGGCGGGGGAGCGCCCGGGCGGACTGATGGTCTGCGTCACAGGGCGGCACACCTGTGAAAGGCTGCTCGCGGCGGGTGCGCGTCGGCGCAAATCGGGGCAGAGGCTCTACTGCGTGCACTGCGTACAGCTCAACGAGACCTTCCTCAACAACGACTACGAACCGCTCGCGATCGAATTCCTGTTCAGCTGCGCCAGCCTCTACGACGCGGAGCTGACCATCCTGCGCGCGGACAACGTGATCGACGCGCTCGTCGAGTTCGCCAAGACCAACCATGTTTCCAAGATCGTCCTCGGCCAGTCTCCGATCCCGGGACCGGAAAGCTTCACCTCAAGGCTCGCGGCGCGGCTCAGCGACGTGGAGTTCATAATAGGCGACTGATTGTAATATTTAAACACCAATATCTTAAATATAAAAGGAGAGAACACAATGGAACTCGATATCAAAGAAGCAAGGGAATACATCGTAAATCAATTCCGCAAGCAGGGCGATTTCGACTTCATCAAGCCCGCCGATTTCGACGCGATGGTCGACAAGCTGCTCGAGCTCGACGCGGCCTATCTTGAGGAGATCGGCGACGAGCCCTACGATGAGGACGTAATCTACGACCGCTTCTATGCGGCGCTCAGCGAACAGCAGCCGGCGCTCAAGACCTATCTGATGCGCTTCGTGGACGACTACATGGACTTCATGGAGCAGTACCTCGTTTCCGTCGACGCGATCGAATGGGAATAAGCCGTTAACATTTCGTAATAGTTTCTTGTAACGCAAATGTTTCACGTGAAACATTTGCGTTATTTTTCATATTCGGCGCTTATCCGCGCCGTGTCGGTATTGCAGATATCGGAAAATATGCTATAATAAAGAAAACGTTATCGGAGAAACACATGAAGATAGACGTAATAACTTATCATGAGTCGATCTATGATCGGCAGATTTCCGAAAGCACGGTCGTTGTCATCGACGTGCTCCGCTGTACGAGCGCGATGATCAACGCGTTCAGAAACGGCTGTTCGCGGATAATCCCGGTCGTTGAGGCCGGTGATGCGATCATGCTGGCCAGGAATATCGGCCGGTCGGACTGCGTGGTCGGCGGAGAACGCGGCTGCAACATAGTGCCGGGGTTCGACGTGGGCAATTCGCCGTTCGAGTACACCGGCGAGCGTGTGAAAGGAAAGACGGTCATCGTCAGCACCTCTAACGGAACCAACGCGATCTGCGGCGTCAGCAAGGCCAAGAAGGTCTATATCGGCGCTATGAGCAACAGCCGAACATGCGCAAAGTTTGCTGCACAGAGCGATAACGACGTTCTGTTCGTCTGCTCGGGTACCAACGGCATGATCTCGGCCGACGACTGCATCGCTTGCGGCTCGATCATCAGCCATATGCTTGATGCAGGGACGGATTGCAGCCTTTCGGATTTTGCCATGATCTGCACCGAGCTTTATAAAGCATGGCGGGATGGGCGCTTCGACCTGCTCAAAACCTATCACTGCGGGCGTCTGATCGCGCTTGGCTATGGTAAAGACGTTGATTTCTGCCTGACTGAGGACACAACACAGCTCGTTCCCGTATTCGAGGACGGAGTTATCAGCATATAATGTTTCACGTGAAACATTCGGACGAAAGGAGCTAAAATGGCAAAGTTCATCGCAATCGCCAATCAGAAGGGCGGCGTCGGAAAGACAACGACCGCCGTTAATCTCGCGACCTGTGTCGCTCAGCAGGGCAAACGGACCCTTCTGATCGATATCGACCCGCAGGGAAACGCCACGAGCGGCCTCGGCGTCGAGAAGGACCAATGCGAATACAGCATCTACGATATGATTATCAACGGCGTTGAGGCCGAAAAGATCATGCTGCAGACTAAAGTCCGCAATCTTAAGCTTTTACCGGCGCGCCTCGAGCTTGCGGGCGCCGAGATCGAGCTGGTAAGCTTTATGTCCAGAGAATTCAAGCTAAAGAACGCATTAAGAGGTATTCAGCATGAGTTTGATTACATCTTTGCCGACTGTCCGCCTTCGCTCGGTCTGCTGACGCTGAACGCGCTTGCCGCCGCCGATACGCTGCTTGTGCCGATACAGTGCGAATACTACGCGCTTGAGGGGCTTTCGCAGCTGATGAACACGGTCAGGCTGGTCAAGCAGAACCTTAACCCGCAGCTCGACGTCGAAGGTGTGGTCATGACGATGTATGATGCCAGGACGAAGCTTTCCAATCAGGTCGTGCAGGAGGTCAAGAAATTCTTCAAGAACAAGGTCTACGATACGATCATACCGCGTTCCGTCCGGCTCGGGGAGGCGCCGAGTTTCGGTCTGCCGATAACCATGTACGATTCGAAATGCAGCGCATCGAAGGCCTATCGCAACCTCGCCAGCGAAGTCATAGAGGACGGGGACGAGGAATGACCTCAACATATTGATGCAATTCAGTCAGCAAATACAGCATATTGAGGAGAAATACTATGAAAGGATTGGGAAAGGGGCTTGATGCGCTGCTCGGCGGCAGCAGTTATTCGGAAGGCAACACCGTGACCGCGGTCTCCGTGTACCTTATCGACAACAACGCCGACCAGCCGCGCAAGACTTTCAACGACGATAAGCTCCGCGAGCTTGCAGAGAGCATCGAGCAGCACGGCGTCATTCAGCCCATTATAGTTCAGAGGAAGGGCGACCGCTACCGCATCATCGCCGGCGAGCGGCGTTTCCGCGCGGCGAGGATGGCCGGTCTCAACGAGGTACCCGTCATCGTGCGCGATCTTAACGAGCAGGAGGTCCGCGAAGTATCGCTGATCGAAAACCTCCAGCGCGAAAACCTGAATTCGATAGAGGAAGCGCGCGCGATCAAGGCGCTGATGGACGAGCATGACCTGACTCAGGAGCAGGTCTCCAAGCGCCTCGGACGCTCAAGATCCGCCGTTGCGAACTCCACGCGCCTTTTGGATCTGCCCGAAGCCGTGCAGGAGCTGCTGATCGAAGGCAAGCTGCAGCCGGGTCACGCGCGCGTCCTTTCCACGATAACGGACGAGGATCTGCTCGTTAAGACCGCCCGTCAGGCCGCGGGCTACGAATGGTCGGTAAGGGAGACCGAGCAGCGCGTTCAGCAGGTACTCTCACAGAATGAAATGGTAAAAAAGCAGCCGAAGCGCTCAAAAATGTCGAATGACATGAAGCAGGCGCAGGACAGGCTGCGCGAGAAGCTCGGAACCAAGGTCGTCCTCAAGGGCGACGAGGACAGGGGAAGCATCGTCATCGATTATTTCAGCAAGGACGAGCTCCTTGCCGTTTTCGAGAAAATCATGGGCAAAGCGGAGTAAATATGTATCTTGCCAACGAATGGAAGGATTATGAGATAATCGCGGCCGGCAACGGCGAGAAGCTCGAGCGCTGGGGCAGCGTCATTCTGCTGCGCCCGGATCCGCAGGCGATATGGCCGATGGATGAGCCCGAATACGTCGACGCGCACTACCACCGCTCCTCCTCGGGCGGCGGCGAATGGAGCTATGCACGGAAGCTCCCCGAAAGCTGGAATATCGGCTACAAGGGCCTGAAATTCATCGTGCGCCCCACGGGGTTCAAGCACACCGGCCTCTTCCCCGAGCAGGCGGTGAACTGGGACTTCATGCAGGCGCGCGTCGTGAACCGCAAGGTGCGCTCAAACAAGCCCTTCCGCGTGCTGAACCTCTTTGCCTATACCGGGGGCGCTACCTGCGCGCTTGCCCAGGCCGGCGCGGAAGTAGTACATCTTGACGCTGCAAAAGGCATGGTACAGTGGGCAAAAAACAATATTGAAGCCTCGGGCCTCGCGCACCGTCCCGTGCGCTTTATCGTTGACGACGCGCTCAAATTCGTCGAGCGCGAAAAGCGGCGCGGCAGGGAATACGAGGGCATTTTAATGGATCCTCCGAGCTATGGACGGGGGCCGACGGGCGAGATGTGGAAGATCGAGGACGGGCTGTTCCCGCTCGTTTCCGCCGCAGCGGAGCTCTTGAGCGAGGACGCGAGCTTCTTCCTCATCAACTCCTATACGACCGGCCTTGCGCCGACGGTCGTCGAAAACGTGCTCCGGCTCGTTCTCAAAGACCGCGGCGGGCATTTTGAGGCCGAGGAGATCGGTCTGCCGATCACAAAAAGCGGTCTGATACTGCCCTGCGGCTGCACCGGCCGCTGGTACAGGGATTAAAACGCGCGGCAAACGCGAAACGCAATGCTCAACGTCATCTACGAAGACAATCATCTGCTCGTCGTCGAAAAGCCGGTCAATATGCCGGTGCAGGAGGACGCTTCCGGCGATCCCGACCTGCTGAGCGCGGCGAAAGATTACATAAAGCAAAAGTATAACAAGCCGGGAGAGGTCTATCTCGGCCTTGTTCATCGTCTGGACCGCCCGGTGGGAGGCGTCATGGTCTTTGCGCGCACCAGCAAGGCCGCCGCCCGGCTGAGCGACTCGATAAAGCGCCGGAGCGCCGTCAAGAAATACTGCGCGATCGTTGAAAATCCGCTTCCGCCGTATGGCAATTTAAAAAACTATATTGTAAAAGACGAGCGGTCGCATTCCGCCCTGCTGGTCCCCGAAGGAACGCCCGGCGCCCAGGCGGCGAGCCTTGAATACGCCTCCGTCTGCACGAAGGACGGCCGCACGCTCGTCGATATCGGTCTCCATACCGGCCGTCATCATCAGATCCGCGCTCAGTTCGCAGGGATCGGCTGCCCGCTCCATGGCGACCAGCGCTATAATCCCGCCGCGAGGCCGGGTCAGCAGATCGCGCTCTGGGCGTACAGCCTGACAATCGAGCATCCGACGCTGCACGAGCCCATGACCTTTACCTCCGTTCCGTCCGGCGCGGCATGGAGGCCGTTTGAGGAAGAGACCAGCGCCCTCTCAAGCGGCGTGCGCTGCGTTTATATCGACAAAAACCTGGTGATCGTCAATAAAACCGCCGATATCGCCTGCACGGTGCGCGACGGCGGGGAGGACACTGTAGAGGCGAGGCTCGCCTGCGCGTTCGGCGAGATCTATCCGGTGCACCGGCTCGACGTCCCGACCACCGGCCTGGTCGCTTTTGCTCGCAACGAAGCGGCATATGAGGAGCTGACCGCGCTGATCCGCGACAGGAAGCTTATAAAAATCTACCGCGCCGAGGTGCTCGGAGCGCCGAGATCAAAGGAAGGGGAGCTCCTGCTCTACGCCGTAAAGGACGCAGAGAAGGCGCTCGTCAGCGTCTATGACGAGCCCGTGCCCGGCAGCCGCGAGATGCGCACCGGGTTCAGGGTCGTTGAAACGCATAAGCCGTACGATGGGAAACCTGCTTCGTCCGTGCTTGAGCTCGAGCTCTTTACGGGCAGGACGCATCAGATCCGCGCCTCGCTCGCGCATATCGGCTGCCCCGTGATCGGCGACGACAAATACGGCGACCGCGCGGCGAACAAGGCCTTCGGACGGGGTCTTCGCCTCACCGCGGTGCGCCTTAAGTTCCCCAAGGGCATGAAAACACTCTCGTATCTGGACGGCAGGACCTTTGAGGCGGCCGCGCCTTTCGAATATAATTGATCATTTGTAAAACATAAATGGCAGTATTTGGCAGACAATTCGATATCATCGTTGCGGGAGCCGGGCATGCGGGCGTCGAAGCCGCGCTGGCCTGTGCCCGTATGGGCCTGAGCACCCTCTGCCTCTGCCTGAATCTCGATTCGATAGCGCTCTGCGCCTGCAATCCCGCCATCGGCGGCACCAGCAAGGGGCATCTCGTGCGCGAGATCGACGCGCTGGGCGGCGAGATGGGCCTCGCTGCCGACGAGACCTTCATCCAGATGCGCATGCTCAACCTCTCCAAGGGCCCGGCGGTGCACTCCCTGCGCGCTCAGATCGACAAGAACCGCTACCATATGCGCATGAAATACGCGCTCGAGCGGCAGGAGGGGCTGACCGTGGCGCAGGACGAGTGCGAGCGCATCCTCGTTGAAAACGGCCGCGTCACCGGCGTTCGCTGCGCCGGCGGCACGGAATACGGTTGCCGCGCGCTCGTGATCTGTGCGGGCGTCTACCTCAAAAGCCTCATCCACATCGGCGAATACAGCCGCGAGCAGGGCCCTTCGGGGCTTGCGAGGGCGACCGGGCTTTCCGAAAGCCTGCAAGAGCTAGGCTTCGAGCTTCGCCGCTTCAAGACCGGCACCCCGCCGCGCGTTTCGCGCCGCAGCCTGGATCTTTCCAAAATGGAGCTGCAGCCGGGGGACGAGCCGATCCCGCATTTCTCCTTTTTGACCGACCGGCTCGAGCGCGAGCAGAAGTGCTGCTACCTCACCTACACGAATTCAGAAACGCATTCGGCGATCCTGTCGAACCTCGACCGCTCGCCGATGTTCAGCGGCAGGATCAACGCCGCGCCGACGCGCTACTGCCCGTCCATCGAGGATAAGCTCGTTCGCTTCAAGGATAAGGAAAGGCATCAGCTTTTCATTGAACCGGAGGGAGAATTCACCGACGAAATGTATGTTCAGGGCTTCTCCACGAGCCTTCCGAGGGACGTGCAGCAGCTTGCGCTCCGCACCGTTCCCGGCCTTGAAAACTGCGAGATAATGCGCTGGGGCTACGCGATCGAATACGACTGCATCGATCCGACCGAGCTCGACCCGACGCTCGGGAGCAAGCGGGTCGCCGGGCTGTATTTCGCCGGGCAGATCAACGGCTCGAGCGGCTATGAGGAGGCCGCCGCGCAGGGCATCCTCGCCGGCATCAACGCCGCGCTCTTCGTCAAAAACGAGGCGCCGTTCATCCTGCGCCGCAGCGACGCCTATATCGGCGTGCTCGCGGACGACCTCGCCACCAAGGGCACCAACGAGCCCTACCGCATGATGACGAGCCGCGCCGAGTACCGCCTCGTGCTCCGGCAGGACAACGCGGACCTTCGCCTGACCGAGGCCGCGCGCAGGACGGGGCTGATCTCCGACGCCCGCTATGACAGATTGATGTATAAAAAAGACGAGCTTATAAGGGCAAAGGAAGCGCTTTCTGCCGTTGCTCCGCCAAACGCGACGGTGAACGGGCTGCTTATAAGCCGGGGCGAAAGCCCGCTCGTCACGGGCGCGAGGCTCGACCGGCTGCTTCGCCGCAGCACCGTTTCCTACACCGACCTGCTCCGCCTGTTCCCGGAGCTTCCGGATATCTCGGAGGAAGCCGCGTTCGAGCTCGAGACCGAGGCGCATTACGGCGGCTATATCGAAAGGGAGAACGAGCGCATCCGGCGCTTCGAGGGTCAGGAGAGCGTGCGCCTGCCCGCCGATATCGATTATTCGGCGATAAGCGGGCTTCGTATCGAGGCAAGGCAGAAGCTTTCCTCGCTGCGGCCGCTCAATCTCGGGCAGGCCAGCCGCATCTCGGGCGTTTCGCCCGCGGATATAGCGGTGCTGCTGATAAAACTTAAGGAAATGAATGAAAAACGCAGGGGAGGGGAAGCGGAATGAAGCAGCAGGTGCAGCCCGAACCGCTCGTTATGCGCGAGCTGATCGGGAAATACATACCCGAAGCGGACGAGAAGCAGACGGCGCGCTTCGTGCGCTATTACGAGCTTTTGATCGAGCGCAACAACGTCATGAACCTGACCGCGATCACCGACCCCGAGGGCGTCGCCGCGCGGCATTTTGCGGACAGCCTCGCCGCCGCGTCGCTACTCCCGCAGGGCGCGAAGGTCATCGACGTCGGCACCGGTGCGGGGTTTCCCGGCATACCGCTTATGATCATGCGGCCGGATATCGAGCTGACGCTCCTCGATTCGCTTAATAAAAGAATAGTTTTTCTAAACGATGTTTTGAAAGAACTGGGGCTAAGCGCCGCTGCCGTTCACGCGCGTGCGGAGGACGGCGCGCGCAATCAGGCGCTGCGGGGCCGCTTCGACGCCGTGCTCTCCCGCGCGGTCGCGGAGGTGCCGGTCCTCGCCGAATGGACGCTTCCCTTCGCCCGCGTCGGCGGGTGCTCGATCATGTATAAGGGCCCCGGCGCGAATGAGGAGCTCGCCCGAGCGGCGAACGCGCTTAGTGAGCTTCGCGGTGAAGCGGGAACGGTCTCCTTCGATTTCCCCTGGGGCGAAAGGAAGCTCGTCGTCATCCGAAAGACCGCCCCCACGCCCTCAAAATACCCCCGCAAGGCGGGCGCCGCGGCAAGGTCACCGCTATAAAAAAGCCTTACGGAGCATAGAAAAAGCATGGCAGCTCCCGTACAATTCATCCTGGGCCGTTCCGGAAGCGGCAAAACGCATTCGGTCTTCTCCCGCATCCTCGAAAACGAGCGGGAGGGGCGGCGTTCGCTCCTTATCGTGCCCGACCGCGCGACCTTCGAGACCGAGCGCGCGCTTTCTTCGTTTCTCGGCGGCGGCATGCTCCACGCCTCGGTCGTTTCGTTCACGCGCCTTGCGCTCCGTCTCTTCGCGGAATCCGGCAGCCGGCGTGCGTTCCTTTCGCCGCAGGGCAGGCGGATGCTCGTGCGCCGCGTGCTTGACGAGGTCTCGAATAAGCTCGGCCTCTTTACGCGGGCCGCGGCCCTTCCCGGGTTCGCCGCGGAATGCGAGCATATGATCCTGATGTGCAAGCGCTGCTCGCTGACGCCCGACCGGCTCGAGAGCGCCGAAAACCTTCCCGCCCAGCTTCGGGACAAGCTCCGCGACTTCGCCCTTATCTACCGGCGCACCGAGGAGCACATGGCCGACCGGTATCTGGACAGCGAGGATCTTGTAAACGCGCTCGTCACGCTGCTGCCCGATTCGTCCGTCGGCGGCGCGGACGTGTTCATCGATGCGCCGGATATGCTGAACCCGCAGACCTGCCGCATCATCGAAACGCTTTTCTCCTGCGCGGGGTCGGTGACGGTCACCTTCCGCATCCCGATGGAAAGGAGCGCCGACAGCCGCCTTTTCGACCCCGACCGTCTGCACTTTGAGCGCCTGCTCCGGACCGCAAAAAGCCTTGGCTGCGAAGCAAAAACGAGCTTCCTTACCGGGGATCACAGGCACAGGGACCCCGCGCTCGCCTTCCTTGAAAGGAACCTCTTTGCGTACCCCTTCGAAAAGCGGAACGAGCCGACCCGCAGCATCGAGCTCCATTCCTCGACGGACCGCACTTCGGAGGTGCGCGAAGCGGCCGACCGCATCATCGCCGCGGTGAGGGACGGCCTGCGCTTCAACGAGATCGCCGTCGCCGCGAGCGACCTCTCCGCCTATTCCGGGGCGATCCGCCGCTGCTTCGGGCAGTACGGCATCCCCGTGTTCACCGACGCCTCCCGCCCCGTGTCCGCGCATCCGATCGCCGACCTCGTCACGGCGTCGCTCGACTGCATCCACGGCGGTTTTGCCGGCGAGGACTTCATCCGCCTTATTAAAACGGGCCTTACCGGGCTCGGCGAGGAGGAGACCGAAAAGCTCGAGAACCACGTGCTGCGCTTCGGCCTGGAGGGAAAGCGGCTTTCAGGCGATGAGCCCAGCGTTAAAAACCATGCCGATATAAAGGATTTTGAGCAGCTGGAGGCCTCAAGGCTCAGCGTCGTCCGGCCCGTGCTGGAGCTTAAGCGCAGCATGGACGAGGGCGGAAGGACCGCGTCCGCGCGCGCCGAGGCCGTCTATCGCTATCTTTCAAACGTCGGCGCCGCCGAAAGGATAAGGGAGGAGAGCGAAAGGCTGGCGGAGGAGCCCTCCATGCTCGCCTATGCGCTCGAGGCGCGCCAGGTCTACGACGCCGTCATCGAGCTGCTCGACCAGGTCCACGTCATCCTCGGCGACGGGCCGATCGGGCTCGAACGCTTCATCTCCGTCGTTCGGGAGGGCCTTGCCTCCTATACGGTCGGCTCGATACCGACCACGCTCGACCAGGTCACCGTCGGCGACGTTTCGGGCATGCACCTGCCGCCGGTCCGGCTGCTGCTGGTCCTCGGCGCGAACGAGGGCATGCTGCCCCGCGTGCGCGAGGACAACGCCGTCATAAACGACCGCGACCTCGCCCTGATGCGCGCCGCGGGGATCGACGCCTGGGAGAGCTCCGAAAGCATGACGAAGGCCGAGGCGCTGAGGACCTACACGGTGCTCTTCTCCTCCTCCGAAAGCCTCTATATCTCGTATTCGAGGCGGCAGGATTCCGACGCCGCGCCGCCGTCGATGCTCGTTTCGCGGATCGGGGAGATCTTCTCGCATCTGCGCCGCACGAGCGGCCTGACGGACGCTTCGATAGGCGGGTCGGAGGCCTCCGCCCTTTCACAGCTTGCGGCCAAAACGCGCCGCTTCCTCGATACCGGCCTTGAAACAAAGGAGCTCAAGCCCCTCTACGCGCATTTTGCGGCCGACGGAGGCTGTAAGGACGCGCTTTCGGCGCTTGAAAAGCTGTATTTCCCCGAGGCTTCGCCCGAGCCCCTCGGCCAGGACGCCGCCGCAAGGCTCTACGGCAGGCATATGACCGGCACGCCGACGCGACTCGAGGTCTTCAACCGCTGCCCGTTCTGCTATCTGATGCAGTTCGGCCTTAAGCTGCGCGAGCGCGAAGTGCGCGAGGAGCGCGCGATGGACCACGGCACGCTGATCCACAGCGCTCTGCAGACACTGCTCGACGGCATGATCGCCGAAAAAACGGATTTCACGGCCGTCACCAAGGAGGAGCTCGCCGAGCGGCTCGACGCCTTCCTGCCCGCGCTTTTCGAGGAGCACAACCACGCGCTGCTGCTCGATTCCGCCAAGATGCGCGCCGAGGCCGAGCGCATCCGCGAGGAGCTGATCGGCGCCGCGTACGTCATCGTCCGACAGATCGCGAGCGGGCGCTTCGAGCCCTATGCCAACGAGCTCCGCTTCGGCCTTGAGGGCAGCACCCTGCCCGCGCTCGAGCTTGAGGCCTCGAACGGCGTCGTCTTCCGCATGTGCGGCATCGTCGACCGCGTCGACAGGCTCTCCGGGGAGGGCGGGAAGGACTATTTCCGCATCATCGACTACAAGACCGGCCGGGTCGCCTTCGATTATTCCGAGCTCGCAAGCGGGCTGAGGCTGCAGCTGCCCCTGTACGCCGCCGCCGTTTCGGCCGCCCTCGGCGCGGAGCGCGAGCTCTCGGCCGCCGGGCTCTACTATATGCATATCAGCGAGCTCAACACCGTCACCGGGGACGAGGAGAGGGACGACATGGAGCTTATGAAGCAGATGAAGCTCAGCGGACCCACCCTCGGCGACGATGGGCTCATCACCGCGGGCGACGGCACCGCCTTTACCCGCTCCTCGCTCGTTATCGCCGGGCTCTCCTTCAACAAGTCCGAGGGCTTCTTCAAGGGCGCTTCGCTCGTCACGGGCGAGGAGATGGCGAAAACGATCGGGTACGCGAAGCAGGTCGGCATAAAAACGCTCGACAGCATCATGCAGGGCCGCGCCGAGGTCAGCCCGAGCAAGGCGGGCAGCCACGTTGCCTGCGCCTACTGCCCCTATTTAAGCATCTGCCGCTTCGATACGACCGCCGGGAGCAGATACCGGCGGATCCGTGCCGTCAGCGCCGATCAATTCTATAACAGAAAGGAAAAAAGCAAATGAAACCCTGGCAAATCATTCTGCTCGCCGTGATCGGCATCATGTCGGTCGTCGGATTCGCTTCGATGGGCATCGACAAGAGCAGGGCCAAGAACGACAAATGGCGCATCCCCGAGAAGACGCTCTTCCTCATCGCGCTGCTCGGAGGCGCCCTCGGCTCGGTGCTCGGCATGCAGGTCTTCCGCCACAAGACCAAGCACTGGTATTTCGCCGTCTTCATGCCCATGATACTGCTCGTTCAGATCGCGATCGTGGCCTTCCTGTTCATCAAGTTCAAAGCATGAAAAAAGGGCGCAAAAAAAGCAGGGTCTTCCTGCTTTTTTTATATCCCGTTATTCCTTTATTCCCGTTCGCCTATCTCCCTTGCGCGCTTATAGACCGCGTTTTTGGGAAGGCCGAGCGTGTCCGCCGCGATCCGCGACGCCGTGCGCACTGATATGCCTTCTTCGAGCAGTGCGGTCAGCAGCGCGTCGCATTTCGCCCCGGCTTCATATTCGTCGGCGGCCTTTTTCGCGCCCTCGAGCAGCAGCACGCATTCGCCCTTCGGCGCCTCCTCGCGGTAGCGCTCGGCAAGCTCCTTGACCGTGCCGCGGACGTGCTCCTCATAAAGCTTCGTCAGCTCCCGTATCAGCACGCAGCGGCGCTCCGTTTCGCTTTCGGAACGCTCTCTTAAAGCTTCGAGCAGGTCATTTAGCGTCGCTCCCACGCGCAGAGGGCTCTCATAGAGGCAGACCGTCGCTTCGGAACGGAGAGCGCGCGCTATCGCCTCGGCCCGCTCGGCCCCGCTGCGCGGCAGGAAGCCCATGAAGAGCAGGCTTTCGGTATCGAGCCCGCTCGCGACCCAGGCCGTGACCATCGCGCTCGCGCCGGGCAGGACCTCGAACGGGACGTTTTCGCGGATGCACTCGCGCACGAGCCTCGCGCCGGGATCCGAGACCCCGGGCATGCCCGCGTCGCTGACGAACGCGATCGCCTTGCCCGATCGCACCTCGGCGATGATAGCGGCCGCGGTGCGCTGCTCGGTGTGCTCGTGGCAGCTGAAGAGAGGCTTCTTTATGCCGAGCGCGTTCAAAAGGCGCAGGGTGTTGCGCGTATCCTCGCAGTAGACGGCGTCCGCGGCGGCGAGCGTCGCTGCCGTGCGCATCGTTATATCGCCGAGATTGCCTATCGGCGTGGGGCAAAGGTAGAGCTTCGCCTCTGTTTTGCTGCCGGTTTCAGTTTCCACGGTAGTATCCTTCCACCTCTTCGGTGTATTCTCCGTCCGGACCCAAGATTATCAGATTCCTTTCGACGGTCAGCCCCTTCTTCGCCCCACGGTTCGCGCGGATCAGGGCGAGATAGGGCTTATGTTTTTCATCGGTCTGCACAAGGCGCAGCTGCTTCGGCTCGAGCCCCGCCGCCGAAAGCGCCGAGAGGGCCTCGGCTAAGCGCTGAGCGGGAAAGCAGATGAAGAGCTTCCCGCCGTATTTGACAAGGCGCGCGGCCGCGCGGGCTATGGAGGCGATATCGGCCGCCGTTTCGTGCGTCGCCGCGGGGTTCTTCGAGAGCCGCCCCTGATCCCCGCGGAAGTACGGGGGATTGCAGACCGCGCAGTCGAACGTTCCCCGGAAGGCGTTTTTATCGAGATAATCCGCGTTGACGACCTCGACCTCGCCCCCCGTCATGCCGTTGATCAGAAGGCTCCTTTTAAGGCGGTCGCACTGCCCTTCGTCGATCTCGACGGCGGTGACGCGGATGCCGAGCCGGGAAGCGAGCATCAGCGAAAGGAAGCCCGAGCCCGCCCCGAGATCCGCGGCGCGGCTCTTCTTCGGCGCTTTTTCAAGACCCTGCAAGGCAAAATGGAGCAGCAGCACCGAATCCGTCCCGAAACAAAACGAGGCGGGCGACTGGATCAGCCGCAGTCCGTTAAACTGCAGATCATCCACCCGCTCGTCCCCGAGAACGGTAAAACCGGCGTCCCCGTTCATACGACGCCCGGAATAAACTTAAGGAAGAAGTTGGAGGTGTGCAGGAACGAAGCCATCGCGCTCTCCGAGATCATCGTTTCGATCGAATCGAACGGCAGCACGGTCAGCAGGATCGGCACCGCCATGAATACCACGAGCACGTCCACGAAGCCGCGCACCAGCCCCAGCGCGCTGCCTACGACGGAATCGCCGAGGCGAAGCCGCGGGAAGCGCAGCGAATAATCCAGCCAGCAGATGAGGAAGGTCAGCAGGATCCTCGCGACGAAATAGATGCACATGAACGAAACGATGTTTATGATCGAGTGCACAATGCTTTCGTTGAAGTAATCGCCCAGGGTGGTGATGCCCTTATCCTTGAACGCCTCGTCCATGATGTTCTCGTAGACGCGGTCGCGAAGGGGGAAGGGGAGGCCCGAAAGCTCCATGACCTCGTCGATCTGATCGTTCGTCAGCGAGGTTATCTCGTCGTCGCGCAGCTCAACGTCCTTTATCGCCTCGGCGCCCTCGGTATAGCTGAGCATAGCGTCGTAAAGCGTATCGTTCCTGACTATCAGCGCCGAAAGCCTGCCCATCAGCAGATGCGCGAGCAGTATGGCGATCACGGTCGCCGCCAGCGCGGAAAGATTCCATATAAAGCCCTTATAGAAGCCCGAGAGCAAGAAAAGCGCGAAGATCGCGATAATGGCAATATCGATAATGCCCATTTTTCTTCTCTCCTTTCTTATTTCTTAGTGTAAGCGGGGCGCTCAGCGGCCGAGCGTGCAGAGCAGCGAATCCACGCCGCAGGCGATGAACAGCTCCTTCTCGCCCACCTTTTCAAAGCCCGTCACGGTCCTGTCGAACTCCAGCGCCTTTTTCTTGGAGAAATTCTCCTTATAGACCTCCACCCTGTCGCTCTTGACGACGGCCAGCCGGCCCTTCAAGAGGCAGCAGCCGAGCATGCCGTCGATCTCCGTAACGGAATAGAGCTTATCCTCGGCCGTGCTGTCCTCCCTGACGGAGAGCACGCGGACGGGCGCGATCTCCTCCTCGCCGCTGTGCAGCAGGAAGACGATCCTCGACCCGCTGCGCGACCAGTCGCGGCATTCGTAGCCCATGCAGCGGAGGCGGTAGGCCTCCTCGTTGGTGCTGCGGTCGAAGCGGATCAGGCTGTCGGTACAGAAGGCGAACACGCTTTTTTCGGTGACGATTATCTTTTTCGCCGTCTGTCCCTGTACTGATATAACGCCGGTTACGCTCTCGCGGTTGAGGTCGTAGGTGGTGATAGTGGTGGAGACCGCGCTGCCGGTGGTGATGAGCTCGCTTATCCACAGCACCGCGCTCTTGCCGCCCTCAAAGCCGAAATCGAGCAGCACCGCGCCCTTGACGGCCCGGTTATAGCACGGCGCGCCGGCGGAATTATAGACCCTGAGCGACTTCGTGCCGTCGGCATTGTCGACGTAGGCGCCCACGTATTTGCCGCCGCAGACTATCTTTTTGATGGTGCCGTCCACGAAATTGTCGAACGGCGTGCCCACCACCTGCAGGGAGGACGCGCTGTGGACGACCTTGAGCTGCTCGGTGCCGAGTATGCCGACCTTGTCCGAATCGACGGCGACGGTGAAGTTCTTATCCTCATCCTCGAGCGAGGAATAGACGAGCGTGCGGCCGTCGAGATACATGAAGCCGTCGCCCGTGAAGGCGTGGGTCGAGTCCGCGCGGAAGGGGAGGGCGCGCTTTGAAAGGGCGAGGGTGAAGCTCCTTATCAGGAAGAAGAGCCCCGCCGCCAGCCCGAGCGCGGCGAAAGCGAGCAGGATCCATCTAAGGATCGAGCCACCGTTTGCCCTGCTGCGCCTGTGTTTTCTCGTGTTTCTTCTCATTCAGCTCTTAAGCCTTATTATTGCCCGACAAAAGCCGGAGTATCGCTCTTTATCGGTTCCGCTTCAGTTGAACGCGGGGCGGACCACCCTGAGCGCGCCGGGCATCACGGTGCAGGTGACCGGCGTCTTTTCGATCAGCTCGCCGTCGAGCTCCACGGTGAATTCGCCCTCGGTGCGGACCGAGATCGTCCTTGCCCGCTTATAGATTATCGGCTTTTTGCCGACGTGCTTTCCCTTGATGAACAGCGGCAGCAGCGTCAGCAGCCTGAAGAACCCGACCCAGCGCGAAATGCAGATATCGAACAGCCCGTCGTCCGGCCTGGCCTCGGGCGCGACCACCATGCCGCCGCCGAAGCGCCGCCCGTTGCAGGCGGTGATGATCAGCGCGTCCATCTCCTCCTCCTCGCCGCCGTCGAGCGAAACGAAGCAGTGGATCTTATGGCGGTGCATTATCGCGTCCATGATGCCGATGACGTAGGGCAGCATGCCGGATTTGCCCTTTTTATGCTTTTCGACGCTGCGAAGAACGTCCACGTCGAAGCCGAGGCCAGCGACGTTGGTGAAATACTTCGTGTTCACGCGGCCGAGGTCGCAGGGGAAGGCCTTGCCGTCCAGCAGCAGATCCGCGGCCTTTTCGGGCTCCGTCGGGATGCCGATCGCCGAGGCAAAATCGTTGCCCGTGCCGAAGGGAAGGACGCCGAAGCGGACGCCGGGGCGGCCCACTATGACGGAGACCACCTCACTGATGGTGCCGTCGCCGCCGACGGCCACGATGTAATCCGCGCCTTCCGCGATCGCCTGCTTCGCAAGCTCGACCGAGTGGCCCGGATACTCCGAATACAGCACCCTATATTCGGCGCCGCGTGCCTTGAGCCGCGCTTCGGCCTTGGCAAACAGCTCCTCGCACTGCTTTGAGCCGGCGATGGGATTGACGATAAAGACTGTCGGACGCGCCCCGCCCTGCGCGGCGCTTTCGTTGATTTCCATACTTCCCCCAAATCTTGAAAGGATCCCGTTTGCGTTCAAAAGCCATGCGCGCTCAGGCATGGCAATGTACACAAACATCCATTGTTATAATAGCGCATCGGCCAATAGTTGTCAATATCCGGCGCTCTCACAGCCCCGAATAGGGGTTCTTGTTCTCCTTCTTAGGCTCCTCGGAGCTGCCGCCCCAGCGGCCGAACAGTATCAGCAGATAGCGAAGCAGGCCGCTTAAGAAATAGATCCCCAGGGCGATCCAGAACCAGCGGATATGAAGGCCCACCGTGAAATGCAGGATCAGCAGCGCCCATACCGGCACCGAGAACAGCAGCATGTCCACGCGCAGCAGGAAGAAAAAGAACAGCCCGAACAGAAAGTCCCGGAGCTTCGAGCCCTTTCGCTTTGGCTGTTCCGCCCCGTTTACGGTATTGGAGGCGGTATTGTCGCGTTCGTTCTCCATACTTTTCCCTTTCAGCAAGAAAAAGCGCGGTTATTTCCGGGAAACATTTCCCGGGAAATATTTCCCTTCGTCGCAGTTCTCGCCGTTTTTTTGCGCTCATTCCCCGCAGCTTACATATTTATAATAGTAAAAGGTCCCGTCCTCGCCCGTCCGGGTAAAGCCGTTCGCCGTGATCATCGCGCGCGAAGGGCCGTTCTCCTTATAACAGCGCGCCCTTGCCCCGACGCCGAGGACCCGGACGGCGAGCTCCGCCGCGGCGCCGAAAGCGGCCGTGCCATAGCCCTTCCCCTGATATTCGGGCAGGATGCGGCAGCCGACCTCGGCGTTCCCGTCGAACGCGAAGTTCCAGAGCACGGCCTCCCCGATCATAGGGCCTTCCTCCTCTAAGCGTACGGCGAAATTGACGGAATCCCCGGCCCGCATATCGTACAGGACCGAATCGAAGAAGGTGTTTTCGTCGACAGGACCCGTGATCGAGACGTCCTCGCGGTAATCGTAGCCCCAGAAGCGGTTGTTCTCCACGTCCGTATTCAGCCGGAGGTAAGCCTCCTTATCGCTTTCTCTGAGCCCGGTCAGGATCATCCCGCCGCGCTTTGCGGTCATGCCCGGCTCGAGCCTCAGGGCGGGGGAGCCGACGTGAACGAGGTACTTATTCTCGATCGAGAGCGGATGGTACTGCAGCTTGGAGGTGCGAAGGCCCGGGTCGCCTGAGTCGTCCTCCCTGTTTATAAGCCGCAGCGAAACGCCGGGCAGCCCGCCCACGAGGTTCACGAACCCCGAGAACATGGCGGGATAGACCCCTTCGATGCCCGGCAGCGCTTTTTCGACGTGGATCAGCAGTATTTCGCCGCTGATCTCCCCGATGCTCAGCGCCGCGAGCCTTCCGTCCAGAAACAGCCCGGCCGCAAGGAGCCCGAGCTCCTCATAGACGTCGAACAGCCGTTTCGACTGCCTCTGCTCCAGCTTTTCAAGCGCGTTCACCGCCGGATGCTCCAGGGCATATCCGTCGAGGAACGCGTGCGCGGCTTCCCTGTCCGCGGCGGTCAAAAAGCGCACGTCGGGCTCGCCGTAGAGCCGGCGGAATTTGTTGACATGGTTCCTCTGCCCGCTGTATTTCCTGCCCTTGAAGGAAGAGATCGCGTCGAAATCGTAGACGTAATCGCTCCAGCGGCGGTCGAAGGCGTACATATTGGGCGTGAACCGCGCGTCGGAGCGCAGTTTTTCGAGCGTCGGTTCGTCCACCGCGAAGAAGCGAAGCGGCAGGCCCTCCGCCCGCGCGTATTCGATCAGCTCGTCGGCCATGCCGTCCGGATCCGCGCCGATGGGGAAACTGAATGCCGTCTGTTCACCGATGAGCTGACGGACGGCAATAGTATCGTTCCATATTGAAAACCGTATGTCGGCGCCGTCGTGCCACATGAACAGGTACCCGGCGGAAAGATCGCCGCAGCGGGACGGGTTCTGCTTTAAATATGGCAGCGCCTTTTGAAGCGCCCGAACGGAGAAAGGCTCAAAAACCAGCATACCTTCGCCTTTATGCCGCAAAAAAGGCACAGCGGCCCCTTTCGGGACCGCCGGATCGACTCAGTTGAACTCCCTCCTGATGCCCAGGATGCGGACCTTGGTGGGGCCGCCGGGCGTCTGGACGGTCAGCGTTTCGCCGACCTTGTGGCCGAGCACGCCGCCGCCGATCGCGCTGTCGCGCGAGATACGCTTGGGCACGACGTCGAGCTTCGCCTCGGTCTCGCTGACGATCTGATACTCCTCCTCGATGCCGTAGTCGACCAGCCTGAGGGTGACGAGCGCGCCGAGGGACACGGTGTTGGTGCTGATCTCGGATTCGTCGATGACGACCGCGTTCTTGAGCTTCGCCTCGATCTCGCCGATCTCGTGCTCGTTGTGCGCCTGCGCGTCGAGTGCGGCGTCGTATTCGGCGTTCTCGCTGAGGTCGCCGTGGGAGCGCGCCTCGGCGATCGCGTCGGTGATCTCCTTCCTGCGTTCGTTCTTCAGATAGTCGAGCTTGTCCTCAAGCTCTTTTTTGCCGGCTTTGGTAAGCTTTACGATCTCTGCCATGGTTATCTCCTTAAATAATATTGAATGGTCATTAAAGGGCCTCTCCGGCGAAGAAAGGGTTGCTTCCCTTCATGGGACCGGCTGCCCGTACGAAGTCAGCTTATTATAGTCAAAAAGCGGTGGGTTGTCAATAAAAAGGCCGTCGATTTTTGCATCGGGCGGCGTTTTTTTCGATTGGGGCCGATTCTTTCTCCCGTTACACCGGCGCGCCGTCCGGCAGAGGGGCGATCTCGTGCCGGCGGATCTTCATCAGCGTCAGGAAGCTGTAGGTCAGCGCCGCGAACTCCGCGATCAGGAAGCTCCACCAGACCGATTCCACCCTGTGGAAGACCAGGGCGAGGATCAGCGCCGCGGGCAGCAGCACGCAGAGCTGGCGGATAAGCGACATTATCATGCTGGCGACGCCGTGGCCGAGAGCGCCGAACGTGACCGAATTGGTGATGGAGGCCGCCGCCAGGATGAACGAGAGCGAGATTATGCGGAACGCCGCCGCGCCGCCCGAGGTGATGCTGCCGTCGTGATCGAACAGGCCGATGATCTGCCGCGGGAAGAGCTGGAAGAGCAGCGTGCCGACCGCCATGATGCAGACCGCCGTGATGAGGGTCAGCTTCCATGCCTTTTCAAGGCGCTTGCGGTTGCCCGCGCCGAAATTGTAGGCGAGGATGCTCATGCTGGCGTTCGTGACGCCGAAGAGCGGCATGAAGATAAGCGACTGGACCTTGAAATAGACGCCGACTATGCTCGTAGCTCCCTTGCCGCCGACGTCCGCCAGCACGCGGGAGAGGATCATGTTCATGCCCGAGATCATGACCGAGGTGATAGCCTGCATGATGATCGAGGGCAGGCCCACGCGGTAGATATCGAGGATCGTCTCCTTACAGGGCCTGAAATGCCGGAACGAGAGCGTGACCTCGTGATCCTTGCCGAGGATGAGCAGCAGGGCGGCGATCATGCCGATCCACTGGCCGATGACGGTCGCGATCGCCGCGCCGCGGATGCCGAGGGCGGGGAAGGGGCCGATGCCGAAGATAAGGAGCGGGTCGAGGATGATGTTTATCACCGCGCCGACGAGCTGAGTTATCATCGAAAGCGAGGTCTTGCCCATCGACTGCAGTATCCTTTCGCAGCCGAGCTGCACGAACACGCCCATGCTGAACCACATGCAGATCGAGAGATAGTCCACGCCGAGGGAGACGAGCGCCTCGTCGTCCGAGAAGAGGCGGAAGAAGGGCCTTATCGCGAACCCGAGCGCCGCGAAGATCAGCGCCGAGCAGATCAGCAGGAAGACGCCGTTGTTCGCGCCCTTGTTCGCGTTCTCATGCTCGCCCGCGCCGAGCTTGCGCGAGATATAGGAGTTCATGCCGACCGAGGTGCCCACGCCGACCGCGATCATCAGCATCTGGATCGGGTAGGCGAGGGATACGGCGTTGAGCGCGTCGTTGCTGAACTTGGCCACGAAGTAGCTGTCCACGACGTTGTAGAGCGCCTGGACCAGCATCGAGATGACCATCGGAATGGACATATTGAAGAGCAGCTTCCCGACGGGCATGACGCCCATCTTGTTCTGCCTCGGCTCCGCGGTTTTTAAAGTATTTTCGGGTATTTTTTCCATAGCTCAGTGATTATAGCATCAAAAGCGCCGCTTGTAAACGGATTTTCCCATTATATTATCGGCCCTTAAAGGCGGCAGGAGAGGTCGGCGGAGAGGAGATACACCCACTCCTCCTTAACGGGAAGCCCCGTCAGCTTTTCAAGCGCCTGCTTATAGAGGTCGAGCTGCCCGCGGTAGCCCTCGGCGACCTCGCGTGCGCTCCTTCCCCTCAGCGCCGTGGTCTTGTAGTCGATCAGCACCCATTCGCCGTTTTCGATGAAGCAGCAGTCGATCGCGCCCTGCAGCAGCGCGCCGGTTTCGGTAAGGAGCGAGAACTCCCTCTCCCTCTCGACCCTTTCGGAGGCGAGCAGCCTTTTATAGAGCGGCGAAGCGAAGAGCCGCGCGACGCTTTCGATATCGACCGCCGCGGCCTCCTCCTCGGTAAAGAAGCCCCCGTCCGTGAGATGCGAAAGCTCTTCTTTTATTTCTTTTTCGCCCATTTCCGCGATAGGCAGCAGCATGATAAGGCGGTGGGTGAGGGTGCCCCGCTCTGCGCCCGAGAAGGTCCTTTCCCCTTCCTCGCGCAGAAACAGCGGCTGTGCGGGCGTATAGTCCTTTACGGGCTCGGCAAGCTCGGTGACGCTGCTCTTCGCGGGCGTCCTCGTCGCCTTCTCAAAGCCGTAGGCGAAGGAGAGCAGCGCGTCGATATCGCCGTGCGGGGCGCGCTTCGCCTCCTCCTTCCATTCGTTATAGCATTTCTTCGTTACCTTCGCGCCTTCGCCCGCGCCGCCCTCGCTCCTAAGCAGCAGGGTATTGATGCGGCAGGGGCTCCCCCCGCCGAGCGGGACATTGAATCCCTGCTCCGCGCGCTCTGAGTCGAGGCCGAACGGGAAGAACGCCCCGAGGATCCATTCAAGGTAGCTCCTCGCGTTCATTATGCGGAAATCGGTCAGCGGGACCGCGTTCTTTTCGATGAAGGCGCGCATCTTTTTCTTCGCGCCCACCATATAGAGCCTCTCCCGCGCGCGCGTCATGCCCACGTAGAGCACGCGCATCTCCTCCGCGGCCTGCTTTGAGGCGTCCTTCGCCTCGATCGCGCGGCGGAACAGCGGCTTTTGGGCCTTCTCGGGGTCTATATCGCCGATCTCATCGAAGAGCTCATAGCCCCTGCCTATCCTCAGCCCTATCCCGAGCTCGTCGTCGAGCACCGCGGCGCTCCTTCTGCCCGCAGTGCTGAACTGACCCGTCAGCCCGCAGATGAAAACTATCGGGAACTCGAGCCCCTTGCTCTTGTGGATGCTCATCACGCGCACCGCGTCGACGCCGGCCGACTGCGCCGCGCCCATATTCGTGTTGTCGCGCACGCTGTCGAGCAGGTTTATAAAGGCGTTGAGGCCCCTTCTGCCCGCGGAATCGAAGGCATGCGCCTTCTCGAGCAGCATATCGAGGTTCGCTTTTCTTACCTCGCCGCCGGGCAGCGCGCCGGTATAGGTCGAAAAGCCCGTTTCGTCGAAAAGCCTTCCTATCAGCGCCTCCATGCCCTCAAGGCGGCTGAGCCTGCGCCAATCGGCCAGTTTTTCAAGGAAAGCCGCGCATTTTTCATACAGGGGAACGGGAGTTTCGACGCTTTCCCGCTTTCTTGCCGCCTCTAAAGCGGCCGCTTTCATCCTGTCGATGAAGAGTTCGTATTCGTCGCTCCTGAAATCCGCCTTTATTTCGGCGAGCTCCGCGTCCGTAAAGCCCCCTATCGGGGAGCGCATGACCGAGACGAGCGGGATATCCTGCCTGGTGTTGTCTATCGCGCGCAGCAGGTTTATGAAGATCTGCACCTCGATCGCGTCGAAATAGCCGTCGCCGAGCTCCGCGGTGCAGGGGATGCCGCGCTCGGAGAGCGAGTTGACGAGCTTGAGCGCGGGGCCCTTCGTTCGCCGCATCAGCACCGCGAAATCCGAGAAAACGGGTTCCCTCAGCGTCTTTTGCTCCTTGTCGAAGACCTTTCCTTCCTTCATCAGCTCGCGGATGCGCGAAGCGATATACGCCGCCTCCGCCTCGATGTTTTCAAGCTCCTCGACGCCTCCCGCGGCCCCGGTCTCCCCTTCGCCGTCATTTTCGCCGCTCTCGCCCGGGGAGTTCATTTCGCCCGCAGCCGCGGCTTTATCCTCATTTTTGTCGGAATTTGACGGATCTTCATTCGATTTATCCTTGTTATCATTAGGTTTATCCACATTTGAGGCGCTTAAAGCCTCCTCCTCGGATACGTCGATAAGCGCGAGCTCGGCAAATCCCTCCGAAGCGCCCTCCGCCGGGCGAAGCTCCGCGTTGTCGGAATAATCTATCTCGCCGACCTCGCCAAGCATAAGCTTGGAGAACAGCGCGTTCGCCGCGCCGAGCACCGCCGTGGTGCTCCTGAAATTGCAGTTAAGGTCTATCCTAGTGCCGGCCGTGCCATCGTAGCTGTTGTATTTGTCGATGAAGCTCCTCGGCTCCGCCTGGCGGAAGCGGTAGATGCTCTGCTTGACGTCGCCCACCATGAAGAGGTTGCCCCCGCGGGCGATGCGCGATATGATGCTCTCCTGCACCAGGTTCGTATCCTGATACTCGTCCACGAAGATATAGCGGAACTTCTCGCGGTATTCTTCTGCGATCTCCTCGTTTCGGAGCACCTCGAGCGTCAGCTGCTCCATATCCGAAAAATCAATGAGCGAGGCGTCCCTTTTAAGCGCCCTGTACCTCTCGGCAAAATCGCGCACTGTCTCGGCAAGCTCTTTTAAAGCCGGGAAGAGCGCCGAGGCGAGCCGCTTTTCCTCCGAAAGCGGAAGGGAAAACAGCTTTTCAAGATTCTTCGTCAGTTTTTTGAGTTCTTCGCGATATTTTTTAATGAATTCCGGCGTGCCCTTGGGCAGATTGGAAAACAGCTTTGTTCCTGCAAGGCCGCAGAAGGTATCGTAGGAGGAGGTAAGCGAGAGCGAAAACAGCCTGTCCATATCCTCCCTTATGACGGCGATGTACTTTTCATCGCTGCCGAGCAGCCTGCCCTCGTTCTCGTCATAGAGCCTTTTGGCGTACTGATAGAAGACCTCGATATCCCGCTTCGCAATGCTCATTATATGCGCGCAGGCGGCGTTTTTGGCCGTTTCGAAATCGGAACGGTAGGCGTTTATAGCCCTTTCGAGCCAGAGCATGGGGTCCGGCCGCGCCGTTATAAAATAATAGATCGCCTCTACAGTTGCCTCTATGCCGCCGTTCTTGTGAAGCGCTCTTATTATGAACTGCGAAGCTGAGCCGCCGTCCTTCTCCGCGCGCAGATAGAAATCCTCAACCGCGCCGTCCATCGCTTTCTTCATCAAAAGGCTCGCCTCGGCGTCGTCCGCCACCTTGAAGGCCGGGTCTATGCCGGCTTCGTTATAATTTCTTTTTAAAACATTCCTGCAGAAGCTGTGTATGGTGGAGATATTCGCGCGGGAGATATCGTTCGCCGCCTCGGAGAGCAGGTATTTTTGCTCCGCATCGTCGGTCGCGGCGGCCTTTTCAAGCAGCTTTTTCTCTATCCTCTCCTTCATCTCGGCCGCGGCGGGCTTGGTGAAGGTGACCACGAGCAGCTCGTCGGCCCTCGCGCCTTCCGAGATGAGCTTAACGATCCTTTCGGTCATGACCGCCGTCTTTCCCGCGCCGGCGGCGGCGGAGACGAGCAGGTTTCCCTTCTTTTCAATTGCTTCAAGCTGCTGGGGAGTCCACATATTTTTCTTTCGGAAATCAGAGCTTCAGTTTATTGAGCACCTTCGCTGCGAACGGGCGATGCACCACCATGGCCGCCTTCGGGCAGAACTCCTGGCAGCAGAAGCAGCGGATGCATTTCTCCCTGTCGATGACCGCTTTTTTATTCTTGATCTCGATGGCCTTTGCAGGGCACATCCTGGCGCATTCGCCGCAGCCGACGCATAGGGAGGGCACGAGCTTGGGTTTCTGCGCGAGCGCCTTGGAGCTGATGAAATGCAGCAAAGTGCCCTTCTTCATAAAATGCAGCCCGCGCACCGGAGGCGCTTCGAAATCGGGCGATCTAAGCGCTTCTATATCGCCGCTGATATTGAGCTCCTTATAGCTCTGGGGAGCGAGACCCCTGTCATATGCGGCCTTGAGGGTGGGAAGGCCGTTTATGTTCATTCCCATCAGCTCCGCGCAGACGAGGTCGCAGTAATAGGTGCTCTTCGAAGCTACTATCGCTCCCACCTGCTTCGGTTTGCCGTTGAGCGGCCCGTTTCCCTCCATTCCGACCACGGCGTCGCAGATAGCGAGCCGGGGCTTAATGAACTCGTTGAGGTCGATCAGCATCTCGGCAAAATCGGCTTCATTCGGAAAACGATAATGCATCTCGGGCTTTTTAAGACCGGGAATTATGCCGTAGAGGTTCTTGACCGCGGCGCTCATTCCCATCATGCCGTGGGCCTTGAGCTTGCAGAAATCAATAACCGCATCGGCTTCCTTAAGATATGAGGTATAGGTGACGGAATCAAGCTTCTTTCCTTCGGGGAAGGCTTCGGTGATCTCCTCCGTATTCCGGTTGAGGACCGCGCCGAGCTTTTCAAGCGCCGTCATGCCGGTCGCGGAATAGACCCTGTTGAGCACCATCACGGAATTGGGTCCTCCGGGGCTGTCGCCTATAACGACCTCGGCGCCTCTTTCAAGCAGCATCTCCACCAGCGCCTTTAAAAGCGCCGGATGCGTCGTGGCCGCTTCCTCCGGTTTTCTGAAGGAAACGAGGTTGGGCTTTATCGCTATCTTCATTCCCTTTTGAACGAAGGAAAGCCCGTCGATCCTTTCAAGCGCTTCTTCAAGCGCCGCTTTTACCCTGTCTTCATCGTATGAAGAACAGGCAGTTATCGAAACGTCATACATATTTTCACCGTCTTCTTATTGATCGGAAACTCCTTTTCGATTATAGCATAAAAGAAGCATTTCTTTCAATCGTAAAGCCTCCTTTCCCGTTAAAAAAAGATGCTTTCAATTCCCTTCAAAAGGGTAAAAAGCGGTTGACCGAAGCCTCTTTTTAAAGTATAATAAAAAGTGGAGGAGGATCGATTTTTTCTTTTCGGAATATAGTATTTTTGATAACTGAAAATCATATTTCGAAGGAAGAAGCTTATCCTTGTTATCAACGTTTTCCATATGGAAAAGTTTTGATATATTGAGTAAACCGCGGACAAGTAGAAAAGCATGGAAAACCCCTGTTTTTATCCACAGCATTTTCCTTTTCTTTTCAACAGCGATATCCTTTGCCTTTAAAGGCAAAATAAGGATTATCCACAGTTTACTCAATACTACTGCAACCACTGCTTTTACTAATAATTATAACCATAGGGGGTACTCAATGCGCTTTACCGTCAACACGAAAGAACTCAACGAAGCCGTCGCCATCGTCACCAAGGCCATGCCTTCCCACAGCAGCCTTCCCATCCTCGAGGGCATCTATATCCTGGCTTCATCCTCCCATCTTTTCATGAAATGCTCCGATCTTTCGCTTCAGATAGAGACGGAGATCCCCGCTTTCGTTGAGGAGGAGGGCAGCTGCGTGCTTCCCGGCAGGCTCTTCTCCGAGCTTTCAAGAAGGCTCACCGGCGAATCGGTCGAATTCAGCGGCGAAAAGAACACCCTTAAGATCAGCTCCGACAGGGTGAAGACCTCGCTGCAGGTCTCTTCGAGCGACGATTTTCCCGAGATGCGCCGCGTTGACGACGAATTCATCGCCGAGATCAGCCAGAATAAGCTGCGCAGTATGATAAAGCAGACCATCTTCGCGGTTTCGCTCGAGGATACCAAACCCATCCTCAGCGGCCTCTGCCTTGAGATGAGCGATGACAAGGTATTGAGGATGATCGCGCTCGACGGCTTCCGCCTGGCCATCCGCAAGGAAAAGCTCGTCAGCTGCACCGGCAATAAAAAGGTCGTGGTCCCCGGCAGAGCGATGCAGGAGATCTCCAACATCCTCACCGGCGGCGACGAACCGATCAAGCTCGTGTTCTCCAACACCCATATAAAGCTCGACCTCGGCTACACCAAGCTGATATCAAGGCTGCTCGACGGCGAATACGTCAGCTATGCGGGCATCCTTCCCAAAAATCACACGACCCACGCGATAGTGAGCTGCCGCGATCTGCAGTCGAGCACCGAACGCGCTTCGCTGCTTTCAAGGGAGGCCAAGTCCAACCTGATCAAATTCAGCTTCAACGAGGATACCCTGACCATCTCCGCCAACAGCGAAAAAGGCAGCATCAACGACCAGATGCCGATCCAGCTCATGGGCAAGCCCATCGAGATCGCCTTCAACGCCAAATACATCCTCGACCTTATGAGGGTGCTCGACGATATAAAGGTGTATCTGAGGATGAACAATTCCGTGACCCCATGCGTCATAGAGCCGCTCGAGGGCGACGAATTCTATTATATGGTGCTTCCCGTCAGGCTTCTGAGCGGTGTTTAATAGAAAAACCACAATAAAAGAAAGGAAAAACCATGGAACTTCAGAAAGCGATAGATATCTATAACGAAAAGAAAAAGCTGAGCCTTGCAATGAATCACGCGCTCGGCGTCCTCAGCTACGATAACGAGACCGCCGCGCCGAAAAACTCCTATATGGGCCTTGCAAACACCTTCGGCGTCATCAGCGAGATGGAGTATAAGAGCAAGGTTAACGCGGAGTATTTCGACGTCGTCGATACCCTTATCGCCAATAAGGAGCAGCTCGATCCCATCCTCAAGAGGGAGGCGGAGGAAGAGGAGCATTCCCTTAAAGTAATGCGCAGCATACCGATGGAGGAATACGTCGAGTTCACCGAGATGCTTTCCAAGGCGCATACCGCATGGGTGGAGGCCAAGAACGAGAGCGATTTTTCCAAGGCCTCGCCCTTCCTCGAAAAGATCGTAGCCTATTCAAAGCGGGTAGCTTCGCTGGTTTCGCCGGGTATGGATCCCTATGATTTCTGGCTCAACGAGTACGAAAAGGGCCTTTCCACCGCCGTGCTCGACGCATTCTTTAAGAGGATAAGGGAGGCGCTCGTTCCGATCATCAAGAGGATCTCCGAAAAGGGAGAGCTCTTCCGCACGGATTTCATGAATGAAAAATGCCCGATAGAGCTCCAGAGAAAGCTTTCGGACTATATCATGGAGGTCATGCATATCAACAGGGACGACTGCTCGATAGGCGAGACCGAGCATCCCTTCACGACCCATTTCAATAAGCACGACGTGCGCATCACCACCCATTACCATGAGGACTCGGTGGTGAGCAATATGTATTCGGTGATCCACGAGGGCGGCCACGCGCTCTATGAGCTTAATACCGGCGACGAGCTGATCGGTTCAACAATCGCGAGCGGCACCTCGATGAGCATCCACGAGTCCCAGTCCCGCTTCTTTGAAAACATAATCGGCAGGAGCGAGGAGTTCTGTGAGCTTATTTTCCCGAAGATAAAGGAGCTCTTCCCCGTGCAGTTCGACGGCGTCACCGCCCGTGATTTCTATCTGGCCGTCAACAAGGCCGAGCCCTCGCTCATCCGCACCGAGGCCGACGAGCTGACCTATTCGCTCCATATCATGATCCGCTACGAGCTTGAAAAGAAGATGATGCGGGGCGAGATCGAGGTCAAGGACGTGCCCAAGGAATGGAACAGGCTGTATAAGGAATACCTCGGCGTCGACGTGCCGGACGACAGGAACGGCGTGCTGCAGGATATGCACTGGTTCGGCGGCATGCTCGGCTATTTCCCGAGCTACGCGCTAGGCTCCGCCTACGGCGCGCAGATGCTCCACCATATGAAGAAGGAGCTGGATTTCTCCTCGCTCGTGCGTGAAAACAGGCTTGACGTCATCATCGGCTGGCTCACCGAAAGGATCTATAAATACGGCATGCTGCTCGGTCCGAACGAGATAATCATGAACACCTGCGGCGAGCCCTTCGATCCGGATTATTACGTGAACTACCTTACCGAGAAGATGACCGATATCTACGGTCTGTAATTGAAAGAAATGAGGCTATTTATCGCGATCGAACTGCCGAAGGCCATGAGAAGCGAGCTTTCGGCGGCGCTTCGGGAGCTCCGCTCGAGATCGAGCGGGGGCAGATTCGTGCCCGAGGAAAACATGCATATAACGCTGCATTTCATCGGCGAATCGAACGATCTCGTCGGCGCGGTGAATGCGATGAAGACGGCTGCGAGCGGCATCCGCCCGTTTGAGCTTCACCCCGAGAGCTACGGTTATTTCGAGAAGGGCGAGAGGAAGACCTCGTTCATCACGGTCGGCGGGAAGCTCGAGGAGCTGTTCGTGCTGCGGGAATCGCTTGAATCCGCGCTTGCGGACAACGGCTTTGCAAGGGAATACCATAAGTTCGTGCCCCATATCACCCTCGGCAGGAATGTCGAGCACGATGCGCTCGTGGGCAGCGAGATGAAGCAGCTCTCTTTCCGCTCCTCAATGACCGTGACGGGCATCACCCTTTTTGAAAGCGTGCGCGACAAGGGCAGGATGATCTACAACCCCCTCCACCGCGAAAAGTTCTGAGTTTTAAGGAATGATCGAAAGGGTACGGAAAACCATCCTCGAATACGGCCTTATTAAAAGGGGCGACGCCGTGCTCGCCGCGTTCAGCGGGGGAGCGGATTCGACGGCGCTGCTGCTCATTTTAAACGACCTTAAGGATGAGCTCGGTTTTTCCTTTTTCGCCGCTCATTTTGACCACGGAATCCGTCCGTCTTCAAATGAGGACGAGGAGTTCTGCCGCAGGACGGCCGAAGAACTGGGCGTTCCGTTCTTTTCAAAGAGGGAGGAAGTGCCCGCTTTCGCGAAGGAGCATTCGCTATCGCTCGAGACCGCGGCGAGGCTGCGCCGTTATGCTTTTCTTGCCGAGACCGCGGGGAAGCTCGATGCATCGATCGCCACCGCGCACCATGCCGGAGACAGCGCCGAAAGCATACTGATGCATCTTATCCGCGGCAGCGGCTTGGCGGGCCTTGCCGGCATCCGCCCGAAGACGGTGCTCTCCCTTTCGGAAAACGGGCTGTTCTTCGGCGAAAGCGGCGCCGCGCCGGCATCCGAAAGAAGGGAATGCACCCTGATCCGCCCGCTTATCGGGGCGGAGAAGGGGGATATCCTGAGCTTCCTTGAAAAAAAGGGGCGGAGCTTCCGCGTGGACGAAACGAATTTTTCATCGGACGCCGCGCGCAATTTCCTGCGGCTCGAGGTCCTGCCGGCCATCGAAAAGAATATCAACCCCGCCGCGGCCGCGAACATCCGCCGCTTCGGCGATATCGCCGCCGAGGACGAGGCCTTCCTCTCTTCGCTCGCCGAAAAGGCGCTTGATGAAGCGAGGGAGGGCGATGGTTTCCGTGCCGAGCGCCTTTTAAAGCTGCCGCCGCCCATTCTAAAGCGCTGCCTCAGGCTCGCGCTCGCCGAAAAGGCGACGCTCGTGGATATCGAGCGGGTGCACATCGAAAAGCTGACGGAGCTCCTCTCCATGCGGTCGGGGCAGGGGCTCGATCTTCCCCACGCCTCGGCAAGGCTCTCGTTCGGAAAGCTTATGATCGAGCCGAGCGGCGGAAGCAGCGGCGCCTCCAGAGAAGAAACCTCGGAAGAATCCGCGGTGATCCCGCTCGAAAACGGCGATTACGAAACGCCCTTCGGCCGCGTATCGATCCGCATCGATCCCGATTTTTCTATGGAAAAAACGGGCGGGGTGGAGTATAATACTAAAAAGTCGGCCGACAGGATGGGCTGCATGATGGATCTTGACAGCCTGCTTGCGCTCGCGGACGGCGAAAGCGCTTTCTTCATCCGTTCAAGGAGGGCGGGTGACAGGTTCCGGCCCGTCAATTCCGATTTTCGGATGAAGCTCAAGGATTTCTTTATCTCGAGAAAGGTCGACGCGTCGAAAAGGGACGGCATACCGCTCGTCGTATTCGGCGGGGAGATCGTATTCATCCCCGGCTTTCTCATCTCGGACACGGTAAAACTGACCGGCGATACCCGCTCGGTCTTAACGCTTCAATTTACAGAATAGATCAAGGAGGAACCAAAGATGATCAATAAAACGGGTCTTCACAACGACATCGCCTACGTCCTCGTCACGGAGGAGGAGCTCCGCGCAAAGGTCAGGGAGCTCGGCGCGATACTGACCGAGGAATACCGGGGCAAGAACCCCATCTTCGTCTGCGTCATGAAGGGATCGGTCCATTTCTTCAGCGATCTCGTGCGTGAGTTCGACGATTACTGCGAGATCGACTTTCTCTCCTCCTCGGCCTACGGCGACGGCACCGAGCATACCGGCATCGTCCGCATCAATAAGGACCTCGATATGAGCATCACGGGCCGCCACGTCATCATCGTTGAGGACATCATGGATTCCGGCCTCACCCTCAACCACCTCACCAACATGCTCGACGCGAGGAAGCCCGCCTCGCTCAAGATCGTGACCCTGCTCGACAAGCCCGCGAGGCGGCGCTGCGCCATCAATCCCGATTACTACGGCTTCGTGGTGCCGGATGAGTTCGTGGTCGGCTACGGCCTCGACTACGCCCAGTGCTACCGCAACCTGCCGTTCGTCGGCGTCCTCAAGGAAGAGGTCCACGGCATCAAAAAGAGCTGATTGATCCGGAAAAAAACGGTTTAGAAAGGAAATAAAATGGCTATTCTACTCACCGGCGGCGCCGGTTACATCGGTTCCCATACGGCGGTCGAGCTGATGAACGCTGGTCACGATATCGTGATCGCGGACGATCTTTCCAACGCCTGCGAAAAGGTGCTTGAAAGGATCGAAAAGCTCGGCGGCAGGAAGCCCGTGTTTTATAAAATCGACGTATGCGACAAAGCAGCGCTCGAAAACGTGTTCCGCGAGAACGAGATCGCCGCGGTCATCCACTTCGCGGGCAAGAAGGCGGTCGGCGAATCGGTCGCAAAGCCCCTGATGTACTACCGCAACAATCTCGACGCTACGATCACGCTGCTCGAGGTCATGGAGGAATTCGGCGTCAAAAAGCTGATCTTCAGCTCCTCCGCCACGGTCTACGGCATCCCCGAGACCTCGCCCGTCGACGAGAGCTTCCCCCGCTGGTGCACGAACCCCTATGGCTGGACCAAGTACATGAGCGAGCAGATCATGCGCGACGCCTGCGCGGCGGATAAGGCGCTCTGCTGCGTGCTGCTCCGCTATTTCAACCCGATCGGCGCGCACGAGAGCGGCATGATCGGCGAGGATCCCGAGGGCATCCCGAACAACCTCATGCCCTATATCTCCCAGGTCGCGATCGGCCGGCGCGAGCTGCTGGGCGTCTTCGGCAACGATTACCCGACGCCCGACGGCACCGGCGTGCGCGACTATATCCACGTCGTCGACCTCGCCAAGGGCCATCTCGCCGCGCTCGGCTACGCCATGGAGCATGAAGGCTGCGAGGCCGTGAACCTCGGCACCGGCGTCGGCTACAGCGTGCTCGACATTGTCAAGACCTTTGAGCGCGTCAACGGCGTGAAGATCCCCTACCGCATCATGGACCGCCGCCCCGGCGACGCCGCGGCCTATTACGCCGACCCCTCCCTT
The DNA here is from genome assembly GCA_016282255.1 of Bacillota bacterium. Lineage (GTDB taxonomy): Bacteria > Bacillota > Clostridia > Christensenellales > CAG-138 > PeH17. Next base: position 34,767 of record JAEEKE010000065.1, read on the forward strand.
GCAGCGAAAATGCTCGGCTGGAGGGCCGAAAAGGGGCTTGAGGACATGTGCCGCGACACCTGGCGCTGGCAGAAGCAGAACCCGAACGGTTACCGCGGGAACGAATAAACCGGGATGGCGGGAAGCGAAAGAGTCAAAAAAGCGCTCATAATCATCAACCCGATCGCGGGCGACGGCACGGCGCTCAAGGTGCTGCCGGAGCTCATCGGCGGGCTTTCGAAAAAGGGCTATATCTGCACCTGCGCCGCCACGCGCGGCAAGGCGGATGCGACGGGCCTGGTGCTTTCCTATGCCGCCGATAAGGATCTTATCATCTGCTCGGGCGGCGACGGCACGGCCAACGAGGTCATCCGCGGCATGATGCAGCTGCCGGAAAAAACGCGCCCGACCTTCGGCTTCATCCCCTGCGGCAGCACGAACGATTTCGCGACCACGCTGGGCATCCCCAAGCGCGCGCTCGGCGCCGTCAGGATGGTGCTTGAAGGGTATACGATCCCCGTCGACGTCGGCCGCTTCAACGAAAGATACTATGCCTACGTCTGCGCGTTCGGAGCTTTTACGCATCTTTCCTACTCCACCTCGCAGCAGGCCAAGAACATGTTCGGCCTGCTCGCCTACGTCGCCAAGGGCCTTGAAACGCTAAAGGACATCGTGCCCATCAGGATGCGCTTTACCATAAACGGCGAGGTCATCGAGGATGATTTCGCGTTCGGCTGCATCTCCAATTCCGAGATCATCGGCGGCGTGATCCGCCTTAAAAAGAGCTGGGTGGAGCTCAACGACGGCATGTTCGAGATAACCCTGATCCGCTATCCGCCGGATTCCATGGGCTTTTCGAAGATCATCAACTCCATCACCTCGGGCGAGATGAACTGCGAATACATCAGCATCTACCACGCCTCCGAGGTGGATATCGAGGTGCTCGGCGATCCGATCGCGTTCTCGCTCGACGGCGAGCCCGAGGACGGGATAAAGCACGCGCATATAGTCAACGTCCGCTCGGGCATTGACTGCATCATAAAGAAAAAGAAGGAAAAGGCGAGGATCGCCGCAAGATAGGGACGATCAAAGGAGCGCATGAAAACGCTCCTTTTTGCAAATCAGGGAGGGGAGCTCTTGAAGAAGAACAGAAAACCGGGACACAGCCTTATAAGGCTTCTTTCGCTGCTGACGGCGCTTACTCTGATCTGCGGCTGCGCAGGGAACGCGCTCCCTCAAAAGGCCGCGGAGAAGCGCATAGCGAATGCGCCGATAACCGACTCCTCGCACGAAAGGGAGGCGGGCTACCCCGCGGCGTTCTCGACAAGGATGCTCTCCTTAGGAAGGCTGACGGTGCACATGGAGGCGAGGCTCTTTGATGAAGACCTTCTTCGGGAATGCGCCGGGGCGATAAGGGACGACCTTGCCCGCCTGGAAAGCGTTTCGGGCGAAGCGCCCGGGGCGGTCACGGTCTATATAGCGGGCTCCACGCTCGACGGCGCACCGACGGCCGTCGGCAGTCGGGTCTTCTGCACGCTTGAGGACGCCGAAAGCGGGGCCTGCCGCGAGGCGCTGGCCGAAGCGGCATACGGGCTCGAGGCCGTATGGCAGGGCGTCGGCCTTGCGGAATACGTCTTTAACAGGGAGGCCGCCGGGGTCGATCTTAACGATTATTATTCCCGCGCGGAAAACGCGCTGACCGCTTCCTGCTCGGCGCTGCATCTTTCCCCGGTTCTCGCCGATGAGGGGACGCTCGGGGCCGCGAGGGCGACCGCCCGGAGCCTGACGGCGTTCCTGCTTGAAGGCGGGGGCTTTGCCTCGTTCCGCGCCGCCGTGGACCCGGCCTCCGTGCTCGGCCCTTGGGCAGAGCGCCTTGGCCTTTCCGCGCCGCCGACCCTGCCCGAAAACAGCGCTGCGGCCGCGGCGCTGCGGCTTGGGACGGAGAGGAACTGCCTTACGGTGCTGAAGCTGAACGCGCTCACCGTCAAGGTGCATGAAGACAGCTTCGTGCGCGAGCCCGATGCGCTGTATCTTTGGCTCTGCGATTACCTCGCCGGCATGGATACGGTGCTGGCGCTGATCCGCGAGGAGGCGCCCTCCGCGGCCGAAACCGCTGAGCGACGCTTTTCGGAGTCCATAAGCATCACCCTCGAGAACGAGGCGGACTGGTCCTATACCGACCCGAGCCGCGGCGAGGTCTTCATTTCAGGGCCGGAGGACGCGTGGCACGAGACGCTGCATCTGCTGCTCGCGGCTCCGGACGAGGCCGTTTTCGCATGGCAGTGCGAGGGCGTAGCGGAGCATTTCAGCTACCGGGCGGATACCCTTTTCGCGCCGGAGCACTATGTTACGGACGGTATGGACGCCTACCTCTCCTTCTTTGAGGAGGTGAGCGGAAGGGAAGCGAACGAAGCCGACATGGCGTTCCATACCAGCGTTTTGGCGCTTTACGACGCGCTCCGCGACCCGGAGCTGACCGATAAGGACGATCAGGGGGCCTATTTCCGCGCCTACGGCATAGCCTCCCTTTTGCTTGACGGCGTGACAGAACGGAGCCAGGAAAGGGTGAAGTACGATGCGTCCGTCGCCTACAAGCGCGGGGTCCGCTGCGGCGCGAAAAGCGAGGACGGCAACGCCCTGAGCTATCCCGAGGCGGCGGTCATGTTCGAATACCTTGCGGGCAAATACGGCACGGACGCCGCGCTCGATGCGTTCCTTAACGGCGTCAGGCTCGAGGAGGCGTTCGGGATCTCCTATCCGCAGCTCTATACCGGGGCAAGGGCGTATTACGCGGGGCTATATCGGGACCTGATGGCCGCAGAGCTTACGTATTGACGGGATCGAAGGGAATAAGAGAAGTTTCCCGCCCAAGCGAATAAAAAAAGCCGGAGCCCGAGGGCTCCGGCTTCGGACCTGTGATGATCCGGATCAGTGCCGTTTTCATACCGCCATAAGGCGGTATTATTCATTCTTTCAGCCGAGAAGGCCCATCGCAACGCGCATTATGGTCAGCGCATCGCCGATCTCGATGGTGCCGCTGGCGTTCATATCGGCAAGCGCCTGCTGCTCCGGAGTGAGCGTGACCAGGCCCATTGCCGCGCGCATCACGATCAGCGCGTCGCCGACGGTGACAGTGCCGCTGCCGTCAACGTCTCCGGGAAGACCGGGACCGGGCGTCGGGGGTTCGGTCGGAGACGGGGTCGGGGGTTCGGTCGGAGCCGGGGTCGGCGGGACGGTCGGAGTGGGAGTCGGGTCAAGCTCCGCGCCGCTGTAGCTGACGTTGTCGACGTAGCCGCAGTCGTCGAGCGCGTGCACGCTCGCGTCCTTCTTGTAGCGCCATTCAAAGGTGTAGGACCGCGTGGTCGGCGCTGTGAATACGATCGTCTCCCAATCGGGGGCGCCGGATATCTGACTGCCCTGAAGCTGGTTGTTCGCATAGAAGCCGAGCTTATCGTAGTTTTCGCTCGACACCTTCCAGTCGAAGCGGAGCGTTTCGCCCGCGTTCATATCGAGAACGAGCCTGAGCGTGGAGGTAGTATTGTTCAACCCCCTGTTGCCGGACATCGCGGCGAGGCGGCCTTCGATCAGCACCGTCTGCCAAGGATTCCCTGTCGAGGTAAACGCCAGGTTCCCGCCTTCAACGTTCAGCGCTTCGCTTATGGGCGGCAGCGGGATTATGTTCACGCCGCAGTAGGCGCGGCCGATATTCGTTCCGTTCACGAGCACGTCGCAGTAGACCCTCGTCGTGCCCACGCTCACGCCCGTGATCCTGACCACGTTGTCGTTGCCGATGACGGTCGCGACGCTCTCGTCCTCGCTGTGCCATTCAAGATCGTAGTTATTGGCGTTCTCGGGCACGCGCTCGAAGCGGACGGCGCCGGAGGTGCCGACGTAGATATCCGTTTCGGTGTGAGAAAGCTCATAGCTCTCCAGCTCCACCGGGTCGGTCTCCGCGCCGAAGAGCTTCCAGTCGCAATGGACGGTCTGATGGCTGTCCGGATTGGAGGGATACGGATCGACGGGGCTCATAACGATCGGATAGGCCGCTCCGTTGGGGGAATCCATGAGCGGATCGTAGTTGCCCAGATCGGCCGTCATGGCGTTGAACGCCTCCGCAACGGTCGTGTCGTTATACTTCATATTGTTCCAGAAATGCGTTTCATAGCGGTATTCGCCGCCGAAGGTCACGGTCTGGGAATAGCCGTAGACGCAGCCCGCGCCCGCGCGCAGCAGCGCGGCGCCGGTCTCGCCGTGGTTGCTCCGAATCATGCCCTCGCACATCGCCATCCAGACGATGCTGTTCGGCAGCTCGCGCGTCACGTGGTGCTCGATGTACCTTCCGTCGATATAGGCGGAATCGCTGCCTGAGCTCGAGGCCCAGCCGTTCTGATAATCCTCGGTCGTTATGCCCTCGTTGGTGGTCAGGGCAAGATAGCCGTCGGCTCCGTGGGAGTCGAGCAGCACAACGCCCGCGTCCGGGAAAGCGGCGGCGATGGCCGGACCCGTTGCGGCGGAGGTTGAGAGGATCGTGTAGCTCCCGCCCGTCGCCTCCGCGATAGAAGCTGCTTCGTTCGGGTACTGGTTGGTGAAGTTGGCGTCCTGACCGTAGAAGGGACCGACGAGCAGAACGTTCATATCGGAGGGGCCGTTCCTCATTGAGGCGGCCTCGGCGATCGTCTTGAGCAGCTCCTCGTCCACGGCGGAAGAATGCTGCGTGTTGCGGGTCGGATAGTCATAGCAGCAGAGCATGCCGTGCACCCTGAAGCGGAAGCCCTTCTCCGTCAGCGCCTCGACGCTGTTTTCGTCCGTAAGCTCGTTTTCGAGCACGGCGGCGAGCATGATCCTCGTGACCTCCGCGGCGTCCGCCCCCGAGGCGAGCGCTTCGCTCTCGACCGCGTCGAGCTCCTGCCAGACCTTGTCGAGCAGCCCGAGCATGGCCCTTTCGTTAACAGCCGCGGCGATCTCCTCCGCAAGCACCATCGGCACCGACAGCGCAAGCATGAATGCGACCAGGACAATACAGACAATGCGTAACTTTTTCATTTACAGACCTCCTTATCTGCGAAGCGATCAGGCTGGTTTTATATACGATCCCAGTATATCATAAAACCGGGAAAAAGCAACAGTTATGGGATAAGTTATTTCCGGCTGAAAACAAAGAGGATCCGGTTTTATCCGGATCCCCCTGTCTGTTGGCCTTTTAGGACTTACTCCGCGAGCATGGTGTTGATGCGCTCAACGAGCTCGTCGCAGTCTATGCCGTGGACGGCGCAGGCCTGCTCGAGGGTCTCGCCGCTGGCCATCATGCAGCCGATGCAGTGCATGCCGCTTGCGAGCAGCACGTTCGCGATCTTGGGGTTGACGTCGAGGATCTCCCCGATAAGCATTTTCTTGTTGATCTCCATTGTATTTGTCTCCTTTTGTTTATTTTTATTGTTTGACGAAGCAGCGTCATCCGTAGATATAACTGCTTTCCTTAACAAACGGTTTAATAAAAGCGCCAGCCGATGCAGTATATTTTACTCCTCCGCGCGCTTTTTCAGCGCTGCGGCGACGAAGCCGCGGAAGATGGGGTGCGCCCTGTCCGGACGGGACTTGAACTCGGGATGGAACTGAACGCCCACGAACCAGGGGTGGTCGGGCAGCTCGATGATCTCGGCGAGGCCGCGGCGCGGGTTCCAGCCCGCGAACAGCATGCCGGCCGCGCGGAAGTCCTCGAGGAAGTCGTTGTTGAACTCGTAGCGGTGGCGGTGGCGCTCGTGGATCTCCTTCTCGCCGTAGAGCTCGATGGAGCGGCTGCCCTCCTCAAGCCGGCAGGTGTAGCTGCCCAGGCGCAGCGTGCCGCCGATGCGCTCGAGGTTGTGGATCTGATCCTCCATCAGCGAAACGACGGGGTGCTTGGTGTGGAAATCCACCTCGGTGGAGTGCGCGTCCTTCCAGCCGAGGACGTGGCGCGCGAATTCGATGACCGCGATCTGCATGCCGAGGCAGATGCCGAAATAGGGGATGCCGTGCTCGCGGGCGTAGCGCGAGGCGATCATCATGCCCTCGAGGCCGCGTTCGCCGAAGCCGCCGGGCACGAGTATGCCGTCCAAGTCGGAAAGGATGCTGTCGGAATCGCCCGTCTCAAGATCCTCCGCCGCGATCCATTTGATGTTTACGCGGGCATGGTTTGCGATGCCGCTGTGCCTCAGCGCCTCGATGACGGAGAGGTACGCGTCGTGCAGCTCCACGTATTTGCCCACGAGGCCTATGGTGCATTCGCCGGTCGGGCAGAGGTCCGCGTCGACCATGGCGCGCCATTCGGCGAGGTCGGGCTCGCGCTGCTCGAGGCGCAGCTTCTTGATGACCTGGCGGCAGAGGCCGTTTTCTTCAAGCATCAGGGGCACCTCGTAGAGTGAGCGCGCGTTGAGGTTTTCGATGACGTTCTCCTCGTCGGTGTTGCAGAAGAGCGCGATCTTGGCGCGGATGCTGCGGTCGAGCGGGTAGTCGCTGCGGCAGACGATGATGTCGGGCTGGATACCGATGCTCTGCAGCTCCTTGACGGAGTGCTGGGTCGGCTTGGTCTTGAGCTCGCCCGAGGCGGTGAGGTAGGGCACGAGCGTGACGTGGATGAAGCAGCAGTTATCGCTGCCGAGCGTCGTGCGCAGCTGGCGGATGGCTTCGAGGAAGGGCTGGGATTCGATGTCGCCCACGGTGCCGCCGATCTCGACGAGCAGGATGTCGGGTTCAAGGGTGGAGGCCGTTCTGCGGATGCGCAGCTTGATCTCGTCCGTGATATGGGGTATGACCTGAACGGTGCCGCCGTGATAGCCGCCGTTGCGCTCGCGCTCGATGACGGCGGAATAGATCTGGCCCGTGGTGGTATTGTTGAGGCGGGTCAGCTCCTCGTTGATAAAGCGCTCGTAGTGGCCGATGTCGAGGTCGGTCTCGGCGCCGTCCTCCGTTACGAACACCTCGCCGTGCTGGTAGGGGTTCATCGTGCCGGGATCGACGTTGAGGTAGGGGTCGAGCTTCATGATGGAGATACGGTAGCCCCGGGCTTTTAG
>JAEEKE010000066.1 GCA_016282255.1 Bacillota bacterium
AGCTGTGGATGACGCTCTGGTTGACGGGCACGTAGATGCCGCCGTATTTCTTCGCGGCGGAGAGGCCGAACACGTGATCGTCCTCATTGATGGTGCCGCCGACCGCGCAAAGGCTGTTGTGGCAGTTGGTCATCGCGTAGGGGATCGGGAACTGCTTGAGACCGGAGGCTCTCGCGGTCTGGATGATGCCGACGTAGGTGATGTCGTGGCTCATCAGGCAGTCGAAGCGGATCCGCATCTTCTTGGGATCCTCCGATACGTTGTGCGCGCGCATGATCTGATAGGCGATGGTGTTCTCGCGGCCCTCGTCGGGGGTCACGCCGGGTACGGGCTCAGTCACGGGCTTGCCGTCCACGAGGTACACGCCCTTGTTGTGCAGCTCAATCATGATTGCTCTCCTTTTTCGGTTGTTTTTTATCTGCTTTCGGTAGCGGGCTTCCCCGCCCCTCTCAACCTATATATCATACAGCAAAACACAGTATTTTTCAATACGGATTTTGTCGTTTTCCATATATAACATAGTATAATCCGGGGGATAAGGAAAGCCCGGGGAAGCTCCCCGGGCCGCGTTTTTCAAATGGCCGAAAGGTATCAGATAATGCCCATCGCAAAGCGCAGGATCATGATCGCGTCGGATACGTCGACGGTGCCGCTGCCGTTGACGTCGACGGGATCCTCGCCGGGGATCAGGTTCATTGCCATGCGCAGAGCGAGGACCGCGTCGGTTACGGTCAGAACGCCGTCGCCGTCGGCGTCGCCGCCGAATACGGCACGGTAGTTGCCGCCGTCCTCCACGGTGCATACGGTCTGGCGGGAAACGAGCTCGCCACCATCGAACCAGCCGATGAAGGTATCGCTTTCGGGGTAGGCTTCAAGCCTGATGCCCCCGCCGTTCCCGGAGTCGAACTCCATTCCGACGCTTCCGCTGCCGAAGGCGTTTGCATAAACGGTTTTTTCAAAAGCCTCGGTGCCGATCGCGATCCGGGTAAAGGCGCCGTCCGTAAGATCGACCTTTGTAAGCAGCGGGCAGTTCAGCGCGGAGAACTCGGTGCAGTATTCCTGACCGAAGAAATTCGCCTTCCGAAGCGCAAAGCAGTCATCGAGAAGCACGGAGGTGATATGCGTCTGGCCGGGCAGGAGCGATGGTCCGTCAAATAAAAACTCCCTCGTCCCCAGTTCGGCAAGCCCGGTCCCGGCAAGATCGAGCGGACCGTAAAGATCCGGGAAAAAGTCCATGACCCCATACGCCGCCTCGTCTCCGTTTTCACAGGACCACTGGATAGAATACACAAAGCGGAAATCATAGCCGTTCACTCCGCTGCCGACGTAGCGCTCATTAACGAGAACAGTGGAGTAACCACCGGTGTAGTGCGGATCCGAATAGAAGTAAAGACCTTCGGGTACGTCACGATCGTAAACGGCCTCGCCGTTGATCATGCCGTCATAGGCCTCCTGCTGCCAAAAGGCGCAGAGCTTTGACTGATCGAGCTCCGGGAGTGCGGTGATCTGTGCCGCGAGCGCAGGTGCGATGACCGAGGCTGTGAAGAGCGCCGCGACCGCAAGGCAAAGGGCCTTGAAGAGGGAAGTAGTGCGTTTCATGGTTTTTTCTCCTTTCGTCAGGCTTTTTCTCAGCTCGCGAAAATAGTATATCGTATCTCATGAGCCGAATCAAGCCGGGATCGTTCTTTCTCAGCGTCCCTTTATATATAAAACAATCGGCGGAGCGTAATCCTGACAGAAAAATGAGGAAATATGCGGAAATTGGAAAATATATTTTTATGATGCGGGGATGTGAGGTAATCGGAAGCGGATAATGCGGCGGGAAATAGAAGCCTCGTGCACCAACGGGGACGGTTCTCTTTGGTGCAGGGCGAAGTATTCCCAACTTCATGCTGCATATTGCACCAAAGAGAACCGTCCCCGTTGGTGCAGTACGACAGTTCTCCGCCGCAAATATTTGCCGTCACATACGGATAAATCGCGGAAAGGTCAGAATACTATCCCGTCGGTATTCGAGACGGGCGCGAGGATCTGGATGCTGCGGCCGGCGCTGTTTGCCTCGAGCACGGCGTACCAGCTGCGGTCGCGCGAGACGACGCATGCGAATTCGGTGAAGCGGGAGGCGATGTCCTTATCCCACTCCGGCGGGCGGGAGGCCTTTTTCAGGCCGAAAGCCTTTGCGGCGGCGATGAACTCCTCCGCCGAGGCGTTTACCGTCACGCCGAAGACGTGAACGGCGGGGTCGGTGATCAGGATGTTGGTCACGAAGCTGCCGCCGTCCCTGTGATCCGGCCAGGCGGTGACGGTGTAGAGAACGTACTTTGCGGGCAGGCGCTGCTGCCCGGCCTCGTCCGTGCCTATCTCATAGCGCGCGGGGACGTACTGCCTGCCGCCGAACATGTCGTATTTCTCGTTGAAGGCGGACATATCCCCGCTTCCGACGTCCTGCAGGATCGAAAGCTCGAGGTCGTCCGACAGCGCGGCGGGCTTGGGCGAGGCGCAGGCGGTCAGAATGAGGCAGGCGCCCAGCAGAACGATAATGATGCGTTTCATATCGAGCTCCTTTCTTGTGAAACAGTGAGCGAAGCGAACCGCAGCGGGTCAGCGCGCCGCGGCGCGACAGCCGCGGAACCACGGGCTGCAAGCCGCGATGGAAAGGGGTGCGCCGAAGGCGCCGGATAACCCTTCATGCTTGTGCGCATTAACAAAGGATACGCAAAGCTGCGGAAAGGTCTTTCATTACAGTAAAGGGTTTATAGGACACCTCATCCGAGCCAAGCGGTCCCCCGAGCGAGCTTGCTCGCTGCCGCTCATAGGGGAAGCTGTCACGAAGTGACTGATGAGGGGTAAAGCGGCGGAAAAGAGAAGCCTCGTGCACCAATGGGGACGGTTCTCTTTGGTGCAGGGCGAAGTAATCCCGACTTCATGCTGCATATTGCACCAAAGAGAACCGTCCCCGTTGGTGCAGCCCGAGCATCTCCGCCGCAAATATATGCAGCCTTTTCCTCAGTTCACCGAGGTCAGGGTGCCGATAAAGAGGGGCAGCATCGCATTCATATCCATTATCATGAACACGAAGGGGCGGTCGAGCACGACCTCGTGCACCTCGGGGTTGAAGGCGCTGCCGCAATTCATCTCCACGAGCGTTGCGGCGCCGGCGCGGGTACCCTGCTCGGCGACCTCGATGCGGGTCTTGTGGATGACGTTGCCGATATAGAGCGGGTAACCCTCGGCCGTCTCGCCCATGCGGGTAAAATCTGCGGCGCCCGCATCAAAGGCAGCGTTCATGCCCATCGCCCTGAGCGCATCGGGCAGATCCACGCTGTAATCGAAGCTGAACTTCGGCATGGAGGCCAGCACGACGCCCTGCTCATTGGGCTCTTCGAGCATAGTGCGCAGCTCCTCGGCGGTGAGCCCCGCTATGAATTCATCGAGCGAAAGCCCCTCGTCCGGCAGGAGCGCCACGAAGGCGTATCCGCTGCGCTCGTAGTACTTCGCGAAGCCCACCGAGTTTTTGCCCGCAAGATAGGTGCCCTCGGTCGAGTGCATCATCTCGACCGGCTGCCTCTCGCCCGAAAGCGCACGGAACTCGCCCTCGGAAACGTTGTTTTCATAATAGGGCGTATCCCACTTGGCGTCGAAGAACAGGGTGTTGACAAGGTACATGACGCTCATCGGATCGATATCGTCGAGGATCTTCTCGATCATGCCGTCGGTATGCTCCTTTACCCAGTTATTGACAGCCTCGAGGGTGGAGGCGTCGAACGGGGCGGAATAGAGCTCCGCGCCGAAGATGCTTTCGCAGGCCTCAAGGAAGGCCTCGTCCGGAACGAACAGGGGCTTGCCGTCCGCCGCGGGGTCAAACTCGTGCTCGAAGGCCTTGTACCAGACCGAATTCGCGATATCGAGCTTGACGCTTTCGGTATTTCTGATTGAATGCATATAGGCGTAGAGATACTCGTTGAGCTCGTCTATCCCAAGCCCGCCGAGCGCGGCCTCCATCTCTTCAAGGGTCTCGCCGTCCGCGCCGTTCGCTGTCATCGCGAGCGCGAGCAGGACCGAAAGGGGCGAGATAAGCGAATTCTTCTCCTTATCGAAGCCGTTTTTGAAGAGCTCGAGCGCGAAGGAGAGCTCCGCGTCCGAGAAGGCGGAATCCGGCTTTTTACCGGTGCGGCTTTCGCCGGTGTTTTTCGCGGTGAGGCGAACGACCCTATCCGAGCTGTTCACGGGCTTCGGGGCGTCGGTCGGGTCCTCTGCGGGCTTAACGGTGTTTTCGGCCCCCGGCTCGCCCGAAGGCGCGGAGGTGCAGGCGCAGCACGCGAGCATAAGTCCCGCGAGCAGGACGCAGATCATTTTTTTGATATCAAAGCGTTTCATGGTTTTCTCCTATCGTTTTGTTTCGGGTTACGGTTAATGGCTTGTTTCAGTGGAGGCCTTCGATAAGCTCGGCAAGCGCGGCCGCCGTATCCCCGGGGGCCTCATAGTACCCCCGAAGGTTGACAAGATACATGCCGTCCTCAAAGGCGACGACGTTTACGCGCGCATCGCCGAAGAAGATATCCGCGGTGAAGGAGAGGGGCTTGTCGACCTCCTCGGGGCGGGGCTCGCCGGGCGTGAGCTCGCCGATAAGCGCGAAGAGCGCCGCGGCTTCGTCGCCCGAAAGCGTAAACATCTCCCTTTCGCCGTCCTCAGCGCGGCGCAGCAGCAGCGCGCCGGAGGGCTCGCCCGGGGCTTCGCCGCCCGGCTGCCAGGCTGCAAAATTATCGTTTACGATCGGCGTGCCGCAGTACCAGCCGGGCAGATCCGGCAGACCCAGGGTAATCCCGTGCGAACCGTTGCTCACGGGCTCGGTCTCCCCCGCCTGCGGCTCGCCCGGATCGCTGCCATAGCTGCCCGAGCCCGCGCTGCTGTCGATATCGCCGGGCAGGTTTACGGAGGGGCCCGCCGTCGAGACGGCGTATGAAGGATCGGCGCCCGGCTTCATGGACGGGGAGCGGCCGAGCAGTGCGGGAAGCGCTATGGCGGCAATTACCGCAAGCGCCGCGCCGGAGAGCACGGGAACGAGCGTCCTTGCGGTGCGCTCCCGCTTCTCCTTCCTCACTCGGTATTCGTCCCTGCGGCGAAGGATCTCGTTTTCTATCTCGTTAAGATCTCTTCTCATAGCCCTTCCTCCCCGCCCATGGCGGCCTGAAGCAGTGTTTTGGCCCGCGAGAGCAGGTTATCGACCTGCTTGCGGTTCTTTTTCATGACGCCGGCGGCCTCGGCGTAGCTCATGCCCTCGATATAGACGAGGTGCACGGCCGTCCGCATCTCCGGGGGCAGGCCGCTTATCGCAGCGTGAAGCCTCTTCCCCTCGTCGGTCCTGATGACCTCGTCCTCAAGGGAGCGCTCGTCCGCCGCGTTTTCATCGAGCGGCGTGAACGCGATGCGCCTCTGCCGCCGGAGCCTGTTCAGCGCCTTGTGCCTTGCCACGGCGAAGAGCCAGGTCTTGAGCGACGAACGGAAGCCGAAGCGCTCCGGCCGGGCGACCAGCTCCGTCATGGTATCGATCGCGATATCCTCGGCCGAATGATAATCGTGCACGATGCCGCAGACGAAGAGCGTCAGGCTCGGGAAATACGCCTCCAGCACCTCCTTAAAGGCGGATTCGTCTCCCTCAAGATAGCGGCGAAAGGCTGCTTCGCCATTTTCGATCGGCCCGGTTGAGCTCATTGACTTGCCTCTCTGCTTATTTGTAACCCGAAACGAAAAAGTTCCTTATCCTTTTTTAAATTATATTGCAAGTCAAACGAAGCGTCAACCTTCTATGCGGCTTGAAAGATGAAGCAAGGTGTGCTATTATTGACGGCAAAAGGAAGGAAGGAGGGAAAGCGAGGTCCGGCGCATGGCTTTCCCTATGAGGGGAAGGCATGCGGAGCGGTCAGCGGCTTAGTGTTTCCCCGATGCAAACATATTCCGCCGCAAAGCGGGCGGCAGGTTGCCGCCCCTACGATACAAACGATAAAGAAACAGACTGATATGCAGACAGAGTTATTCAATGCCAAAACCCAAAAAGAAAACGGAACGGGCTATGCCGGTCGGGTCATCCGCGCCGGAGGGCTGGTCGTGTTCCCCACGGAGACCGTATACGGGCTCGGCGCGAACGGGCTCGACGGCGAGGCCGTGCTGAAGATCTTCGAGGCGAAGGGCCGCCCCGCCGACAATCCGCTGATACTGCATATCGCGAAGAAGAGCGACGTCAAGCCCCTGTGGAGGCACGTGCCCGAAATCGCCAAAAGGCTGATGGACGAGTTCTGGCCCGGACCGCTGACGCTGATCTATCTTAAGAGCGACATAGTGCCCGAGGAGGTCACCGCCGGGCTCGACACCGTGGCCGTGCGCATGCCCGAGCACAGGACCGCGCTGGCGCTTATCCGCGCCGCGGGCGTGCCGATCGCCGCGCCCAGCGCCAATCTCTCCGGCAAGCCCAGCCCCACCCGGCTCGAGCACGTGCTCGAGGATATGGACGGGCGGGCGGACGTCATTATCGACGGCGGCCCCTGCTCGGTGGGCGTGGAATCGACCGTGCTCTCGCTCGTCGGCGCGCCGACCATATTAAGGCCCGGCGGCGTGACGCGGGAGATGCTCGAAGCCGTTATAGGCCCGGTCAGGGTAGCGAACGCGGTGCTCAATCCCCTCGGGGAGCACGAGACCGCGGCTTCCCCCGGCATGAAGTACAGGCACTACGCGCCGGACTGCGAGGTCATCGTGGCCGAGGGCAGCCCCCGCGCCGCGGCAGCTATCATCAACAGGGAGTATTCAAGGGCCGAGCGCGAGGGAAAAAACTGCGTTATTTTTGCGACCGAGCAGACAAAGGGCTATTATAAAGGCAAGAAGTATGTTATAATCGGGGACAGGGACATGCCCGGCACGCTCTGCGCGAGCCTCTTCGCCGCCCTGCGCGACGATTCCGGGGGCGTCGACTGCATCTTCGCCGAGGCCGTTCCCGCCGAGAAGCAGGGCCTTGCCTATATGAACAGGCTGCTGCGCGCCTCGGGCTTTACGGTGCTGCGCTCCTGAAGGGCGCGAACCATCCTATAATTATAAGGGAGTTTTCAATGAAGATCGTCATAGCGTCCGATCACGGCGGATTCGAACTGAAACAGCATATCATGACCTATCTTAATGAGCTCGGGCACGAGTACACCGACCTGGGCTGCTTTGACGCGGCGAGCATGGACTACCCCGATATCGCCTTCCCCGCCGCCGAAGCGGTGGCAAGCGGCGAATACGAGCGCGGTATACTGATCTGCGGCACGGGCATCGGCGTTTCGATCTGCGCGAACAAGGTCATAGGCGTCCGCTGCGCGCTCTGCGGCGACGTGCTCTCCGCGGAGCTGACAAGGCTGCATAACGACAGCAATATGCTGGCGATGGGCGGCAGGATCATCGGCGTCGAGACCGCGAAGGCGATAGTGCGCGCCTGGCTGGGCACGGAATTCCTCGGCGGGCGGCACGCGCGCAGGCTCGCGAAGATCGCCGCCTACGAGGCCGCGGAGGACGGGCTCCCCGAAATGTAAAAACCTCTCCGCCGCAAAACGGCGGGAAGCAATAATCAATCCGATCAACTCAAAGGGGGATATTATGGAAAGCTACATGAAAAACGTAACGGTCGTCGATCATCCTCTGGTGCAGCACAAGCTCACCTTCCTGCGCGACCGCAATACCGGCACCAAGGACTTCCGCGCGCTCCTCAAGGAGCTCTCGACGCTGATGGCCTATGAGGTCACAAGGGATCTTCCCCTTGAAGAGATCGATATCGAAACGCCCGTCGCCCACACCAAATCCCGCGTGCTCGCGGGCCGCAAGCTCGGCATCGTGCCGATCCTGCGCGCCGGCATGGGCATGGCCGACGGCGTGCTCGAGCTGATCCCCGCGGCGAAGGTCGGTCATATCGGCCTCTACCGCGATCCCGATACGCTCCGCCCCGTCAGCTATTACTGCAAGCTGCCCAACGACACCGCGAACCGCGACATGATCGTTATCGACCCGATGCTCGCGACCGGCGGCAGCGCGTCCGAGGGCATTCGCATCGTCAAGGAAGCCGGCTGCAGGACGATCCGCCTGATGTGCCTCGTGGCGGCGCCCGAGGGCCTCAAGCGGCTGTATGAGGATCACCCCGACGTGCCTATCTACGTCGCCGCGATCGACAGCCACCTTAACGACCACGGCTATATCGTGCCCGGCCTCGGCGACGCGGGCGACCGCATCTTCGGCACCAAGTAAATAAACCGCATAAAAGGCAAACGGAGCCTTCCTTTTAGGAAGTGTAATTTAGGGAGACATTTTCTCTTTGGAAAAACAACCTAATATAAAAGCAAGCCATGGCTTGGACACTTGAGGTCAAAGAACCATGGCTGTTTTGTTCTGTTTTAAGACTTTAATCGCAGGAGCGGTTCGACAAGCTTGGTAAATCGAGGTTCCGCGGCTGTCGCGCCGCGGCGCGCTGACACGCTGCGGCTCCCGTTGGTCGCAGGCGCCGCAAACAGGGATCAAGAATCCCTTATTTGCTCCGCCTTTCGGGGAAGCTCCGTTTATTATGTTTTTTCGTTTTATCCCGGCGGTTTTCGGGTCAAATGCGCAATGGCGGCGGGCAAGTTTTTCACCGGATAAAACTTGACTCCAAAAAAACGAACGCCATAACAACCGGAGCTTACCCGATCATTACGGCGCGGACCTTATTAAGTTGTTCTGCCCGTCAGCCCTTGAGGCCGACGATCGTCTTCTCAAGCAGGTCGAGCTGATCCTCCTTAAGGAGGCCTCGCTTGCTCATCAGCTTCACGACGTCTGCAATGCCGGCGCCTTCGGAGCCGTCGAGCAGATCGCCGCGGGTCAGCACTATGTATTCCGCACGGGTGAGCGCGGGAACGTAGAGATAGCTGCGGACCTGTTTGCCGATTATCTTGATGTAGCCCTTTGCGTTGAGCCGGTTCACGAAGGTCTGGACCGTCTGATAGGTCCAGTCGTGCCCCTGTATCTCACGCCAGATATCGGTGATGATAACGGGCTTGCCTGCTGACCAGATGATCTTCATGATCTCAAGTTCGGCAGAGGAAACATCTTTCAGGATCATAGAGGGGTTTCACTCCTGTTCACGGTATTGTTGTGACCATTATACAGGAAGGAAGAGCCGTTAGCAATATACAAAATGAACTATTTTTACGAAAAAAGGAGTTTTCGGTATCTTTTTTTTGCTTTTCCCCCACCCTCCGGATGAAAATGCCTCAGAAATGCCCATCTATTACAATTTTCCTATATTTTAAAACGAAAATTTGTCATTTTACCTACTCCTGAACGAAGCGCCGCAGCTTGCCGAGCGCTGCTTTTTCGAGCCTTGAGACCTGCGCCTGACTGACGCCGACCTCCCCCGCCACCTCGGTCTGGGTGCGGCCCGAGAAGAAGCGCAGGGCGAGGATGCGCCGCTCGCGCTCTGTGAGCCTTCTCATACCGTCCGTGAGCGCGATGGAGTCGAGCCAGCGGTCGTCGCTGACCCTTTCGTCGCGCAGCTGGTCGACGATGAACACCGCGTCGCCGTCGTCCCGGTAGACGGGCTCGTTGAGCGAGACCGGGTCCGCTATCGCGTCGAGCGCGAACACGACGTCGCTTTCGCTGACGCCGAGCTCCTTCGCGATCTCGTCGAGGCGCGCCTCGGCGCCCTTCTCCTCCTCGAGCTTCGTGCGGGCCTTGAGCGCCTGATAGGCGGTGTCGCGCAGGGAGCGGGAGACGCGCAGAGCGCTGTTGTCGCGCAGGAAGCGGCGGATCTCGCCGATTATCATGGGCACGGCGTAGGTCGAGAAGAGCACGTTGTGCGAGGTATCGAAATTGTCGATCGCCTTGATGAGCCCGACGCAGCCGACCTGGAACAGATCGTCCGGCTGTTCGCCGCGGCCCTGGAAACGCTGGATCACGCTGAGCACGAGCCGCAGATTGCCGCGGATAAACTCGTCCCGCGCATCGGCGTCGCCCGCCTTTATCCTTTCGAGCAGCTCTGTGCTCCTGTCCCTGTCCATTCGGGGCAGGCTGCCCGTATCCATGCCGCAGATCTCGACCTTGTTCAGTGCCATGCGTTTTTCTCTCCCCTTCCTCCCCGCCTTTTCAAGCGAAGACTTACGCTTTAATAGTGGGCGAAAAGGGCGGAAACTATGCTTCCCCGGCCTGTCTTTTTCGGGGGCATTTAGGCGGATCCGGAAGAAGGCGGCGGGAGGCGGCAGGATGCGCCAATATCCGGCTTAAAACGCGGTTTCGGGCCGGGGCGCATAAGGCGCGGCGAGGCGCGAACGGCCGGAAGCGAGCGAAGGGAACGAAAACGGGCGGCACACAGCATCATGTGGCCGCCTCCGAAAGCCCCCGCCCTATCTTGTGGCCGAGTGTTCAAAAGGGCGGCAAGCTTGCAAAAAATGCAGATATATGCTATAATATTTGTTACTCTCCCTTTTTGGGAGGGCCGAAAACAGCCTCCGAAGCCGACCAGGCGCGCCCGAAAACGGGCCGGTCGAGGCGGCGGAGCAGCGAAACAAAGCTTCAAAAACGAGAGGGTCCGGCCCCCTTCGGCGGCCGGCAGACAGACGGAGAGGAAGTGAACCGATGAAGACTGCAATATGCATGGATACGCAGCCGGCGCACAGCGCGCACCGACGAAAGCGAAGCGTCCCACCCCGGTTCGGGAGGGTGCTCGCGGCGGTATTGACCGCCCTTATGCTGCTCGCCTTTGCCGCCCCCGCGGCGGCGGCCGCGCCCGCACGGAATGAGACGCGCGAAGCGACACAGGTCCGGGAGAGTGATTTTCGCAAGTCCGAGCTCTCGCCCTATTCCGAGGACGGCAGGCTTGAGCTCACCCGCACGATACCCCACACGCCGAGCGACGATTTCTCCACCGTCCGGTGCCTGATCACCGTCGGCAGCGTGAGCACCGTCAGCTTCCGTCTGCACGGCGCGTACCGCATCGAGCAGACCAACACCCCGCTTTCGGGCACGGCGAACGATCCCGTCATAGTCACGGTCACGGCCTCGAACGGCCTGGTCACCGTTTCGGCCAACGGCAATGCGCTCGTGACGGCGCAGGTCATCGACATCGTCCGCGTGACCATTGCCGAGGAGGGCGGCTGGGCCGAGCTTCGCACGAGCGGCAATTCCCAGAACAACGGGCGCAAATACCTTGGCGCCCTGCGGCTCAAGGCCAATTCGGACGGCACGGTGCGCTTCGTCAATGTGGTGCCGACCGCGCACTATCTCTACGGCATCATCCCCTATGAGATGAGCGAGAGCTGCAATATCGAGGCGCTCAAGGCGCAGGCGGTGACGGCCAAGACCTATGCCTTCGGCTTTACCTACACCGGCGACGATTACGATATCACCGATTCCTTCACCTATCAGGGCTATCGCGGCTATGAGCCGGGCTATCCCAAGTGCATGACCGCCTGCCTTGCCGTGGTCGGGCAGATCCTTTTCTACAACGGCGGCGTGCCCCTCGCGTTCTACGGCGGCACCAACGGCGGCGAGACCGCCCTGCCCTCCCATGCGTTCGGCACCTCGCCCCTCGACGGCGCGTATGAGATCAAGCTCGACGACGCCGATATCGTCAAGGGCTCGGGCAAGCTCTCGACCTGCGACGTCACCTACGGCGCGGCCATCACGAACCAGAGCCTTTCCCGCCTGCTGACGGCCGAGGCAACGAGCTACGTGGGCCACAGCGTCGAGGTGCTCTCGGTATCCTCGATCGAGCTGAACACCCCCAAATACAGCGGCTGCCAGCGCAATATGACCAAGGTCGACGCCACGGTCAGGATCAGCGACAACGGGCAGGAGCGCAGCGTATCCCTCCGGTTCGACGCCACGAAGCTGAAGAGCTACGGCGTGGTCTCCGGCAACTACAAGATCTATTGGGGCCGTGCGATCTCGGGCGGCCACAGGATCTATTTCGGCCGCTGGGGGCACGGGCTCGGCCTTTCTCAGTACGGCTGCGACGGCCATGCCGACGAGGGCTGGAGCTGGCGGCAGATCATAGCGTTCTACTTCGGCAGGATGCAGCTCACCTCCGTCACCGAGGCCGACCCCGAGAACGACCCGATCCCGCAGGAGGAGATCGTCGCATTCGGCGTCATCAACACCAACGGCACGCGCATGCGCAGCGGCCCGGGCCTCAGTTACCCGGTCGTTACGCAGTTCGCCCAGGGCCTGCATGCCGACGTCGTGACCGAGGACAGCGGCTGGCTGCTCTGCATCGTCAACGGCATCATCGGCTATATCCGCGGCGATCTGGTGGACATCGTGCTCTTCCCCTCCCCGGACGGCGCCAATCAGCCCGTCGCCACCGCGGCGGTCAGCTGCTCCGGACCCACCGCCGAGATCATGCTCGGGCCCTCCGAGTACTGCACGCTGGCGGGAACGATCCGCAACGGCGTGGGCGTCGAGGTCTGGCACGAGATCGGCTCCTGGTACCATATCCGCGTCAACGGCAGCTTCTACTACATCCGCAAGACGGACGCGGTGATAATGTTCTGGTCCGTCATCGACCTGCATACGCCGATCCGCATAAAGGACGGCCTGCAGCCCAAACCGTAAAACAGCGACTCCCGGCGGGATCCCGCCGGGAGTTTTTATGTCCGGGAACAGGTCTTCAAGATAATATATTTTATAGAAGGGCGAAAACCGGTCAGGTTTCGTCGTCCGGAATTGTTATAATATATGTAAGGGTCAATGGGAACTTCTTACAGCGAAGGAAATAAACCGAAAGGAAAGAAGCACCATGAAAAGGAATTTGAGAAAGACGCTCTCGCTGCTTATCGCGGCCGCGTTCATCCTCGTATGCGCGCTGCCGGCGCTCGCCCTGCCCGCCTTTGAGGGCGTCAGGACCGTGCCCGAGGGCTACAATGAACACGATTACCAAAAATGCCTCGCGTTCCTCGAGACCGAGGATGAAAACGGGGTAAAAAACGGCGAAAAGCTGAGCGAGGACTACGATCCCATGGATCCCGGGACCTGGGGCGTGCATATGGAGAGCGATCCGTATGATTGGTGGGAGGAGTATGAGGTGGACAACTTCATCTTCACCGAGACCGGCGCAGGGCTTTGCATAGAGAGCTTCTGGTGCGTGGGGATCGGAGCCGTCGGTCCGCTCGACGTTTCGGGCTGCACCGCATTGAAGAAGCTCTACTGTGCGTACAACGATATTACCGAGGTCACCGTTTCGGGCTGCTGCGCGCTCGAAAACCTGAGCTGCGGCAGCTGCGGGTTCACCGAGCTTGACTTGTCCGACAACACGGCGCTGCTTCGCCTGAGCTGCGCCAACGCCCCGATCACGGAGCTGGATCTCACCCACAATACGGCGCTGGTCCATCTTTATCTCGACCGCAACCCGCTGACGGAGCTCGATCTTTCCAACAACACGGAGCTTCACGATCTCATCTGCGAGCATACTTTGATCAGGACCCTTGATCTGTCGAATTGCCGTTACATGCCCATCCGCTGCATCACAGCCGAAGGCTCCGGGTCCATCGGCATACGCTGCGACACGTTGTTTTACAAGGACTCCCTCGGCAGGCCCGAAAGGCTTTCACCCGAACCCGCTTCGATACAGGCTTACCCGTATGAAGGCGCCGAGTTCCTGGGTTGGTACCTCGATGGCGTCACCTACTTTGGCAGCGACAGTGTTTGCTATATCGGCGATTATTACAGCGGGCGCACCTTTACCGCCCGCTTCAGCGGCGGCATCACCGTGCCCGAGGGCTACAACGAACACGACTACGAAAAATGCCTCGCGTTCCTCGAGACCGAGGATGAAAACGGGATTAAAAACGGCGAAAAGCTGAGCGAGGAGTATGATCCCATGGATCCCGAGACCTGGGGCGTGCATGAGGAGTTCGATCTGGACTACTCTTACTTTGCGCCGACTTCGGAATGGATCGACGTTGACGGCGAGCTTAGGCTCAAGCAGTTCCGCACGTCGCAATGGTACGGCGACGGCCTGGTCGGCGCGCTGGATTTTTCGGACTGCACCTCGCTTATAGGGCTTGCGTGCAGCGGCAATCAGCTGACATGCGTGGATGTTTCCGGCTGCAGCGCGCTTCGCGAATTGGTCTGCTGCGGAGACGGACTGACCGAGCTCGAAGTTTCCGGGAATGCGTCCCTTTGGCGGCTGTACTGCGCCGGCAATCCGCTCGGCAGCATAGACGTTTCTCAAAACCGGGATCTTCATCAGCTTAACTGCAGTGACGTCGGTCTGAATGAACTCGACGTTTCGGCAAACCCGCTGCTTTATCAGCTGTACTGTTCGGGCAACGCACTGACCCGGCTGGATCTGACCGCCAATCCAAGCATGCGGGAGCTTATTTGCGAAGATAACCCGATGAAGGAGCTTTACATGACGTGGCTGACGATGCGTGCGGAGGGCTGCGGAACGGTAGGGTTCTATACCGAAACGATCCATCCGGATAACGAAGTATGGTATTACGGCCTCTCTTATCCGGATGACGGCGCCGATTTTCTTGGCTGGTACGGTGCGGATGCTGAGCTGATAAGCACCGATGCGGTCTATGAGATCCCGTGGGGCGGTCCGTCCGTCTATATCGCCCGCTTCAGCGACGGCGGTATAACCGTGCCCGAGGGCTATAACGTGCACGACTACGAAAAATGCCTCGCGTTCCTCGAGACCGAGGATGAAAACGGAATTAAAAACGGCAAAAAGCTGAGCGAGGACTACGATCCCATGGATCCCGGGACCTGGGGCGTGCATGAGGAGCATGAACTGGATTGCATTTTTATGGACGTGCCCACTTCGGAATGGATCGACGTTGACGGCGAGCTTAGGCTCGAGCAGTTCCGCACGTCGCAATGGTACGGCGACGGCCTGGTCGGCGCGCTGGATTTCTCGGGCTGCACCTCGCTTCGCGGGCTGGCCTGCAGCGGCAACCGTCTGACCGGAGTGAACGTATCCGGCTGCGAAGCGCTTCGCGAACTGTACTGCTATGACGACGGGCTGACGGAGCTCGACGTTTCCGGGAACGGTATGCTTGCGAACCTGTACTGCGGCCGCAACCCGCTCGGCGGCCTCGACGTTTCCGCGAACACCAATCTGAGGACGCTTGAATGCAGAAGCGCGGGGCTGACCGAACTGGATCTCTCGGCCAGTCCTTTGCTGTACGTACTGAGCTGCTCCGATAATGAACTGACCTCGCTGGATCTGACCGCGAACACGCGCCTGCACGAGCTTTACTGCGAGGGCAACCCCCTGAAGCTGCTCGAGCTGCCGAACGAAACTCTCCGCACCGAAGGCGGCGGAACGATCGGCTTGCGCACCGTAACGATCCCTCCGGTGATCGACACATGGTATTATGCGGTCGCCTGCCCCGACGAGGACGCCGAGTTCTTCGGCTGGTACGACGAAAGCGGCGGGCTTTTCAGCGCCGAAGCGGAATGCGAGATCCCGTTTGGCGGAGGCATGATCCTTACCGCCCGCTTCACCGGCTGGGACGAGACGCCCGCGCCCGACGGCGACGCCAACGGGGACGGCGAGACCACGGTCTCCGACGCGATCCTCGTGCTGCGCGCCGCGATGGGGCTCTATGAGCTGACCGAGGAGCAGCTCGCCCGCGCCGATATGGACTCGAACGGCACTGTCACCGTCTCCGACGCGATCCTCGTGCTGCGCGCCGCGATGGGGGTATGACCTTCACCCCGCGATAACGTTAAAAGGCCCGGAGCGCTCCGGGCCTTCATTATTCGTTTAGGTCATCTGCCGTCCCAGCGGTATTTTGCCATGTCGACGAAGCCGTCCCTAAGCTCGACTCCCTCGTCCTCAAGCAGCTTTATCTGCATGTTCTCGCCGCCGAAGGCGAACGCGGGCGACACCCTGCCCTCGCGGTTGACGACGCGGAAGCACGGGATATGCTCCGGGTCGGGATTTACGTGCAGCGCATAGCCCACGACGCGGGCGAGCCGCGGGTTCCCCGCCAGCGCGGCGATCTGCCCGTAGGTGGCGACGCGGCCCCTCGGTATCCTTTTGACTATCTCATAGATCCTTGTAAAAACGCCGTCCATCCCTTTATCGCTCCTTCCCTTAAGCATTATTATATCACGTTTCGGCGCCAATAGCAGCAGGGAAGCGTTTTTCACGGCAAAGCGCGGCATTTTATATAAAAAAAGCCTTGCAAACTCTGAATAGTTATGGTATAATGGCGGTCGCAGTTAAAATTGAAAGGACTATTTCAGTATGCAAACCGTACAGATCATCATCAACATCCTGCTGCTCGTGACGGCAGTTCTGCTCATCATCGTCGTTCTGCTTCAGGAATCCAAGTCCGCCGGCCTCGGCGCGGCTTTCGGCGGCGAGACCACGGCTCTGGGCAGCAAGCGCAATGCGAAGGTCCAGAAGGAAGCCAAGCTTCAGAAGGCCACCATCATCCTTGCGATCGCCGTCGGCGTGTTCGCGCTCGCGCTGCTCATCCTGAGCTGATCCGACCCAAGCTGATACGGCGCGGCACCTAACAAGGGTGCTGCGCTTTTCTGTCCCGATCCGGTTTAATCAAAGCAATGGCCATCAAGCGCGGTGAAAAGCAGCTTGCCGAGAACCGAAAGGCAAGGCACGATTATTTCATAGAGGATACCTACGAATGCGGCATCGCCCTCGTCGGCACCGAGGTCAAGAGCATCCGCATGGGCAAGGTCAGCATCAAGGACGCCTACGTTAAGATCAAAAACGGCGAGGCGTTCGTTGTCGGCATGCACGTCAGCCCCTATGAGAAGGGCAACATCTTCAACCGCGACCCCTTCCGCGAAAGGAAGCTGCTGCTGCATAAGCGCGAGATCGCAAAGCTCCGGGAGCGCTCCGAGGCGGACGGCTACAGCCTGATCCCCCTGCGCCTCTACCTCAAGGACAGCCGCGTCAAGCTCGAGCTGGCGGTCGCCAAGGGCAAGAAGCTTTTCGACAAGCGCCACGCGATCGCCGAAAGGGACGCGAAAAGGCAGATGGACCGCAGGAACGCGGAAAACGGGGATTGACGGATCCCCTTTTTTTCGCCCGAAATATACTTGAAACAAGCGAAAAAAACACTTGAAACGCGGTTTTGACCGTGTTATAATATCTTGCCAATATGTGTTGGCAGTCAAACACCCTTGCGCCCAAGGCTCTGTCCGGCGGCGCCATCAGACCATAAGGAGGTGAATTAAGTGAAAAAGTACGAAAGCCTGTATGTTATCGTGCCCGAGCTTAATGAGGAGGAGACCAAATCCGTAATCGATAAGTTCAACGGTATCATCACCGCCAACGGCGGCGAGGTCGTTAAGGTCGATGAGTGGGGCAAGCGCCGTCTTGCATACGCCATCAACTACAAGACCGAAGGTTACTACGTCCTCACCGTTTTCAACGGCGAGAGCGAGCTCCCCGCTGAGCTTGAGCGTAACCTCAAGAACGACGAGAAGATCATGCGCTTCAAGGTCACCGTTCATCACGAGTGATGAAGCCCGAAAGGATCAGATCAGCACGGAAAACGGAAACAGTGAAAGGACTGTAAGCTGGATTTTAACAAGGAACTGAGGATTTAACATGAACAAGATTTTTCTGATCGGCAATCTTACGGGCGACCCCGAGCTTCGGACCACGCCCAACGGAGTCAGCGTCTGCACCATGACCATCGCGGTCAACCGCAGGTTCACCTCGAACCGCGAGGAGCGTCAGACCGATTTTTTCCGCATCACCGCGTGGAGGCAGCTCGGTGAGACCTGCTCCCGTTTTCTTTCCAAGGGCAGGAAGGTCGCAGTCATCGGCGAGCTTTCCGCACGCACCTACGAGGCCAAGGACGGCACCACGAGGGTCTCCCTCGAGGTCACCGCGGACGAGATCGAATTCCTCTCCCCGCGTGAAGGCGCCGACAACAGGGGCCAGGGCCAGGCTTATCCCCAGCCCCAGGGCGGCTATCAGAGCCAGCAGGGCTACAGCCGCAGCTATCCCCAGCAGGGCCAGAACGAGGGCGCAACGCCCCAGAACGACGCTCCCCGCAGCAACGGTTGGCAGGACAACCGCGTTTCGGGCGGGCAGAACATGAGCGGGACCGCGCTTACGAACGACGGCGGTTTCGACGACGTGACCGATGACGATCTACCGTTTTAATTCTTGAAAGGAGTTTGCTCACAATGGAAGAACGCAAAATGAGACCGCGTGCCAGGAAGCCCAGGCGTAAAGTATGCCAGTTCTGTGTGGACAAGGTCGACTATATCGATTATAAGGATGCGGCGAAGCTTCGCAAGTTCATCACCGAGCGCGGCAAGATCATGCCCCGCAGGATGAGCGGCGTTTGCGCCGAGCACCAGAGGGCGCTCGCGCTGGCTATCAAGTCCGCCCGTCAGGTCGCTCTTCTGCCCTACGTTCAGGACTGAACCGAGGCGGGAACGCGAAGACCGTACAAAACAACGCAAAACAAAGGGAAGGCTTCGGCCTTCCTTTTCGTTTGCTGTAAATCATTCTTTTGTCGGCTCATTCCCCTTCGGGCGGGGAATGGAGCTTATTGTCGATATCGAGGCCGAGCTCCTCGATCAGCCTGCGCTGGCGGAGACCGTCGCGCCTGAGAAGACGCATCTCCTTGGATGAAACACGGTTCTTTTTAAGCTCGCGCATGCTGCAGCGGAGCTGATAGATCCAGGCGAACGGGCGCAGGATCGGGTGCTTCTTCGCGGCCTTCCAGCGGCTGAGGCCGCCCTTCTGCAGCAGCTTTATAAGCCCGAAGGGGTTCGAGGCGCCGCGCAGCGCGGCCGAGGCGACCCGCCCCCTGCTGCCGGTCTTATGCCCGAAATTGCCCTTGTTCATTATGTATTCGGCGAGCTCATCGACCACGGTCTCGTCCGCCCCGGAGGTATCGAAGCAGCTGCCGAGGCCGAGGTATTTCTTGCACATCGCCGTAACGGCGACCGCGAAGCGCTCCATCCCGAGCGAGGCGGCCAGCGGCCGGAAGCTTTTAGAGAAGGTCTCCTGATCGAGCTCGGAGGAGGCGAACATCATCCAGTCGACGATCTGGCGAAGGCCGATGCCGACGCGCAGATGCTGGTTGATGTGGATCAGCAGGCAGAGGCCGTTGAGCATGGGCGGGAGCATCGGGAACGAGAAGCTGCCGAGGCGCGCGTTCACGCGCTCGTCGATGCCGCGCTCGAAGAGAGCAAGCAGCGCCGTATTATCGGGCGAGACGCCGCCTATCCTGCGGTGGAGCTCCACCTCCACTCCGTCCCTGATGAAGCTGAGATGGTGGCTGACCGCCTCCTCGCTCTCATACGGGGAGAAGCCGCCCTCCTCAAGCAGCTTTGCGGCGCGGTCGAGGTCCGCCTGCTTGACGAGCAGGTCGATATCCCCCATCGCCCGCATGAACGGTTGGGGGTAATAGACCGACGCGGCGCTGCCCTTGATGATGACGAACGGCAGGCCCGCCTCCTCGAACATGCGCACGACGCGCTGCTGCATCGCCATGACGCGGAGCACCTTTATGCGGTCGTCCTCGCAGAGGCGGAGCCATTTTGCGCGCAGCTCGCCGTCGGCCACGGTCTCGGGCGTGACGAGCCTTTCGGGCAGGGAATGGATCCTGTGGGCGGTCAGCTCGTCGAGGACCGAGGGCCAGAGCGGGCTTTGGGCGTCGGGAAAGAAGGGCTGCGCCCCGGGTGCGCCGCCGAAGATGCTTCTGTTGATAAGCGCGCATACCGCGCGGCCGGTATCGTTCACGAAAATGCCCTTCCTTTACAGCTTCATATTATATCACCCGGCATGGGACCGGTCAATCATGTTTTAGCTTTTTTGCTTGACATATCGGGGAAAAAGGGGTATTCTATAATAAGGTATATATGAGCATAGTATGCCATTTTATGCGCTTTTGACCGAAAGGAAGGCCGGCGGAGGCTCCGCGGCAGGTTGAGCAGGATGGAAGGCAGGGCATTCACCGTCAAGATCGCGGGCGTCCCGATAGGGATCCGCTGCAGCTACGCCCGTAACGAGCGCTTTTTCGCGGATTATCTTTCCGACGAAACGCCGCGTTTCACCGTCGAGCCCGGCGAAGAGGACCTTTTAAGGATAAAGGAGAGCTTCGACCGCACCGCCGAGGCCGAGGGCCGCGAGAAGACCGCATACAGCAGGGCCTTCCTCGAAAACAACGCTCTCCACGACCTGATCGCCGACGCGATGCCCGCCGAGGGCGTGCTGCTGATGCACGGTTCGGCGCTCTCTCTGGACGGCGAAGGTTATATCTTCACCGCCCGGAGCGGGACCGGCAAGAGCACGCATGCGCGCTTCTGGCGCGAGACCTTCGGCGAACGCTGCGCGATGATAAACGACGACAAGCCCATGCTGCGCGTTTCGGACGAGGGCGTCACCGTGTACGGTACGCCGTGGAACGGCAAGCACCACCTGGGCGGCAATATCTCAGCGCCTCTCAAGGCGATAATCAGCCTTTCGAGGAGCGACGCCAATTCGATAGCCCCCCTCCCCGCCTCCGAAGCGTTCCCGGTGCTGCTCTCGCAGGTCTACGCCTCAAGGAGCGCGGCGACCATGCGGCGGATAATCGGGCTGGAGCAGAGGATCGTCAACGGCGTGCGCTTCTACAAGCTCGGCTGCAATCTCGATCCCGAAGCGGCGCTCGTGGCCTACAGCGGCATAAAAGAAGACTTGAACCGATGACCAACGGAGCGGAGCCCCGAAGCGACGCACCGACAGCCATAAATCTACGAAAGGAGAAACAGACAGTGAAGAAGTACACGAAGGCCTCCATGGAAGTTGTGGAGATCAAGAACACCGACATCGTTACCGACAGCGGCGAGAATACCGAGGAGCCCTCCGGCCCCAACCCGCCCGGCATTGACTTTGGTCACGGCCTCGGCGGCAATCAGCCCGCTTGCTAATCTCTCACCAAATCAAATGATTCCGGCGTGGTCTTCCATGCCGGAATCGCCCTTTAGTTATGATAGAGATCCATAAGAAAGACAAACTGATAAGAAAAATACTCCCAGATCAGAAGCTGCATAGCGATGCGGTCTATGTCTTATCGCAGTTTGTGCTCTCCCGAGCGATCGATGACAGCATGGTTTTGTTTAGCACTCTCACAAAACAATGCTATATTCTTCCATCCGGTCATACCTTTGATAAGCCTTTTGCCGCTTCCGAGATCCTTTCCGATCCTATCAATCATCAGCTTGTTAAAGATCATTTTCTGGTTCCGCAAGGCTCCGATGAATGCGGCTTTTACAATAAGTTTTCATACATTGCCCGCGCTTTCAGGAAAAGCAGCGGCTATTACAGCTACACGATCCTTCCGACCTTTGCCTGCAATGCCCGCTGCGTTTACTGCTACGAGCAGGGAACAGCTCCTGCCTCGATGACGCTCGAAACAGCCGATCAGACCGCTGAATTCATACTCAAAACGCGAAAGAAAGCACAAAAGATTTCAATTGTTTGGTTTGGCGGAGAGCCGCTTCTGCGCCCCGATATCATAGATCGCATATGTGAAAGATTACGAAATGAGGCGGTGGAGTTTGATTCGCTGATGATATCCAACGGCAGCCTTATCACCGACGAGATCGTTCAAAAAATGAAAAGGAACTGGAACCTTGATTATATCCAGATATCCATGGACGGCGCAGAGGATGATTACCGGCAAAGAAAGAACTATTATAAATACGATAATACTTATAATGCAGTCATGCGCGGTATCGGACTCATGGCCGATGCGGGTATTTCCATTACAGTCAGGCTCAATATCGATTACGATAATATAGACAGCATAAACGAAGTTTTAGAAGATCTTTCGGCGGAGATCGGGAATAAAGAAAAAGTTGCTGTTCAGCTTGCTCCGCTCTACGGTGTCCGAACAAGTGAAAATGATCTTGAGCTGTGGAAAAAAGCGATCGAGCTGTCGCCCATAATCAGTGAACACGGATTCATCGCGGGACGGTTGGCCGATGCTGACAGAGTATTCCGAGTCTTCAAATGCATGGCCGATGATTACACCGGAAACGTTTTGATAATGCCCGACGGAAAGCTGAGCCCATGTCAGCACTGCCCCGAGGAATCCATCTTCGGCAATATTTGGGACGGCGTCACCGAGCCCGACAGGCTCAGGCGGTTTACAGCAAGCGATCAGACCCGCGAAAAATGCAGGAGCTGCGTTTTCCTGCCCGATTGCACCTCGTTTGCGAACTGCCCCGTGCAGGACAGGCACTGCAAAGAGATGCGCATGATGAAGGCGCAGCTCATGATCGAAAGCATGTATAAAAAAGCGATGGGCTCCAATTCTTCGGATACGGCCGAAGAGCCCGAGGAGGACGCGCTTTCCCATATAACGACTTCCGACTGACAGGAGATCGAAAATGAAACTCAATCCCAATTTTATCACTCAGACCATCGACGACGTGCAGTTCCTCATCCCGATCGGCGGCGAGGCGTTCAGCGGCATAGTCCGCAGCAACGAGACCGCGGCGTTCATTGTGGACGCGCTCGGCGAGGACGTTACCGAGGAGGAGATCGTCGAAAAGCTG
>JAEEKE010000067.1 GCA_016282255.1 Bacillota bacterium
ACTTGTCCCCTATATGGGAATCATACCAATTTATAAACCTATCCTTATTGCCCTTTTCGGGGTATTTTGCTTTTCCGCATGTGTCAACCAACGTTAACGATAAGGATAAAGCGGCAATGAAGCATTCGTTAGCTAGGCACTTTTCAATCTCATTTATGATTCTATTTATCATACTGTACCTCATTCTCATGCACATTTGTGCTTGCTCGTTTTGTCCCATGAAATCGTTTCAATAGAATAGATTCATCTTGCAACGCGAATAAATGGAAAGTTGAGCAAAAAGACACTTTTACATCAATCTCCGTCATGATTACGCTTGCTCTTTAAACAAGATGGACAACCAGTGCCATAATAGCGATTTTTTACAGACGCCTCCCAACAGTATCCACACTTTGAGCATTTCCACCAGTATTTTTTGTGTGAAAATGGAGAAACCATTGAAGGAGTAATAGGATCGTTTTTTTCCTCATCCCATTCCGCAGCGAGAGCAGGATTCTTGGTTTTCAAATCATTTACTCCATCAACTATCATCTTACCGCTGCAAATAGGGCATCCGGATTTGCTATTAGTCCTGCTATATATTTTTGCTTCCCACTCATGACCATGTTTACAAAGCCACCATACAGATTTATTGCTTCCAAAAGAAACGTTCTCGGGCTTAAGCGGTTTATTCTTTGTAGGATGCCATTCGCTCGCAATACTAGGAAAGCGTGCAGCCAAACTATTTGCTTTTTCCAAATTAATGTATTGAGAATATATCTCAAATCTATCTCTTTGTAGATCTATATCTATCTCTTCGGCAATGCCTATAATAGAGCAAAAACATTTAATTGCCCAAGGCAATTCCGTATACTTCGGGTCATACTTATACTCAATAATGTCATTGTCAATACTGTTCTGATTCCCCTCAACGATATGTATTAATCTAATCCCCAAAGTCGACAAGAATGCTGTCTTCTTGGCATCATTCTTTTTCCTTCTTTCTGAACTATGATAATAACTCCCATCATATTCGAGCCCAACATTAATAATTGGGAAAAAGACATCAATCTCTTTTCCGTATACTTTGCGCCTGTTTTTTACTTCTGTTAGCTTTGAAAAATAATAATATATCGCTTGTTCTGGGAAAGAGGTTTTTCGTTCCATATCGCAAAAAGGACACCCTACGCCAGAGTTTCTACTTGATATTAGAGCCTCCCATTCATGACCTTTTTTACACCGCCACCACACTTTTTGATTACTTCCTGGAAGAACATTTTCCGGGGTAATCGAACCGTTTTTATCATAATTCCATTCAGAAGCTAAAATAGGATTGGCAACCGCAAGCGACCAACCAGAGGAAATCGCGTTAGTTATTCTTGTTTCAGTTGCTTGCTTCCTTCCGCATACCGGGCAACCTACTCCTGTGTTCCTGTGATGAATATCTGCTTTCCAACTATAGCCACAATTATGGCATCTCCACCAAACTTTTCGATGAGTGTTAGGAGATATTTTCGATGGAGAAACATCATTTCTTTCATAATCCCATTCTTCAGTTAGTGAAGGGTTTATTGTAAGCAAATCATTAACACCCGGAATAATAGTATATCCGCTGCAAATTGGACAACCGTTCCCGTTCTTTGTTCTGCATGAAATTTGGCATTGCCATTCATGTCCGCACTTTCCCAACCACCATACTTTCCTATTTGACGTCGAGAAAACTTCAGATGGAGAAAGTGTTCCATTCTTTGTCGGATGCCACTCTGAAGCAATTTCCGGATACAATGTCTTCAAGTCGTTGTAGCCTTTTAACAGTTTATGGCTACTACAAATAGGACAGTTTTGCCCTTCGGTTCTATGATAAACGGTAGACTGCCACTCATGACCACATTTACCTAACCACCAGACTGTCTTTCCACTTTTTGCTGTAACTGAATTTGGCTTCAATGAACCATTTTTTGTAGGATGCCATTCGGCAGCTATATTAGGGTAAAGTGTTGACAAATCTGTTTCTCCAACAATGGGGAGTTTTCCAGAACAATAAGGGCATGCGGCTCCATTTACTCTGTTCTTAACAGAAGCCTGCCATTTGTGCCCATTTGAACAAATCCAATAAGCCTTTATACTAGAGCCTAGAGTAATTCTCTTGGGATCATATCCTTTATTTCCATTTTCTGTCCAATCCCATTCCTGCATCAAAGAAGGAACTGAAATGATGGTATCCATTCTATGAATAGTATTCTCCGTTCATGAAGTATTCTTATTGGATTATAACACCTTCGGGAGCCGAGTTCAAATAGTAATGAAGTCGGGCTTCGCCCTAATGATGTTTCTTCGCTGTGCTCAGAAATGATGTGGATCGCTGCGCGATCCATGATGCGATGTTTGCCCTTCATGTGCCCGCAGGCACACTTCAATAAGCGAAGCGGCATCATTGCCGAAGGCAGCATCATTTGCCCGCAAGGGCAAACATCATTGAAAGAAGCACTTGCTTTCGCAAGTGCTTCTTTCTGGCAGGGGTACTAAGATTCGAACTCAGAAGAACGGTTTTGGAGACCGCTATGTTACCATTACATCATACCCCTATCCGGCAACGGGGATATTATAGCGTTTATCGCCTCGATTGTCAATACCCAATCGCACCGCGGTCCTTTTGCCGCGCATGATATTGACATTCTGTCGGCGAGGGTATAGAATCAACAGCGGCAGGGCAGCCTGCCGGAGCATATCCCTTCGTATCAAAACTACATTGAGAATACCGAATAAGGAGGCGTCATCATGAAAAAGAGATCCCTTTCCTTCCTCGCCGCAGCGCTCGCGCTGGTGCTTGCCTTTACCGCGCTGCCGAGCTTTCCCGCCCGGGCGAATACCGTCGAGCCCTGCTGGACCGTGCCCGCGGGGTATAACGCGAACGACTACGACAGATGCGCGTCGTTCCTCGAGCAGGCCGACGAAAGCGGCGTGAAGAACGGCGAAAAGCTGAGCGAGAATTACGACCCGAACGACCCCGATACCTGGGGCACCTATGAAGCCGTCATCTGGAACTACGACGGCAGCTATGAGATCTTCGACGCTCCGCGCTTCGATTGGCTCGAGGCCGGCGGCGAGCTGCGCATCAGCTATATCTGCCTCGACGATCAGGAGTATGACGAAGACTTCGGCGTTGTCGGCACGCTGGACCTTTCCGGCTGCTCCGAGCTTATCGAGGTCACCTGCATCGACAACTTCATCGAGGCGCTGGACCTTTCCGGCTGCACCGGGCTCTTCTCCGTCCTCTGCACAGGCAACCTGCTTACCGAGCTGGACGTTTCGTGCTGTCCGCAGCTCACCGGCCTTCTGTGCGAAAACAATAATCTGACAGAGCTGGACGTTTCGAACAACCCGGATCTTTACACGCTGATGTGCGCATTAAACGGGATCGCGGAGCTGGATCTTTCGAACAACACGTCGCTCTCCACGCTGATCGTCTACGGCAACGAGCTGACCGAGCTGGACGTTTCCTGCCTCCCGGAGCTCATGTATCTGGACTGCGACGATAACAGACTGGCCGAGCTGGACGTTTCGAACAATCCTCAGCTCGAGGTGCTGAATTGCTGCTGGAACGAACTTGATGAGCTGGACGTCTCGAACAATCCCATGCTCACCGATTTCTACTGCTTCGGCAATCATCTGACCGAGCTGGACGTCTCGAACAACCTCGATCTAAATTACTTCGACTGCAGCGCGAACCTCATCACGGAGCTCGATCTCTCGGAACACTCCGCGCTCGAGTACATTTGCTGCACGGAAAACCCGATGAGAGAGATTATTCTCCCCGAAGCCTACCCCGTGCGCACGCTAAATGCCGAGGGCAGCGGCTATGTCGGCTGCGCCGCGATCGGAACGGGCGACTTCACCGCCTGCGCCGAGCCCGAGATCGGCGCGGCCTTCCTCGGTTGGTTCGATGAGGCCGGCGCGCTCGTTTCCGAGGAGGAGGCATTCCAGGTCGAAAACGCCAGCTATGATGTGCTGACCGCCCGTTTCGAAGACGTGGGGATCCTGCCCGGCGACGTTGACGGAAACGGCACCGTCACCGTTTCGGACGCGATCATGGCGCTGCGCGCCGCGATGCAGCTGACCGAGCTGGACGAAGCCGGGACCGCCGCGGCCGATATGGACGGCAGCGGCAGCATCACCGTCTCGGACGCGATCATGATCCTGCGCACCGCGATGGGGATAGCGGGCTGAACGGGATATTAAGCAGCAACAAAGCCCTTCGGCTTTCCGAAGGGCTTTCCTAATACCGTTTTATTGCTTTCCCGTCAGCCGTTCTTCACCTTTTCGGTGATGTCGTCGAGGGTCTTTTTGAGCTTCGCGTCGGTCTGCGCGCGGCTTTCGATCGTCTCGCAGGCGTGCATGACCGTTGAATAATGCCTGCCGCCGAACATGTCGCCGATCTCCTGATAGGAGCTGTCGACCAGCACGCGGGCGAGGTACATAGCGATCTGGCGGGGGTAGGCGAAGCGGTGATCGCGCCTTGAGGACTCGATGTCCTTGTAGGTGATGCCGTAGTAATCGCAGACCACCTGCTTTATAAGCTCGCCGTTGACGCTGCGGTGGGAGGTCCCGCCGACGTAGTCCTTGAGCACGCTCTCGGCGACCGTCACGGTCACGGGCTTGTTGACGAACCGGGCGTAGGCGACCACGCGGTTGAGGCAGCCCTCCAGCTCGCGGATATTGGAGCTGACGCGCTCGGCGATCATGGTCAAGACCTCGTCCTTGATGTCGATGCCGTCCTCCTGGGCCTTGCGGCGCAGGATCGCGAGCCTGGTCTCATAGTCCGGGGGCTGGATATCGACCACCAGGCCCCAGGCGCAGCGGGTGCGGATGCGCGCCTCGAGCGTCTGCAGATCCTTGGGATGCTTATCGGAGGTGATGATGATCTGCTTGTTCGCGTCGCGCAGGTCGTTGAACACGTTGAAGAACTCCAGCTCCGTGGCCTCCCTGCCGCCGATGAACTGGATATCGTCGATCAAGAGCACGTCGAGCGTGCGGTATTTGGCGCGCAGCGAGGCGCGGTCCTTGCGCTCGATCGAGGCGACGACGTCGTTGGTGAAGTTCTCGCTGGTGATATAGAGGATCTTGTAATCCTTATGCTCGCTAAAGATGTACTGCCCGATCGCCTGCATCAGATGGGTCTTGCCAAGGCCCACGCCGCCGTAGATGAACAGCGGGTTGTACGCCGCCGAGGGGTTTTCGGCAACGGCAAGCGCCGCCGCGTACGCAAAGCGGTTCGATTCGCCGCGCACGAAGGTGTCGAACGTGTATTTTTCATTGAGCGTGGGGCAGCTGACGGGCTTCTCCCTGGCCGCGGGGCGCGCGGCCTCCTCCTCTTCGGTCGTGAAGCGGACGGTGAATTCGGCCTCGCCCGCATCGCGCAGCGAACGCTCGATGACCGAGGTATAGAAGCGCTGCAGCGTGTCGCGATAGACCGTGCTCAGCGTCTTGAGGACGAAGACATTGCCCTCCTCTATGCGAAGGGGCACGAGCGAAACGATCCAGTTGTCGTAGCTCGCGTCGGTCATCTGGGGCTTCAAAAGGGGAAGCGCCCTTGACCAGATGATATCGGCGGATAACAAATTGAAGCCTCCGTTGGTTTTCGTATTGGCCGCCCATGGCAGATCCGCAAGCAGGACACCGGAAAAATCCCGGAAGGAAACGAAAAATGACATGCCGTGTGCTTTCGGCGATCACGCCTCCCAAAGGGAAAGCAGGATGAGGGCGGGCTATTATCATATCAAATTCGGGCCGAATCCGCAAGGCTGAAAAGCGAACGATTTTTTCGAAATTGTAGTTCGCGGGGGCGTCGGGACACCATATCTTGTGGGGGCGCGAAAAAGCGCGAAAAAATATTTTTCATGCGGAAATGGCACGTCTCCGCTCTCCAAACGCGCGCCCGCGAGCTATTACAGCCCGCTTTCCTCCCGACCGCCGCGCCCCGCGCACCCTCCCCGAAGCGCCCCCATCCCGCAGCCCTGCCGCCCGTTTTATCCACTTTGCTCCATTTTCGAGCACTTTGCCCCACGATAAGGGAAAAAGCTCCCGTTATCACTCCGAACAGCTTTTACTAGACCCTTGCATAAGCCGGTTTTATGGGAAATGCTCCCCACCTGCGGGGAATACGTATAACATAAAACAAGCCGCCCCGGATGTTACGGGGCGGCCTTTGCGGTTGGATTATGATCATTCCTCGCCGCGGTCGTTTTCGTCGGAAACGGCGGGCTCGGGCTCGGTCACGGTGATCTCCTCCGCGGGGGCGGGGGAGAGCGGTTCACCCTCGCGCTCGGGCTCGTCGTCGTTATGCGGCGCGAGCGCGAAGCTCGCCACGCGGTGCTCGCCGTCGATGCGCATCAGGCGCACGCCCTGGGTGTTCCTCGAGATGACCGAGATCGACCCGACGGGGATGCGGATGACGATGCCGTCGTCGCGGATGAGCATGATATCCTCATTGCCGGAAGCGACCTTGAGGCCGACCAGCTTGCCGGTCTTCTCGGTGATGTTCATCGCGATGATGCCCTTGCCTGCGCGGCCCTGCTGGCGGTACTCGGCTTCGTCGGTGCGCTTGCCCATGCCGTTCTCGGTGATCGCGATCACGCATTCGCCTGCGCGGACCTTGCTCATATCGACCACCGCGTCGCCGTCCTGCAGCTTGATCGCGCGCACGCCCGCCGCGGTGCGGCCCATAGCGCGCACATCCTCCTCGCTGAAGCGGATCGACTTGCCGTCGCGCGTGCCGACGATGAACTCGTCCCTGCCGCTCGAGATCTCAACGCTGATCAGCTCGTCGCCGTCGCGCAGGTTCTGGGCGATGATGCCGCCCTTGCGGATATTGGTGAAGTCGGAGAGCGGGGTCTTCTTGATGACGCCCTGACGCGTGCAGAGCACGAGGTAGCCCTCGCCCATCTCCCTGCCGATCGGGAACGCGGCCGTCACGAACTCGCCCG
The DNA here is from genome assembly GCA_016282255.1 of Bacillota bacterium. GTDB lineage: Bacteria > Bacillota > Clostridia > Christensenellales > CAG-138 > PeH17. The sequence goes on from JAEEKE010000067.1 coordinate 6,963, forward strand.
TGGAGAGCTGCAGCAGGTTGACGATCGGGGTGCCCTTGGCCGTCCTGCCCGCCTCGGGGATCGAATAGCACTTTATGCGGAACGCGCGGCCCTTGTTCGTGAAGAACATGATGTAGGAATGCGTGCTGGTGACGAAGATGTCTTCAAGGAAGTCCTCGTTCTTGGTGCTGCCCGCGCTGACGCCCACGCCGCCCCTGCGCTGGGTGCGGTAGGTCGCCTCGCTGATGCGCTTGATATAGCCGTGATGCGTGCAGGTGACGACCATATCCTCCTCCTGGATGATGTCGTCCATGTCGATATCCTCGATGATCTTCGTGATCTCGGTGCGGCGGGGATCCGCGAACCTGCGGCGGATCTCGAGGACCTCTTCCTTGATGACGCCGAGCAGCTTCTTTTCGTCGGCGAGGATGGAGAGGAGGTATTCGACGGTCTTTTTAAGCTCGGCGAACTCGGCCTCGAGCTTCTCCCTTTCAAGGCCGGTCAGCCTCTGCAGACGCATGTCGAGGATCGCCTGCGCCTGCTTCTCAGAGAAGCCGAACCTTGCCATCAGGCGGTCCTTCGCCTCGGCGCCGTTGGCGCTGGCCTTGATGATGGCGATGACCTCGTCGATATTGTCCAGAGCGATGATGAGGCCCTCGATGATGTGCAGCCTCTCCTTGGCCTTGTCGAGGTCGAACTGAGTGCGCCTCGTGACGACCTCCTTCTGATGCTGGAGGTAGTGCCACAGCATCTCGCGCAGGTTCAGCACCTTGGGCTCGCCGTCGACGAGCGCGATCATGATGACGCCGAAGGTGTCCTGAAGCTGGGTGTGCTTGTAGAGGTTGTTGAGCACGACGTTCGCGTTGACGTCCTTCTTGAGCTCGATCACGATGCGCATGCCGGCGCGGGAGCTCTCGTCCCTGAGGTCGGAGATGCCGTCCACCTTCTTGTCGTGCACGAGCTCGGCGATCTTCTCAACGAGCTTGGCCTTGTTGACCTGGTAGGGGATCTCGGTGACGATGATGCGGCTGCGGTCGGCCTTGTACTGCTCGATCTCGCTCCTGGCGCGCACGAGTATGCGGCCGCGGCCGGTGAAATACGCGTGGCGGATGCCCACGTCGCCCATGATGACGCCGCCGGTCGGGAAATCCGGGCCGGGGATGTAGTTCATCAGCTCGTCGATCGTGATATCCGGGTCGTCGATCATGGCCACGAACGCATCGATCGTTTCGCCCAGGTTATGCGGCGGGATGTTCGCCGCCATGCCGACGGCGATGCCGTTCGAGCCGTTGACGAGCAGGTTCGGGTACCTCGCGGGCAGCACGGCGGGCTGCATCAAAGTTTCATCGAAGTTCGGATAGAAATCGACGGTGTTCTTGTCGAGGTCGGAGAGCATCTCGAGCGTGAGCTTGCTCATGCGGCACTCGGTATAACGCATCGCAGCGGCGGGGTCGCCGTCGATCGAGCCGAAGTTGCCGTGGCCCTCCACCAGCGGGTAGCGCGTGGAGAAGGGCTGCGCGAGGCGGACCGTCGCGTCGTAGACCGCGGTGTCGCCGTGGGGATGGTATTTGCCCAGCACGTCGCCGACGAGGCGCGCGCATTTGCGGAAGGGCTTGTCGGGCTGCATGGAGAGCTCATCCATCGCGTAGAGGATGCGCCTGTGCACGGGCTTGAGGCCGTCGCGCACGTCGGGCAGGGCGCGGCTGATGATGACCGCCATCGCGTAGCTGATGAAGCTGCGCTTCATCTCGCCCACGAGGTTGATCGGCAGTATCTTGCCGCCCTCGGCGTCCATGCCCAGCTCGTTGGTCCCGAGCATTTCAAGATTGCGTTTTTTCTTTTCGTCCATAATATTTCTCCGTCAGCAGGCTCAGATGTCGAGATCCGCTACCAGCTTGCTGTTCTGCTCGATGAATTCGCGCCTGGGCTCCACGCGGTCGCCCATCAGAAGGGTGAAGGTCTCGTCGGCAAGCATCGCGTCGTCCATGGTGACCTGCAGCATTATGCGCTTCTCGGGGTCCATGGTGGTGTCCCAAAGCTGCTCGGGGTTCATTTCGCCGAGACCCTTATAGCGCTGCACCGTGATGCGGTCGCGGCCGATCTCGTCGAGCGTGCGCTCGAGCTCCTCGTCCGAATAGACGTATTTCTCGAAATTCGGCTTCTTTATAAGATAGAGCGGGGGCTGGGCGATGTAGACATAGCCCTTTTCGATCATCGGGCGCATATGCCGGTAAAAGAAGGTAAGGAGCAGGGTCCTGATATGGCTGCCGTCGACGTCGGCATCGGTCATGCAGATGATCTTGTGGTAGCGGAGCTTCGTCTCGTCGAAATCCGCGTCCATGCCCGCGCCGAACGCGGTGATCATGCACTTGATCTCGGCGTTGCCGAGGACCTTGTCGAGCCTCGTTTTCTCGACGTTGAGGATCTTGCCGCGCAGGGGCAGGATCGCCTGAAAATGCCTGTCGCGCCCCTCCTTCGCGGAGCCGCCTGCGGAATCGCCCTCGACGATGAACAGCTCGCACTTGGCCGGGTCCTTCTCGGAGCAGTCGGCCAGCTTGCCGGGCAGCGCCGCGCCGTCGAGCACGGATTTGCGCCTGGTCAGCTCCCTCGCCTTGCGCGCCGCCTCCCTTGCGCGGCTCGCGGCGAGGCATTTGTCGAGTATCGTCTTGGCCGCCTGGGGGTTCTCCTCAAGGTAGACCGTCAGCCCGTTCGTGACCGCGTTGTCGACGAGCGAGCGGATATAGGCGTTGCCGAGCTTGGTCTTGGTCTGGCCCTCGAACTGGGGCTCGGTCAGCTTGACGCTGATGATCGCCGAAAGGCCCTCGCGGATATCGTCGCCGGTCAGGTTCTGGTCGGCTTCCTTTAAAAACTTGAACTTGCGCGCGTAGTCGTTGACGACGCGGGTCATCGCCGCGCGGAAGCCCATCAGGTGGCTGCCGCCCTCGATGGTGTTGATGTTGTTGGCGTAGGTGAAGACGTTTTCGTTGTAGCCGTCGTTGTACTGCAGCGCGATCTCGACCGTCGCGGTCTCGAGCGGGTCGTCGTCCTTCGAGGCGGTGAAATAGATCGGGTCTTCCTCGAGCACCTCTTTATTCTTGTTGATATAGCGCACGTACTCGATGATGCCGCCCTCGTAGTGGAACTTGTCCCTGCGGCTGTACGGCTTCGGCTCGCCGTTCTCGTCGGCGCCGGCGTTCCTTTCATCGGTAACGATTATGGTCACGCCGCCGTTGAGGAACGCGAGCTCCCTGAGCCTTCTGGTCACGACGTCGTATTCGTAATCCACCTCGTCGAACACCTGATCGTCGGGCACGAAATGGATCGTGGTGCCGTGCTCGGCGGGGTCGCAGGAGCCGACGCACTCCACCTCGCTGGTCTTGACGCCGCGCGAGCAGGTCTGGCGGTAGACCTTGCCGTCCCTGCGGACCTCGGCAGTGAGCTCGACCGAGAGCGCGTTGACGACCGAGAGGCCCACGCCGTGCAGACCGCCCGAGACCTTGTAGCCGCTGCCGCCGAATTTGCCGCCGGCATGCAGCATGGTAAGGGCGACCTCGAGCGCGGATTTGCCGGTCTTGGGATGGATGTCCACCGGGATGCCGCGGCCGTTGTCCACGACGGTTATCGAGTTGTCGGAATGTATCGTGACATAGATATGCGTGCAGTAGCCCGCCATGGCTTCGTCGATCGCGTTGTCGACGATCTCGTAGACGAGGTGATGCAGGCCCCTTGAATCGGTCGAGCCGATATACATGCCGGGGCGGCGGCGCACCGCCTCCAGGCCCTCGAGGACCTGGATCTGCTCCGCGCCGTATTCGCCGCCCTGCGCGGCCTCCGGTGCGGTATTGACTTGATTCTCTTTGTTTTCCACAGGCTTCTCCGTTATATAGATTTCGTTATTGTCTTTTTGATTCAGCCCTATACCCTCGTCAGTGTGCCGTCCGCGCATTCGAACACGGTCATGTCGTCCAGCTCCTCCAGCCCCTCGAGCGAGGTCGCCGTAAGGAAGCACTGGCAGTCGAAGGCGGAGGTCAAAAGCTCGCGCTGGCGGTCGTGATCGAGCTCGGAAAGCACGTCGTCGAGCAGCAGCACCGGGGCCTCGCCCTTCTCGCTGCGCATCAGCGCGATCTCCGAAAGCTTGAGGCTCAGCGCGGCCGTGCGCTGCTGGCCCTGCGAGCCGTAGACGCGCACGTCGTGCTCGTCGAGCAAAATGCCGATATCGTCCCTGTGCGGGCCGCGGGTCGTAAAGCCCCGCCGGATATCCTCCTGCCTGGAGCGGAAGAGGGCTTCGTTGAGCGCTGTGCGCACGTCGCCCCCGTCCGGGAAGGGTACGTTGGGCTTATAGAAGGCGAAGAGCTCCTCCCGGCCGCCGGTGATGCGCTTGTTGACGTCCCTCGCGAGGGTCGAGAGCTCATCCATGAAATCGCGGCGGAGCAGCATGATGTCGCCCCCCAGCTCGGTCAGGCGGTCGTCCCACATGTCGAGCATGCCCTCGTCCGGCGCGGCGCCCTCCTCGATGGCCCGGCGCAGCAGCGCGCCCCGCTGCCTGAGCGCGGCGTTGTACTGCGAAAGGCGGTAGTAGAACACGGGGCGGAGCTGGCAGAGCTCCATATCCATGAAGCGGCGGCGCTCCTCGGGGGAGTCCTTCACGAGCGAAAGATCCTCGGGCGAGAAGAGCACGCAGTTGAGTATGCCGATGAGCTCGCCCGAGCGGCGGATGGGTTCGCCGTCCACGAGCACCTGCCTTCCGCCCTCGCGCAGCTTGAACTCGATCCTGCGCCTTGCGCCGCGGCTGATAAGGTCTATGCCGACGTAGGCGCCGGCGCTGCCGAGCTTTATCAGCTCCTGATCGCGGCGCGTGCGGAAGCTGCGCCCGACCGCCGGCAGATGGATCGCCTCGAGCACGTTGGTCTTGCCCGCGGCGTTCGCGCCGACGATGACGTTGAGCTTTTCCGAGGGCTGGAAGCGAAGCTCATCATAGCTCCTGTATGAATGAAGACGCAGACCCGTAACGAGCATCGGCAAGGCCTCCGAATGGGCTTTGGGCGCTTTTCGCCCTTATACCCCTATTATACCACAGTCCCCTTCGGAATGCAATAGTTCGCGGGGGCCGTATAGCTAAAAAACGCCCAAATCGCGCCTCTGAGCCGTTTTGAGTTAATGATGGTGTACCTGTACGCCGATATACCGAAACGCCGAATCGGGGCGATTTTGAACGATTTCGGAAAAAACGGCCGTAAGCGGCCGTAAGCGGCGGCGGCACGGCGCGGCACGAACGGAAGGCGGGGAAGGGGGTGCGGAGCGGGCCGCAAAAGCCGGGATGAAATGCCCCCGAAAACCGCCCGAAAGCGCCGATTGCGGCTTGACATTTTGCCGAAATGAGTTATACTTGAGGGTGGGGCCGGGCTTTGCCGCGCGGCAGAGCGCCCGTGCGGGAGCGCCCCCCAATAATAAGGAAAAGGAGTCAATATGGAAGCAGAAGGCAGCATAGGCGCTGAGGTTTCGGGTCCGTATCCCTTATGCGGGTCGGAAGAGCGGAAAAAATCGGAAAAGGCTTCCGTAGAGGACTTCCGAAGCTGATCCTCCGTTTTTCATTTCGGCCGTCTCAGGCGCTTTGAAGATGCCGTTCCATCAAAAGGGACAATGGCAGCATTATCAATGGATCTTTCACAAACGATCGAGACCCTGCTCGAACGCAAGCAGTACAACAGCATTCGGGATATTCTGGTCACGGTCAATGCGGCGGATATCGCCGTTATCTTCGACGAACAGCCCGCGGATAAGCTGATGCGTCTTTTCCGTCTGCTCCCGAAGGATATCGCGGCGGACGTGTTCGTCGAGATGGACGCCGAGCTGCAGCAGCAGCTCATCAACGGCTTCTCCGACAAGGAGCTTTCCGAGATCCTTGCCGAGATGTACGACGACGACGCGGCCGACCTCGTTGAGGAGATGCCCGCGAACGTCGTCAACAGGATCTTGAAGCAGGCGGATCCGGACATGCGCCGCACGATCAACGACCTGCTCAAGTACCCCGAGGACAGCGCGGGCTCGATCATGACCACCGAGTTCGTGGATCTGCGCCCGAACATGACCGCCGCCGAAGCGCTGAGGCATATCCGCTCGACCGGCGTCGATAAGGAGACGATCAACAACTGCTACGTCATCGAGAAGCGCAAGCTGCTCGGCACCGTGTCCCTTCGCGAGATCGTGCTCGCGGACGACGACACCGTGATGAAGGACCTGATGAACGAGAACTTCGTGGCCGTCGAAACGAGGGACGACGTCGAGGCCGTGGCGGATATGTTCGCAAAATACGATCTATTGAGCATGCCCGTCGTGGACAGCGACATGAGGCTCGTCGGTATCGTCACCGTCGACGACGCGATCGACGTCATCCGCGAGGAGGCGACCGAGGATATCGAAAAGATGGCCGCTATCACGCCGTCCGACAAGCCCTATCCGCGTCTCTCGGTCTTCGAGATCTACAAGAACCGTATCCCGTGGCTGCTCCTGCTGATGATCTCCGCCACCTTCACCCAGCTCATCATCAGCGGGTTCGAGGGCGCGCTCGCGCAGTGCGTGATCCTGACCGCGTTCATCCCCATGATCATGGACACCGGCGGCAACTCCGGCAGCCAGGCCTCGGTCACGATCATCCGCAGCCTCTCCCTCGGCGAGATCGAGTTCAAGGATATCTTCCGCATCATCTTCAAGGAGCTCCGCGTCGCGCTCCTCTGCGGCGCCTCGCTTTCGCTGGTCAGCTTCGGCAAGCTGATGCTGATCGACCGCGTGCCCTTCGTGGTGGCGCTGACGGTCTGCGGAACGCTGCTCGCGACGGTCATCGTCGCAAAGTTCTTCGGCTGCACGCTGCCGCTGCTGGTCAAGAAGATCGGCCTCGACCCCGCGGTCATGGCGAGCCCGATGATCACCACCATCGTGGACGCGCTCTCGCTGCTCGTCTACTTCCTGATCGCATCGACGCTCGTGCTGCCGAGAGTGGCAGGGCTCGGCTTATAAAACCTCCCCCGCGGCGCTCCCGCGGGGTTTTTCTTTACGTTAACGGAGCAGATGAACGAAAATACCGCCAAAACCGAAAAGGAGCTGATGGAGGCCCTCTCCGCCGGGGACCGCTCCGCCCTTAAAGAGCTTGTCGAAAAGAGGGCGGCCGCGGTGTATGCCCGGTGCCTCTGCCGCCTCGGCGACGAAGCGGACGCCCGCCGGGCGGCGAAACGGACCTTCGTGCGGCTCTGGACCGCCGGGGGCGCCGGGGCGGGGGAGGCTCCGCTTGCGGCGCTGATGCGCCTTGCAAAGCGCAGTGCGGACGACGTCCTCTCCGAAAGGGAGGAGGACGGGAGGGAGGAACCGTTCGCGGACGGCCTCGGCGACGGCGAACGCCTCGCCTATGCGCTGTATTCCGTGGGGGGACTTATCCACAGGGAGGTCGCCGACGCGCTCGGCATAACGCTTGCCGAGGAGCTTAACTTATGCCGTTCCGCCGCCGCGAAGCTCGCCGAGACGGGCGGGGAGGCCGCCTTTAAGGAAAGGCTCCGCGCGCCGGACATGGAGGCCGACGTCGCCGCCGCGTGCGCGGGGATCAAGCCCGCCGCCGCAAAACGCAGGGAGATCGCCGGGGCGCTGAGCCTGTTCTGGTCGATCGCCGGCGCGGCGGCGCTGATCGTATTCGTCATCGCCCGTATCGCCCGCTGCGGCGGATAGCCGCAGCGTTGGCCCTTTGCCCGCTTTCCGGCGGGCTTTTTTTCGCCAAAGTTTCATGCTTGAACCTCTTCCCATACTGTGTTATAATGATAAACGGAGGTTTTTCGCTTGCTGTACGATCTGATACAACCCCATACCTCGCTTTCGACCGTCGGCATGTGCAAGAACGCGGGCAAGACCACCGTGCTCAACCGGCTGATCGCCGAATGCGGCGAGAGGGGCGAATGCATCGCCCTGACCTCGATCGGCAGGGACGGCGAAAGGAGCGATGTCGTCACAAACACCAAAAAGCCCGAGATCTTCGTGCTTTCGGGCACGCTCGTCGCGACGGCGGCGGATGCGCTCGCCCTCGGCGACGTCTCAAGGGAGATCCTCGGCACCACCGGCATGCCCACCCCGATGGGCGAGGTGGTGATAATCCGCGCGATGAGCGACGGCCTCGTGCAGATCGCGGGACCCTCGATGACCGCGCAGCTCCGCGAGCTCAAAAAGCAGCTGATCGGCTTCGGCGCAGAAAGGGTCTTCATCGACGGCGCGCTCTCAAGGCGTTCGCTCGCGATGCCCGCGCTCAGCGACGCGGCGATCCTCTGCACCGGCGCGAGCTATTCGAGGGATATGAAGAAGACGGCTCAGGATACGGCCTTCGCGGTGCGGCTCATGGGCCTTCCCGAAGCCGGCGAACCGGGGTACGCCGCCCATACCGAGGCGGGCGGGGGCGAAAAGTTCACCTTCGTGCGCGGCGGCGAGCCCGTTTCCTTCGCTTTGGCGGAGGACGCGGCGGAGCATATCCGCAAAAACGGCGCGGGCGACCTTCTCATAAGGGGCGGCGTGACCGACGCGGTGCTCGAAGCCTTCTTCAAGGCGGGGCGCGCGCTCGAGGGCGTACGCTTCATCGCCGAGGATGCGAGCCGCCTGCTCGTCTCCCAAAGGAATTTCGAAAAACTGCTTCGCTGCGGCGCGGAAGCGGCGGTCGTGACCGGCACAAGGCTGGTCGCGGTGACCGTCAACCCGTTCTCCGCCTACGGCGAGAGCTATGATAAGGACCTGTTCTTCAGCGAGGTCCGCCGGCTGATCCCCGAGGGGATCCCGGTCATAAACGTGATAACGGCATAAGTACAATGCTTGAACGCAGACAACTGACGAATATCGGCTTCGACGGCGTCGTCGACGCGCTCGAGACCTGCTCCCCCTTTGGCGACGAGCTGCGGCGAAGGCTCTGTCCGTTCGCGAAAAACGAGCGGGAAGCGCTCCTCCGTGAACATGAGAACACGCGCATCCTCGCCGCGGCGCTCGAGCGGGACCCGAAGCTGTTCACCGACGTCAGGCACGCGCTGATGCAGATGAAGGACGTCCGCCGCTCCGTGGCCGCGAGCCGGCAGCGCGCGCTGACGGACGTGGAGCTGTTCGAGGTCAAGCGCTTCCTGATCGTGCTCGAGGCGTTCGTGCCCGCGTGCGAAGCGATCGATGAGGTCGCCGCGCTCGGCGGGATCGAGCTGTTCGGTATGACCGAAGCGCTCGACACGGTCGATCCCGACGGCAGGAGGGCGGTGACCTTTCGCCTCGGCGACGCGCTCTCCGAAGAGCTCGCCTCCGTCCGCCGCGAGAGGAAGGAAGTGGACGTCGCGCTGCGCTCGGCGTACGCCGACAAGGAGCGGAGCGCGCTCGAAGCAAAGCGCCTGATCCTCGCCGCGCGCGAGGAGAACGAGGAGCTGCGCCTGCGCGGCGAGATGACGAAGGCCTTTTCGGCGCATGCGGACCGCCTGCTCGCGCTTATAGGCAGCATCGGCCGCCTCGACCTGTCCATAGCGAAGGCCATGCTGCTGCTTTCGCGCGGGGGCTGCGTGCCGGAGCTGACCGAATGCGAAGAAATAAGCTTTGAGGGCATGACCGACCCGATGATCGCCGACGCGCTCAAAGCGAAGGGCCGCGCGTTCACGCCGATCTCGATACGCCTGATACCGGGCTCCACCGTGATCACCGGCGCGAACATGGGCGGCAAATCCGTGGCGGTCAAGACGCTCGCGCTCAACGCGCATCTCGCGCTCTCGGGCATGCCGGTCTTCGCGCTGTCCGCGAGCCTGCCGCTGCTTTGTGAGATCCACCTGCTCGCCGAGGATATGGAATCGAGCGAGTCCGGGCTTTCGAGCTTCGGCGGCGAGATGGTCCGATTCGATTCGATAATCAGGTCGGCCGAGACCGAGACGCCCGCGCTCGTGCTGCTGGACGAATTCGCCCGCGGCACCAACCCGCACGAGGGCTCGAGCCTCGTGCGCGCGGCGGTGCGGTACTTCAACGAGGTCCCCGGCGTCTACGCGCTTATCACCACGCATTTCGACGGCGTCGCCCGCTTCGCGAGGACGCATTATCAGGTGATGGGCCTTAAGAATGCCGACGAGAAGGAGCTCGAGGCCGCGCTTTCAAGCCAGGCGGGGGAGAGGGACACCGCGCTGATAGCCCGCTTCATGGACTACGGCCTGTTCCTTGCCCGGCCGGACGCCGAACCGCCGAGGGACGCGCTGAGGATCTGCCGCGCGCTCGGCATCTCAAAGGGATTCATGGACCGCGTCGGCGATGCGCCGGACGGTGAATAACATAATAAAATGCAACGAAATACGGAGGTTTCAAACTCTATGAAACGCAAGCTGATCCGCAACCTGTCGCTCGTCGCGGCGCTGCTCGCCGTGTGCATGCTGCTCACGGGCTGCCTGCTGCCCGGAGCCAACTCCAGGCCGAGCATCGACGCCGAGGACAATACCGAGCTCGAGCTCTCCGAGCGCAAGCTCGTCATGCAGAAGGTGTCGTCCGTCCAGGTCAATCTTGAGACCGTTGTCGGCTACTTCTGCTTCGAGGACAACCCGATGAGGGTCCTCACGCCGGACAGCGGCGACGCTGCCGTCTCATACACGGTCAGGGTCTATGAAGGCGACAAGGAAAACGGCGGTACTCCCGTCTCCGAGGATAAATACACCTGTTCCATGGGCGAGGACGGCTATTTGAGGCTCAATTCCCAGGTCATCGGCTCGATCGAGGTCGAGGCCGAGTGTGCCAACGGCTCCAAGCTGAGCGCCACCTCGGTCCCGATCGTCGGCAAGACCCTTTCGCTCTGGGATTTCGCGATCGCGGCGATGGCCGTCTACCTGCTCGTTGCGGCGGTGCGCGGCAAGGGCGGCCTGTTCGACGACCAGTTCGTCAAGGAGGGCATGGAGCAGAAATATAAGGTCACGGTCCGCATCACCTCGCTGCTCGTGGCCCTGCTTATGATCGCCACGGTGCTGATCTCCGCGTTCGACCATTACGATAAGCTGCGCATAGTCAAGATCGTGCTCTTCGGCCTGATGCTCGCGGTGTTCATCGTCTGCATGATCCTGCTTCGCAGATGCATCGATCAGGAGAAGAAGCGCGAGGCGCAGGACGCCCGCTACGGCGGCGGCAGCGTGAGCCATTCGCACGAGGCGGCGTTCGTCTTCGACGAGGATGAGCCCACCGTGGACGATATCGGAAAAGGAAAGAACGGCAGCGGCGAATGAACCGCTTCAAGCACAAAAGCAGTCAGGAGGGAACCGTAATGGAAAACAAGAACCCCAAGCCCAATGGCTTCAAGGCCAAGCTCGGCTACTATGCCGACAGATACTTTATAAAGGCGATGGGCGCAATGGCGAAGGGTATCTTCGCATCGCTGCTCATCGGCACCATCCTCGCCCAGTTCGCGAGGATCCCCTGGGCGCCGCTGCAGACCTTCCTTAACTTCATCGTGTCGGTCTGCCAGAACGGCTACGTCATCGGCGGCGCGATCGGCGCTGCCATCGCCTTCGCGCTCGGCGCCAAGCCCTTCGCCCTCTGCTCCGCGGTCGTCGTCGGCGCCATCGGCTATATGAGCGGCGCGGGCGGCGCGGGCCCCGTCGGCGCGTACGTCGCGGCGGTCATCGGCGTTGAATTCGCCCGCGCGGTCGAAGGCAGGACCAAGGTCGATATCCTCGTCGTTCCCGTCGTCGCGCTGATGACCGGCGGCCTTATCGGGTATCTGCTCGGCGGCCCCCTCGGCACCTTCATGCGCTGGCTCGGCGAAACGATCGGCAGGGCGACCTACCTTGCCCCGATCCCGATGGGCATCATCGTATCCGTCGCACTCGGCTTGATCCTCACCGCTCCGATCTCCAGCGCCGCGGTCGCCGCGATGATCTTCGTCATCTCCGAGGGCATGGATCCCAACACCGCGGAGGGCATCCGCCTTGCGGCCGGCGCCGCGACGATCGGCTGCTGCTGCCATATGGTCGGCTTCGCGGTGGCGAGCTTCCGTGAGAACAAGTGGGGCGGCGTCGTCTCCCAGGGCCTCGGCACCTCGATGCTCCAGGTCCCCAACGTGCTCCGCCATCCCCAGATCCTGATCCCGCCCGTCGTCGCAAGCGCGGTGCTCGGGCCCCTCGGCACCACTATCTTCCGCATGGAAAACATCGGCATCTCCGGCGGCATGGGCACCTGCGGCCTCGTCGGCCAGATCGGCACCTTTACCACGATGCTCTCCACCGGCGTTCCGTGGTGGGTGATACTCCTCAAGGTCCTGCTGCTGCACATCGTCGCGCCCGCGCTGATCGCGCTCGGCCTCAGCGAGCTGATGCGCAAGCTCGGCTGGATCAAGCACGGCGATATGCTGCTCGATTAAAATCTTTTATAGAAAGGCAATTATGGATAAGTTCTACCTTTACAATACGCTCACAAGGCAGGTCGGCGAGTTCGTTCCCCGCGAGGAGGGCAGGGTCAATATGTATACCTGCGGCCCGACCGTCTACCACTACGCGCATATCGGCAACCTGCGCAGCTACATCATGGAGGACGTGCTCGAGAAGTTCCTGCGCTATATCGGCTACGACGTCAAGCGCGTCATGAACATCACCGACGTCGGGCATCTCTCCAGCGACGGCGACACCGGCGAGGACAAGATGGTCGCCGGCGCCAAGCGCGAGGGCAAGACCGTCATGGAGATCGCGAAGTTCTATGAGGACGCGTTCTTCCGGGACTGCGAGGCGCTCAATATCAGGACGCCGGACGTGGTGGAGCCCGCCACCAACTGCATCCCCGAATACATCGCCCTGATCGAAAGGCTGTTCGAAAACGGCTATGCCTACGAGGCGGGCGGCAACGTATATTTCGACACATCCCGTCTCTCCGATTACTACGCCCTGACCGGGCATTCCGCGGATGAGCTCAGGATCGGCGTGCGCGACGACGTGGAGGAGGACGGCAACAAGCGCTCCAAGACCGACTTCGTGCTGTGGTTCACCAAGTCCAAATTCGATTCGCAGGAGCTCAAATGGGAGAGCCCCTGGGGCGTCGGGTATCCGGGCTGGCATATCGAGTGCTCGGCCATCAGCATGAAGCACCTGGGCGAATACCTCGACCTGCACTGCGGCGGCGTGGACAATATCTTCCCGCACCATACCAACGAGATCGCGCAGAGCGAGGCCGCGCTCGGCCACAGCTGGTGCAGCCACTGGTTCCACGTGCAGCACCTCAACGACCGCGAGGGCAAGATGAGCAAGTCTAAGGGCAATATCCTCACCGTCTCGGTACTGAAGGAAAAGGGCTACGATCCGCTCGTCTACCGCATGTTCTGCCTGCAGAGCCATTACAGGAAGCCGCTCGAATTCAGCTGGGATACTTTGGACAATTCCCGCGCGGCCTATGAGCGGCTCAAAAACCGCATCGCCGCTATCGCGGACGAGGGCGAGCTCGAGCAGGAAAAGTTCGACGAATACAGGGCGAGGTTCATCGAGAACGTCGGCAACGACCTCAACACCTCGCTCGGTCTCACCGTGCTCTACGACGTCATCAAGGCCGATATGAGCGGCAAAACGAAGCTCGCGCTGATCGCGGACTTCGACAGCGTGCTTTCGCTCTCGCTGATAACCGAAAAGAAGGCCGAGGCGCAGTCGGACGAGTTCACGGAGTGGGTCGAAGGGCTGATCGCCGAGCGCGCCGAAGCGAAGAAAAACAAGAACTGGGCCCGTGCGGACGAGATCCGGTCACAGCTTGCCGAAAAGGGCGTGACCCTCAAGGATTCCAAGGAAGGCACGACCTGGACCCGCGCATGATAAAAAGGAGTTAATATGAGACGCTGTACGGTCGGCGGTCAGGCCGTCCTGGAAGGCGTGATGATGAAGTCCGACGAGGGCATCGCGATGGCGGTGCGCCGGGCGGACGGAAAGATCGTCGCCGAATACAAACAAACCACCACGCGCGCCAAGAAGGGCACCTTTTTGGGGCTGCCCGTAATAAGGGGCGTCGTGGCGCTGTTCGAGTCCCTCGCAACGGGCCTGAGCACCACCACCGAATCCGCGAAGCTGTACGGCGAGGACCTCTTCGAGGACGAGGAACCCACGAAGTTCGAAAAATGGCTCTCGAAGACCTTCGGCAAGAGCATCGAAAACGTGATCCTCGGCGTCGGCGCCGTGCTGGGCGTCGCGCTCGCGCTGGGCCTGTTCGTGATACTGCCCGTGCTGATCTCGTCAATCTTCTTCGGCAAGGACCAGAGCATCGGCCGTTCGCTCGTGGAGGGCGTAATCCGCGTGGCGATCTACGTGGGCTATCTCTTCGCGATGAGCGGCATCAAGGATATGCGCCGCCTGTTCATGTATCACGGCGCCGAGCATAAGACCATCGCCTGCTACGAGGCGGAGGATGAGCTGACCCCGCAGAACGCGATGAAGCATACGCGCCTGCATCCGCGCTGCGGCACGAACTACCTTTTCCTCGTCATGGCTGTGTCCATCTTCGTGCTCACGATCGTGGATATCGTCATAAAATACGGCTTTAAGCTCGAGATCGAGAACTCCGTCCTCTACAACCTCTTCCGCATCGGCGTCCGCCTGTTGCTGATCCCGCTGATCGCGGGCCTCAGCTACGAGGTGCTGCGCTGGGCGGCCAAGAAGGACAACTGGCTGACCAAGGCCGTCCGCGCGCCGGGCATGGGCCTGCAGCTGATCACCACCAAGGAACCCACCGAGGATATGATCGAGGTCGCGATGGCCGCGTTCTATATCGCGATGGGCGAGAGGACGCCGGAATACTATAATTCGCTTGCGGATGGTTCGCTGGCGGACGCGCCCGCAGAGGAACCCCCGGTCGTGGACCTGACCGAAGGCGCCGAAGCCCCGGCCGAAAAGGAGGCTGCACAGCCCGCCGAAGCAAACCCCGCGGAGGGCGCGGCGGAATGACGCTTCACGAGCTGCTCCGGCGCACGGCTTCAAGGCTGCTCCCGGTCTCCGGCGAGGACGCGCCCGCGGAGGCGAGGGAGCTGGTTTCGTTCGCGCTCGGGCGGCGGATCGGCTTTGCCGACGCCGAGCTCGAGCCCGACGCCGGGGTCTTGGACCGGCTCGAAACGGCGATAGAAAGACGCCTTGATCACGAGCCGCTGCAGTACGTCATCGGCGAATGGGACCTTATGGGCCTGACCTTCGCGGTTTCGCCCGCGGTACTTATCCCCAGGCAGGATACCGAGACCCTCGTCATCGAGGCGGAGCGGTTGATAAACGAAAGGAGTTACGCTTCGCTGCTCGATCTCTGCACGGGCTCGGGCTGCATCGGGCTTTCGCTCGCCGCAAGGACCGGCATCGCCGCGGTGCTCTCGGATATCAGCGATGAAGCGCTTTCCGTCGCCCGCGAAAACGCCGCAAGGCTCGCCCCCGGCACGGAATGCGTCAAAAGCGATCTGTTCGCGGCGCTCAAGGGCAGGTGCTTCGATATCATAACTGTCAATCCCCCGTACATCCCCTCCGCGGTGATCGAAACGCTCTCTACTGAGGTCCGGCGTGAGCCCCGGCTCGCGCTCGACGGCGGGGCGGACGGGCTGGCGATCTACCGCCGCATAGCCGGGGAATACCCGGAGCACCTGAACCCCGGCGGCGCGCTCGTCATGGAGATAGGCTTCGACCAGGGCGAAAGCGTGCCCGCGCTCTTTAGGGGGCACGGGGAAGTCAGCGTCACATATGACCTCGGCGGCAATCCGCGCGCCGTGACCGTCATACCCGGCATACCAAAAGGATAAAAATGCTTCAAAGGCTTCGGCAAATGAAGGCGAGGTATGAGGAGCTTGCCCGCGAGGTGAGCGACCCCGCCGTCATACAGGATCAGGCAAGGTGGCGCGCGCTCGTCAAGGAGCACGCGGCGCTCGAGCCCATCGTCGCCGCCTACGACGAATACGCGGCGCTGGAGGCCGAGGCGGAGGAATGCCGCCTTATTGCGCACGACAGGACCGCCGACAGGGAGCTTGCGGAGCTGGCGGCCGAGGAGCTGCCGGAGCTTGAAAAAAAGCTCACGGAAAAGCTTTCGGAGCTCAGGGTGCTGCTCCTTCCCAAGGATAAGAACGACGAGCGCGGCGTAATAATGGAGATCCGCGCCGGCACCGGCGGCGACGAGGCGGCGCTCTTCGGAGCGGTGCTCCTGCGTATGTATCAGCGCTATGCGGAGCGCCGCGGCTTCCGCATGGAGCTCATCGACATGAACGAGACCGAGATGGGCGGCGTCAAGGAGGCGACCTTCAGCCTCTCCGGGCGCGGGGCCTATTCGAGGATGAAATACGAGAGCGGCGTGCACCGCGTGCAGCGCGTGCCCGAGACCGAGACCCAGGGCCGCATCCACACGAGCGCGGCGACGGTCGCGGTGCTGCCCGAGGCGGAGGATATCGAGGTCGAGATCGACCCCGGCGACCTGCGCATAGACACCTACCGTTCGAGCGGCGCGGGCGGGCAGCACGTCAACAAGACCGAGAGCGCGATCCGCATCACGCATATCCCCACGGGGCTGGTCGTCCAGAGCCAGGACGAGCGCAGCCAGGGGCGCAACAAGGAGCAGGCGATGAAGGTTTTAAGAAGCCGGCTCTACGAGCTCAAGCGAAACGAGGCCGCCGAGAAGGAGGCGTCCGAGCGCCGCAGCCAGGTGGGCTCGGGCGACCGCAGCGAGCGCATCCGCACCTACAATTTCCCGCAGAGCAGGGTCACGGACCACCGAATCAACCTTACCCTCTACAAGCTGCCCCAGTTCATCGACGGCGATATGGACGAGATGATCGAGGCGCTTATCCTTGCCGAAAGAACGAGGCTGCTTTCGGGCGAAGCGCAATAAAAGCCTTAAAACGCAATAAAAACCGCGCCCAAACACAGCGCGGCGGAGGACATAATGGGACTTATAGACAAGCTTTTCGGCACCACCAGCCAGCAGCAGATCAAAAAGATCATGCCGCTCGTCAAAAAGATCAACGAGTGGGAGCCGAAGATCCACGCCCTTAAGGACAGCGAGCTGACCCATAAGACGGTCGAGTTCCGCGAAAGGCTCGCCGCAGGCGAAACGCTCGACGACCTGCTGCCCGAGGCGTTTGCCGTCGTCCGCGAGGCGGCGGTCCGCACGATCGGCCAGCGGCATTACGACGTTCAGCTGATCGGCGGCATCATACTCCACCAGGGCCGCATCGCCGAGATGCGCACGGGCGAGGGCAAGACCCTCGTAGCGACGCTCGCGAGCTACTTAAACGCCCTTCCCGGCAAGGGCGTGTACGTCGTCACCGTCAACGAATACCTCGCCCAGCGCGACGCCGCGTGGATGGGCAAGATCCACCGCTTCCTCGGCCTCACCGTGGGCTGCATCGTCAGCCAGATGGAGCCGGAGGAGAAGAAGGCGGCCTACGAGTGCGATATCACCTACGGCACCAACAGCGAGTTCGGCTTCGACTACCTGCGCGACAATATGGCGATCCGGAAGGATACGCTCGTGCAGCGCGGCCTCAACTACGCGATCGTCGACGAGGTGGACAGCATCCTGATCGACGAGGCGCGCACGCCCCTCATCATCTCGGGCCCGAGCGGCAAATCGAACGACATGTACAAGCGCGCGGACCGCTTCGTGCGCAACCTGACCCGCGGCGAGGACCTAAAGCAGATCAGCAAGATGGACCTGCAGCGCGGCATCGTTCAGGAGGAGAGCGGCGACTACATGTGCGATATCAAGGCCCGCACCGTCGCCCTCACCGAGCAGGGCATGCGCAAGGCCGAGGAGTATTTCGACATTGAGGACATCTCCTCGAGCGACAGCACCGAGATCAACCACTACATCAAGCAGGCCCTGAAGGCGCACGCGCTCTTCGAGGTCGATAAGGACTATATCGTCACCGACAATCAGGTCTTCATCGTGGACGCCTTCACCGGCCGCATCATGATCGGCCGCCGCTATTCGGACGGCCTGCATCAGGCGCTCGAGGCGAAGGAGGGCGTGCCGATCAACGACGAGAACAAGACCGTCGCCACCATCACCTATCAGAACTACTTCCGCATGTTCGAGAAGCTGGCCGGCATGACCGGTACAGCGAAGACCGAGGAGGACGAGTTCATCGGCATCTACGGCCTCGACGTCGTCGAGATCCCCACCAACAAGCCGATAAAGAGGGTGGACTACAACGACGCGCTCTTCGCCAAGGAGGAGGAGAAATTCGCCCGCATCGTGGACGACATCGTATCGATCCACGCCACCGGCCAGCCCCTGCTCGTGGGCACCGTCTCCGTTGAAAAATCCGAGAAGGTCTCCCGCCTGCTGCTCCGCAAGGGCATCAAGCACGAGGTCCTGAACGCCAAGCAGCACGCCAAGGAGGCCGACATCATCGCCCAGGCGGGCAAGTTCGGCGCGGTCACGATCGCCACCAACATGGCGGGCCGCGGCACGGATATTTTGCTCGGCGGCAACCCCGAGTACCTCGCCAAGCGCGAGATGCGCAAGGACGGCTATACCGACGAGATGATAGAGAACGCGACGAGCCACGTCGAGACGCAGGATGAGGAGATCATCGCGGCGAGGAAGGTCTATGACGAGACCTATAAAAAGCATAAGAAGCAGACCGACGCCGAGCACGAGCAGGTCGTCTCGGTCGGAGGCCTCTTCGTCATCGGCACCGAGCGCCACGAGTCCAGGCGTATCGACAACCAGCTCCGCGGCCGTTCCGGCCGCCAGGGCGACCCGGGCTCCACCAGGTTCTACGTCTCGCTGCAGGACGAGATGATGCTCCGCTTCGGCGAGGAGCGCATGGAGCGCCTGTCGAACACCATGGGCCGCGTCATGGCCTCGGGCCAGCTCGAATCGCTCGAGATGGGCGTGTTCTCCAAGACCATCGAGAATACCCAGAAGCGCGTCGAGGCGCATAACTTCGATATCCGCAAGAGCGTCCTCAAGTACGACGACGTCATGAACAAGATGCGCGAGATCATCTACACCCAGCGCCGCCAGGTGCTCATGGGCGAGGACGTGCACGACCAGATCATGAAGATGCGCACCGAGGTCATCGACCAGATGGTGGATTTCTACTGCCCGGCCAAGCAGAAGCCGGAGAGCTGGAACTACGGCGGCCTCGCGCACGAATACGGCATGACCTTCAACATCCGCGACGCGGAGAAGGCCATAGCGAACACGGGCAAGCGCGAGGAGCTTATAAAGACCCTGACCGACGCCGCCGAAAAGGTCTATGACGCGATCGACGAGAAGCTCCGCGAGCACGACGCCGATATGCGCGAATTCGAGCGCCGCTGCCTGCTCGTTTCGGTCGATACCCACTGGGCCGACCATATCGATGCGATGGATCAGCTGCGCGAGGGCATCGGCCTGCGCGCGATGGGCAGCCAGGATCCCGTCATCCAGTACCGCAACGAGGGCTTCGACATGTTCGACCAGATGACGGCGGAGATCCGCACCGAGACCGTGCAGCGCCTCTACCACCCCGTGTTCAGGAGCCCCGTCGCTCAGCCGAAGCCGCAGAACCTGACCACGAACCAGGGCGGCAATGCGGCGACCGAGAAGAAAAAGCCCAAGATAGTAGATAAAAAACCCGGGCCGAACGACCCCTGTCCCTGCGGCAGCGGCAAGAAATACAAGAAATGCTGCGGCAGGCTGCCCGACTGATAAACTGCAAGAAGTGCCAGAAATGGCCGGAAGGAGATACATTATGCTGGATATCAAACGCATCAGAAAGAACCCCGAGGAGCTCGTCGCCGCCATGAAGGCGCGGCGCGGCAAGGGGGCCGACGTCACCGAGGTGCTCGCGCTCGACGAAAAGCGCCGCGGGCTCATCCAGAAGGTGGAGCAGCTCAAGGCAAAGCGCAACGAGGATTCCGCGAAGGTCCCCGCGCTCAAGAAGCAGGGCGAGGACGTGACCGGCCTGCTCGCCGAGATGAAGGCCCTTGCCGACGAGATAAAGGGGCTCGATACGGAGCTTGCGGGCATCGACGAGAAATTCGACGAGCTTTTGATGAAGATCCCGAACATTCCCCACGAGAGCGTGCCCGACGGCGCGGACGACCGCGACAACGCCGAGATGCGCCGCTGGGGCAGCCCCACCGAGTTCGATTTCGAGCCGAAGGCGCACTGGGACCTCGGCGAGGAGCTCGGCATCCTCGATTTCGCCTCCGCGGGCAAGATCACGGGCGCGAGGTTCACGGTCTACCGCGGCCTCGGCGCAAGGCTCGAGAGGGCGATCATCAGCTATTATCTCGACGTGCACACCGCTAACGGCTACACCGAGATCTTCCCGCCCTACATGGTCAACAGGGCTTCGATGACCGGCACCGGCCAGCTCCCGAAGTTCGAGGAGGACGCCTTCAAGGTCGCCGGGACCGACTATTTCCTGATCCCGACCGCCGAGGTGCCCGTCACCAACCTGCACAGGGGCGACATCCTGAACGGCGACGATCTGCCCATCAAATACTGCGCATACAGCGCCTGTTTCCGCTCCGAAGCCGGCAGCGCGGGGCGCGATACGAGGGGCCTTATCCGCCAGCACCAGTTCAACAAGGTGGAGCTCGTTAAATTCGTCAAGCCCGAGACCAGCTACGACGAGCTTGAAAAGCTCACGCACGACGCCGAGAAGGTCCTGCAGGGCCTCGGCCTCCCGTACCGCGTGGTCTGCCTCTCCACCGGCGACCTCGGCTTCAGCTCCGCCAAGACCTACGATATCGAGGTCTGGATGCCCAGCTACGGCCGCTACGTCGAGATCAGCTCCTGCTCCAATTTCGAGGATTTCCAGGCGCGCAGGGCGCAGATCCGCTTCCGCAGGGACGCGAAGAGCAAGCCCGAGCTCGTGCACACGCTCAACGGCAGCGGCGTGGCCATCGGCCGCACCGTCGCGGCGCTGCTTGAGAACTATCAGCAGGCCGACGGCAGCGTGAAGATCCCCGAGGTGCTGGTGCCCTATATGCACTGCGACACCATCCGCCGGTAACCGGCGAAAGCGAAGAACGGCAGGAGGGAGACCGATATGAAGAAAATAGCTCTTATCTCAACGGGCGGCACCATCGCCTGCGTACCCACCGAGGACGGCCTCGCCCCGGGTCTTTCCGCGAGCGAGCTGCTCGAGCTGCTCGGCGGCGATCATTCCGACGTCAGCTGCACCGATCTTTTCAGCATGGATTCCTCGAACATCCAGCCCGAGGAATGGATCACGATCGCCGAGGCGATCAAGGCGAGCGTCGGCAGCTGCGACGGCGTCGTGCTGACCCACGGCACCGACACCATGGCCTACACTGCCAGCATGCTCAGCTTCATGCTCTCGGGCATCCCGATCCCGGTCGTGCTGACCGGCGCGCAGTATCCGGCCGTCTACCCGGATTCCGACGGGCGGCGCAACCTCGAGAACGCGCTGATCGCGGCCAAATCGCTCAAGGGCGGCGTCTACATCTGCTTCGGCAATTCGCTGATGCTCGGCTGCCGCGCCGTCAAGACCCGCACCACCTCGCTCTCCGCCTTCGAATCCATCAACTATCCCTACGTCGGCACCGTCAGCGACGGCCGCCTGCTCTCGCTCTACACGCCCTCGCTGCCCGCCGCGTTCAGCTTCTCCACCGATATAGACCCCCGCGTCGCGCTCGTGAAGCTGATCCCCGGCATGAGTCCCCGCCTGCTCGATTACTGCATCGACTGCGATATCCACGGCCTCGTGGTGGAGGGCTTCGGTCTGGGCGGCATGCACTCCATCCGCAGGAACCATTCCGAGGCGATCGCAAGGCTGATGGCGCACGGCATCCCCGTGGTGCTGACCTCCCAGTGCCTCTACGAGCAGTCCTCGCCCGATATCTACGAGGTATCGAAGCCCCTGCGCGATCTCGGCGTCATCTCGGCGGGCGATATGACCACCGAGGCGGCGATCACCAAGCTGATGTGGGTGCTCGGCCGCACCAACGATATGAGCGTCATCCGCATGCTGATGCAGAAGAACCTCGTCGGCGAGCTGACGGAAAAGGTTTGAACGAAATAAGGCATTTTGGGGGCGGCCGCGCCGGAGTCAACCGCGGCCGCCCCTCGCACGTTATATGGATGAACGCAAAAAGAAAGCGCGTTCCCCCGCATCGGCGGCGGTCAATCTAAAAATACTCCGCAGAAAGGATGGATAAAACAATGAAAAGGATAAATGCGATAATTGCGATCTTGCTCATCGCGGCAATGGCCTTCGCCGCAGCCGCCTGCACTTCGCCGAAGCCGCAGCCCCAGGGCCCCGGCGACAACGGCACCGTCAAGGTCACTCCCGAACCCGCGGAAGGGAACGTGCTTCCCGATCCCG
Source organism: Bacillota bacterium (assembly GCA_016282255.1). GTDB lineage: Bacteria > Bacillota > Clostridia > Christensenellales > CAG-138 > PeH17. The sequence continues at coordinate 29,236 of JAEEKE010000067.1, forward strand.
GCCTGAACCTCATCGACGTTGCGCCGCTTTCCGACAGGGAGAAGCTGGACAGCCTCACCGAGTTCTACCGCTTCGGCACTTCCGAGGGGCTTCCCTCCGAGACGATGATCATCACCAGCTCCAAGGAGTTCGAGCAGAAGATCCTGCCCCTGCTTGCGGACGATACCTATAAGGCCGCCGCACAGGCCGCGGCCGCGAAGTACAACGACGACTTCTTCAAGAACAACCGCCTCGTGGTCTTCCGCATCGATCTTTCGAGCGGCTCCTTCACCCCCCAGGTACAGTACCTCACCTGCGAGAAGGGCGTTGTGGACGTGACCGTGGGCTTCAATAAGCCCGAGGGCGACGTATTCACCGCCGATATGGCCTACTACCTCGGCTTCCTCATCCTCGACACGAACATCTACGGCTCGAACAGCACCGTGAACGTCCACGGCGCGCTGGTCGAGGACAAGACCAGCGAGAGCTGAACAGAACAGGTATTCCCGACGGAAGGGCGGGGGACCCCGGGGTCCCTCTCCCGACCGGTCGGTCTGCGGCGGAGCGCTTGCCCCGCTGCATTTTTTATGCCCCGAAAAACGCTCCCCGGGCGGGGCGCCCCGTCGCTTTAAGGTTGCTTTTATCATAGCGGAATGGTATAATATCAGCCATGGAAGAGACCAACAAAACCGAGCCGGCGGTCTATACCGCATACGGCATGAACAGGCGAAACCCGTTGATGTGGCTCGCGGTGCTTTTCGCCCTGCTTTCCCTTGCTGCAAGGATCGTTTTTTATAGCGCCCCCGGATTCGGAGCGGGGCGAATCGGTTCGACCTTGTACGCAGTCGTCACCATGATAATAGCCTGCATCGCGCTCGTCTGGTTCGCGGCCGAGCTCGTCTTCGAGAGCGAAGCGCGCCTTTATAAGACCGCGAAGCCCGAGGCATGGTACTGCGTGTTCCTGATGATCCGCGCGATCGTCCTCTACGTGCACGACGCGTCCCGCCGCGGCATCCTGCTCGCGGCCGAGCTCGTGCTGATCCTCGCGCTGATGATAGTCTACCGCCTTGCCGTCAGCACCGGCGGAAGAAGCCGCACGAACGCCCCGCGCCGCCGCGTCATAGCGCTCATCGCCGTGCTCTGCGGCCTCGGCCTCGCGGCGGCGGAGTATTTTATGCTGCGCGGGAACGGTTCGGGCACAGCGGCGCTTATTGAGCAGGGCTCCGTGCTGCTCGCCGGCCTCGCCGCGCTCAGCGTGCTCGTCGGCATGAAAAAGCGCGAGAGCGACCGCCCCCTGCCGCAGTGCGGCGACCGCAACGACGGCCGCAGGATACGCTCGCTCGACCCGATGAACGGCGTCGCCGTCTACATCATGCCGGACCGCGTGCCCTCCAGCAACCTGTTCCGAGACTGCTTCGAGTGCTCCGCGGCGGACGCCTATATCCGCGAGAAGCGCGACGCGGGGTTCGATCATTTCGGCTACACCCACCTGCTGCTCGCGGCCTACGCGCGCACGGTCTCCCAGCGCCCGGCGGTCAACCGCTTTATCAGCGGGCAGCGGACCTACAGCCGCGACGACGAGATCGAGGTCTCGATGACGATCAAGAAGGATATGTCGCTCGAGGGCTCCGAGACGATCATCACTATCTATCTCGACCCGAACGACACCGCCGAAACCGTCTACGAAAAGTTCAATAAGGAGGTCTCCGCCGCCAAGGAGACCGAGGAGCTCGATTCGAGCTTCGACAAGCTGGCCGGCCTTATCAACCTGATACCCGGCGTGTTCCTCAAGTTCACGATCTGGCTGCTCAAGACCTTCGATTATTTCGGGCACCTGCCGCGGTGGCTCACCCGTCTGAGCCCCTTCCACGGCTCCCTGTTCGTCACCAGCATGGGCTCGCTCGGCATACCGCCCGTATTCCACCACCTGTATAACTTCGGCAACATCCCCGCGTTCCTCGCCTTCGGCGCCAAGCGCCTTGAGAACGAGCTCGACAGGGACGGCAGCGTGACAAGGAAGAAATACATCGATTTCACCGTCAATACCGACGAGCGTATCTGCGACGGCTTCTATTTCGCCTCCGCCTTCAAGCTCTTCAAGCGTTATATGACGGATCCCCATAAGCTCGACACGCCGCCCGAGACCGTTATCCACGATATAGAATAAGGAACATAAGCTATGGAAAACACCAACGACACCGGCAAAAAACGCTTTGGCGCGCTGATCGCCGCGGCCTGCTTCCTGATCATCGGCGCGTTTGCGGCGATACTGCTGATACGCCCGAGCCGCGAATGGTTCAAGGCGGCTTCAAAGCTCCATCCCTATATCATGGGCTTTGTGAAATTCGCCCTGCTCGCCACGGTCGGCGAGATCTTCGGCCTGAGCATCCGCAAAAGGGAATGGACGCTGCCGACCTACTGGCCGGTCAGGCTGCTGATCTGGGGCGTCATCGGCGTCGCGATCACGTTCATGATGCGCTTCTATTCGGGCGGCACTGCGAGGCTGATCGAGAACCTCTTCCAGCCCGCCGAGAAGCAGCAGGCCTTCGGTCCCGTGCTGCTGCGCGCGTTCCTGACGGCGCTGCTGATGAACGCGACCTTCGGGCCGGTGTTCATGGCGTTCCACAAATGCACGGATAAAACGCTCGATCTGCGCGCCGAGGGCGTGAAAAAGCCCGGGCTGCACGGCGTCCTCAAGGCCGTGGACTGGGAGCAGTTCATATCGTTCACCGTGCTCAAGACGATCCCGTTCTTCTGGGTCCCGGCGCATACGCTGACCTTCCTGCTGCCGGATTCATATCAGGTCATCGCGGCCGCGGCGCTCTCGATAGCGCTCGGCATAATACTCAGTCTTAAGACCGGAAGGGAGAAAAAACATGGATCTTAACCAGTTTGACGGAAAGCCCGTAAGGATAACGGATTCGGACGGCGGCGTCTTCGAGGCGATCGCGGATTATTTTTCGCCCGATTATTCCGAGCATGAGTTCGGCAGGGAACAGGAAGGGCTTCAGCTCGTGAACTGGCTGTTCTACGAGGATTATATAAAGGAGATCGAGGTGCTGGAGGACAAGGGCGGCCCTTGGGGACCGTTCTCCGGGCCGTTCGGAACGATCGAGGAGGAGAATCTGTTCGACGAGCCGTGCCTGGCCGACGAGAACCTGTACAGCGAGGAGGATGCGCACGTGCTGCGCATGCTGCGCTGCATCGAAAAATACCTCGACCCCGCCGCGGGCAGGGAGATAAAGAACAGGGAAGAGATCATGCATCTGATCCGCGACGTCATAAAGCTTTCGGACGACGAAAGAACGCTCGCGAAAGCCCGGGAACTGATCGAAAAATGGGGCTGACGCCCCCAGGGGGACTATGACAAAAGCCGCCATCGGGATCCTCGCACATGTGGACGCGGGCAAAACGACGCTGTGCGAGGCCCTGCTTTATCTAACGGGAAAAATACGCCAAAGGGGGCGGGTGGACCACGGGGACGCCCACCTGGATACCCATGCGCTCGAACGCAGGCGCGGCATCACCATCTTCTCGAAGCAGGCGGATATCTCGACCGATGAGTTCCCCGCGGTCCTTATAGATACCCCCGGCCACGTGGATTTCTCCACCGAGGCCGAGCGCGCCCTGCGCGTCATCGACTGCGCGGTGCTGCTCGTGAGCGGCATCGACGGCGTGGAGGCCCACACGCGCACGCTCTTCTCCCTCTTAAGGCGCTACGCCGTGCCCACGGTCGTCTTCGTCAACAAGATGGATATCGCGGGCCGAACCGAGGCGGAGCTGATGAAGGAGCTCGAAAGGGAGCTTTCCCCGCGCTGCGCCGATTTTTCACGCCCCCATAAGGAACGCGACGAGAGCGCCGCGCTTGCGGACGAGGAGCTCTTCAAGCTGTATTCCGAAAACGGCGGCTTCTCCGGGGAGGAGCTGCGTCTTGCGGTCGCCGAAAGAAGGCTCTTTCCCTGCTTCTTCGGCTCGGCGCTCCGGCTCGACGGCGTCCGCGAGTTCCTTTCCGCCCTGCCGGAGCTCGTCAGGATCCCCGATTTCCCCGAGGAGTTCGGCGCAAGGGTCTATAAGATCTCGCGCGATCCCTCGGGCACGAGGCTGACCCATCTTCGCGTGACGGGCGGCAGGCTCGAGGCGCGCATGCCGATAGTCCATGAAAGCGCCGGGGAGGACGGCGCCGCGGCGGAGAAGATAGCCGAGATACGCCTCTATACGGGCGACAGATACGTCTCGCTGCGCGAGGCTCGGGCGGGGGACGTCGTCGCCGTCACGGGGCTCGATCTGAGCCGGCCCGGGGAGGGCCTCGGATACGAGGCCAAAAAGAAGGCGGGGGAGGCGATACTCACCCCCGTGCTCAACTACCGCATCGCGCTGCCCGCGGGCGCCGACCCGCTGAGCACGTTCAGAAAGCTCCGAGAGCTCTCGGAGGAGGACCCGCTGCTCTCGATCGAATGGGACGACCGCACGCGCGAGATCCGCGCAAGGCTGATGGGCGAGGTGCAGATCGAGATCCTGAAAAGCCTTATCAAGGAGCGCTTCGGCCTTGAGGTCGGCATGGACGAGGGCAGGGTGCTGTATAAGGAAACGATCCTTTCGCCCGTCGAGGGCGTTGGGCACTACGAGCCGCTGCGCCACTATGCCGAGGTGCATCTCTTCCTCGAGCCCCTTCCGCCCGGCAGCGGCATAGAGGTCGGCTCCGCGGTTTCGGTCAACGATCTGGACCTGAACTGGCAGCGCCTCATCATCACGCATCTGCTTGAAAAAACGCATCTCGGCGTGCTCACCGGCTCGCCGATCACCGATATGAGGCTGACTTTGATCGCCGGAAGATCGCATCTTAAGCACACCGAGGGCGGCGATTTCCGCCAGGCGACCTACCGCGCGGTGAGGCAGGGGCTTATGAAGGCGAAGAGCGTGCTGCTCGAGCCCTATTACGCCTTCCGGATAGAGCTGCCCAGGGAACAGCTCGGCCGCGCGATCTCGGATATCCGCATGATGGGCGGCAGCTTTTCGATGGGCGACGCCGCCGATCCCGCGTTCGCGGCTGCGGAAGGGTACTGCCCGGTCGCCGCGATGCGGGGCTACGCCTCTGCCCTCGCCGCCTACACCGGGGGCCGGGGCCGGATCTCGCTCGAGGTCTCGCACTACGGCCGCTGCGCGAATGAAAGCGAGGTCGTCGCCGCCATGGGCTACGAGCCCGAGCGCGATCTCGACAATACGCCCGATTCGGTCTTCTGCGCGCACGGCGGCGGCTTCACGGTCAAGTGGAACGAGGTCGAAAACTACATGCACATCGATACCGGCATAAGGCCGGGGGAGGGCGCGCGCCCGAGCGACGCGGCGCCGAGGCTCGTCCGCCGCAATCTGGACGTGGACGCAAAGGAGCTCGAAAACATCATGCTGCGGGAGTTCGGGCCGATCAAGCGCCCCGATTACGGGAAGCCGCGGGAGGAGAAGCCCGCGCCCGAGCATCCGATCGAAAAGCCGCCGGAAAAGAAGGACTATCTGATCGTGGACGGCTACAACGTGCTGTTCGCATGGGAGGGGCTGCGCCGCCTCGCGGCGGACGATATCGCGACGGCCCGCCACCGGCTGACGGATATCCTCGCCGACTACCGCGCCTTCAAAAAGAACGAGGTCTTCCTGATCTTCGACGGCTACCGCGTCAAGGGCAACGCGGGCGAAAGGTCCGACTATCACGGCCTGCGCGTCGCCTACACGAAGGAGAACGAGACCGCCGACATGCTGATCGAGCGCATGATAAGCGAGATCGGCAAAAACTACTCTGTGCGCGTCGCCTCGTCCGACGGCATGATCCAGCTTTCGAGCGTCCGCTCCGGCGCGCTGCGCATGACCGCGAAGGAGCTTGAGGACGAGGTGGAGACCGCGAACGAAAAGCTGCACGAGCTTATGGAAAAGCTGAAAAAGGACGCCGCGTCCGTAAAGATAGAGCTGCCGCCCGAAGCGGGGAGCGGCGGGGAGAAGAAGGAATGAAGACACACCGTATGCACCTCGATCCCGCGCCTTTTGAAATGATAAGGAGCGGCGAAAAACGTTTTGAGCTGCGGCTTTACGACGAAAAGCGAAGAGCGATCCGCCCTGGGGACCGGATAGAGTTCACGAATAACGCGGGCGGCGAAACGTTAGTTATGAAGGTGCACGCGCTGCACGTCTTCGGGGATTTCGGCGCGCTCTACGCAGCGCTCCCGCTCGAAGAATGCGGCTATAAGACGGAGGAGCTTGCCGCCGCTTCCCCGCAGGATATGGAAAACTATTATTCAACGGAGGATATCCGGCGGTCCGGCGTGGTGGCGATAGAGCTGAAAAGGCCGTAAATAGATCATAATACATAATAAAGGAAGGGGTGCCATAAAAGCATCCCTTCCTTATGCTTGGCCGCGCTTCAGTTTTTGTTGAACACGATCATCCCCGCGGGGTCGATCGGGCTGCCGTTATAGTGCAGCTCGAAGTGCAGATGGCTGCGCTCCGCGCATTCGCCGAGCGCGGTGTCGCCTATGCGGCCGATCTCCTGCCGCGATATCACCTCGTCGCCCTCCTTCACGGGCGGCTGCTCCGCAAGGCTCGAATACACGCTCTCAAGGCCGTTCCCGTGGTCGATGACGACGGTCGTGCCCAGCATATCGTCGGCATAGACGGCCGTGACCGTGCCCGCGAGCACCGCGTACACGGGGTCGCCCTTGTTGGCCGTCACGTCAACGCCGGGATGCGTCATCCACTGGCCGAGCGTCTCGGACCAGATGAGGCTGTTGATCGCAAAAACGCGGATCACGCTGCCGTCCACCGGGGGCTGGAGCTGCGAGAGCGCCGGGTCGGGCGTTTCCTCGGGGAAAGGCGTGAAATCGGGTATCGGCGAGGGGATAAAGGTCGGCGCCGGGGTCGCCGCGGGCGAGGGGGAGGGCGCCGCCTCCGTCCCGACGGGGAGCGGTACGGCGGTATGCGCATACGCGGGGGAGGTCACGTCGGCAAGCTGCTCGTCGTCCGAGCGGCTGACGGGCGTGGGGGCGTCGCCTGAGCGCGTGAAGAGCACGGCCGCGGCAAGGCCGATCGCCGCAAGCGAGACGGCGGCCGCGAGGAACAGCCCGTTCCTGCGAAGGAAGATCGCCGCGCGGAGCCTCAATTGCCGCGTGCGCCATTTGAATTCGGTTTTTCTGTCCATTTTTCGGATCCTTTCGGTAATTCGGCATTCATTCGGCTTTCGCCGTTCCCCGATAGTTTGCCCGCGGCAATAAAAGCTATGCGCTTTTCGAAAAAGGACGGAAAAGCGTTTTTTCAAAATACAGAATAATAAGAAAAAGCACCGTTTTAAAAACGATGCTTTGAAAATCTTGCTTTGCGGGCCGCCTTTGGCATAACCCGACCACACCCGGTTTGGGCCGGGCGCTTTCTCAGTCGGGGTTACCCGGCTATCCCTTTACGCCTGAAGGATCGGGGAGTTCAGCGAGAGCACCTTGGTCTTCTCAAGGTGGGTGCGGAGGATGGCCGCCGCAAATTCGCTGTCGCCGCTGCGGCAGGCGTCAAGCAGCTTGTAGTGCTCGCCGCGGGACTGGCTGGAGACCTCGGCCGCGGAATAGTAGGGGCGGATATAGCGGTCCACGTTCGCATGGAGCTGCTCGATGAGCTGGAGGAGGAACGTGTTGCCGGTCACCTCGTAGAGCGCGAAGTGGAACTGCAGGTTCAGGTCCTCAAGCTTGTTGGCGTCGGTCTCCACGTCGCACTGGGCGAGGATCTCGGCCGCCTTTTCGATGCAGGCCTCGTTCATGAGCGGGATTGCCGCACGGATGGCGCCCATCTCGAGGATGATGCGGGTATCCATCGCGTTGGCAAGCTCCTCACGGGTGAGCTTGGTGACGACGGCGCCGCGGTTGGGATAGATGCGCACGAGGCCCTGCGCGTCGAGCTGACGGAAGGCTTCGCGAACGGGAATGTGGCTGACGCTGAGCTGAGCGGAGATCTCGTCCTGACGAAGGGGCATGCCTCCGGGAAGGACGCCGCGGATGATGGCGGTGCGGAGCACCTGGAAGACCCAGTCGCGGGCTGCCATGGAGCGCTGCTGCATTTCCTCTGCAATGTCTTTAAGCTGCATGATAAATACTCTCTCTTTCTTTTTTCGTGGAAGATGTAAAACACATCGCCATATATAAATATTATAGACCGATTTTATATAATTGTCAACACTTGCAGCGAAAAAATGCCGAAATGAGCGGATATTGAGGCAGCCGTAAAGCCCGATGCGCGGCGGGGCGCCCCGCCGAAAACCGCCCGGGGATCAGCCCTGCATCGAGGTCATGCCGTCGTAGAGGCGTCGGATGATCTTCTTTTCCAGGCGCGAGATATAGCTCTGGGAGATGCCGAGCATATCCGCCACCTGCTTCTGCGTGGCGCCCTCGCCGCCGTCGAGCCCGAAGCGCAGCTCGACTATGCGCTTCTCCCTGCCCGAGAGCTTTTTCAGCGCGGCGCGCAGCAGGTCCAGCTCCACCTCGTCCTCCATGCGGCGGCTGACCTCGTCCGGGTCCGTGCCCAGCACGTCCGAAAGCAGCAGCTCGTTGCCGTCCGGATCCACGTTCAGCGGCTCGTCGAGGCTGACCTCCGCCTTCTGGCGGACGCTCTTTCTCAGATGCATCAGTATCTCGTTCTCGATGCAGCGGCTCGCGTAGGTCGCAAGCTTTATGTTTTTATCGTGCCGGAAGGTGTTCACGGCCTTTATCAGCCCTATCGTGCCGATCGACACCAGGTCCTCGATCGGCACGCCGGTATTGTCGAACTTCTTGGCGATGTAGACCACGAGACGGAGGTTATGCTCGATGAGCAGGCGCTTCGCCTCCTCGTCGCCCGCGAGCAGCCTTTGAGAGAGCAGCAGCTCCTCCTCCCTCGAGAGCGGGGGCGGCAGGGAGCCGTCCGTCACGATATAGTGGAGCTCGCCGGAAAGGCCCAGCCTTTCAAACAGCTTCGCGATCAGTTTTCGGATGAGCCTCAGCATAGTTTCCTCCTTTTTCGGTCCCCTGCGCGCCGGAGGCGAGGCAGGGCGGCGCCAGTGCGGTCCGCGTCTTCATAAAGGCGATCAGCGCCTCCGCGGGACGGCCGTCCACCGTCAGATACCGGGGCCGCAGCGCATAGATGACGCCCGCACCGTTCGCGGTCCGGATCGGGATGGGTATCCCCGCCCGCTTCGCCGCGGTGGGAAAGCGCTTTTCGGGCAGTATCACTACGGGCAGCGCGCTCAGGGGCTCCGTCACGGAGCAGCCCGTGTCCACGAGCGCCGCGCATTCTATCCTTATGGGAGGCCCGCCGCCCTCCGGAGCGAGCCCGGCCTCCAGCCTCAACGCCATGCCCTCGGGCACGCGCCGCGCGAGCAGCCTTCTTATTATAATAGGAAGCCCCGCGGCGAACGCCGCCCCGAGCGCCGCCTGCGCCGGGGTTATCCCGCTGCCGATCCCTCCCAGCATGAACGCGGCCGCGACCGCGGCCCCGCCCTCCGCGAAGAACGAGGCGAAAAGCGCCAGCACCGCGCCGAGCCGGGCGGGCAGCCCGCGGGCGGGCAGGGCGAACGCCATAAGCGCCGGCACGAGGAGCTTTACGGGGAACGGCATTTGATACTCAAGGGGGAAGGCGCACGCCGCAGCGACGGCCGCCGCGAGCGCGAATGCGAACGCCCGGCGGGGCGGACACCTCACCGAAAGCATCGCCGCCGCGAGCCGCAGCGCGATCAGATCCATCAAAAGGTTATCGGCGAAAAAAAGCTCGGCAAACATATCCCTCCCGCCCGCGCGGCTTATAAAGAGCGCTGTCCCGCCCTAAGACGCCCGGAGACGCCGCGGGCGGTCACCGAAAACGCCGCTTTTAGGCCCTGGAACCATCCTAACACAGGGGAGGGGAAGATACCGTCGAACCGCGGGCGAATAATCGGGCGGGATATGCCGAAAACGGCGTTGGGCGCCAAAGGCCGCCAAGGGTGCCGCTGCCGGGCCCGAAAGCCCCGAAACGGCTTGAAAACGCACGGATGCGGGTACATTGAGCCCGTTTTGGTCAAATATACAAAAGAATACATAAAATCTTTCAAAAAATCTTGAAAAAACGGCAAAAAAGGGGTTGACAGGCCCTTGACCCTGACGTATAATAGGGAGCGTTCGCATCTTGGGGCGCATTATGCCCGCGCAGGCATAATCTCCACCCGTCATGCTGACAAACGTATGCGAACCTCCGTTCACGCCGCGGCCGTCAAACGCCTGCGGAGCGGACGATTCCCTGCGAGAGGTTGCCGGTCGCCAATCCGGGTAATTCGCGCAGGAGGCCTGCCGAGAGCGGGCACCCTTTGGCCGAAGCCTTCACCGCCGATAAACAGCAGTTACTCACTGTCGGCGGAAGGGGCCGAAGCGAAAGGTGGGGCGAAAGCCCCGCCGTGTGTTTAAAAGTTCGCAACGCACGGCAGGGTGTGCTCCGAAACAATCGAGTGCGGCGATAACCGTACACAAAATCGAGAGGAGAAAAAATGGCAAGCAACAAAATCCGTATCAAGCTCAAGGCGTATGAGCACAACCTCATCGACCAGAGCGCAGAGAAGATCGTCGAGGCAGCAAGAAGGACCGGCTCCCGAGTTTCCGGCCCCATCCCGCTTCCGACGGAGAAGGAGATCGTAACCATCCTTCGCGCACCCCACAAGTATAAGGACAGCCGCGAGCAGTTCGAGATGAGGACCCACAAGCGTCTTATCGACATCATGCAGCCCTCGGCTAAGACCGTAGACGCCCTGATGAAGCTCGACCTTCCCGCCGGCGTCGACATCGAGATCAAGCTGTAAGACGGAGGAGATAAGAATATGAAAAAAGCGATTCTTGGAACCAAAGTCGGTATGACTCAGCTGTTCCTCGAGGATGGCTCCATGATCCCCGTAACGGTCGTTCTGGCAGGTCCCTGCCCCGTTACCCAGGTCAAGACCAAGGAGCACGACGGCTATGAAGCGGTCCAGATGGCTTTCCAGCCCGTCCGCGAAAAGCTGATCACCAAGCCCCAGCTCGGCCATCTCAAGAAGGCCGGCGTCGAAGCCCATCGCTACGTCAAGGAGTTCAAGCTTGACGACGCGGCAAGCTACCAGGTCGGCACCGTCATCAAGGCCGACACCTTTGAGAAGGGCGATCACGTCGACGTGACCGGCACCAGCAAGGGTAAGGGCTTCGAAGGCAACATCAAGCGCTGGAACCAGTCCAGGGGCCGCAAGACCCACGGTTCGCACTCCTATCGCGTAGCCGGTTCCATGGGCGCCTGCACCTACCCCGGTGAGGTCTTCAAGACCAAGCATCTTCCCGGCCACATGGGCCGCGAGCGCATCACCGTTCAGAACCTCGAGATCGTCCGCGCGGATGCGGAGCGCAACCTGCTCCTCGTCAAGGGCGCGATCCCCGGTGCCAAGGGCGGCCTCGTGCTCGTCCGCAGCACGGTCAAGTAAGAGGAGGGTACACCATGCCTAATGTAGCTATTTACAACATCTCCGGCAGCAAGGTCGGCGAGATGACCCTTTCCGAGGAGATCTTCGGCCATGAGGTCAACGTCCCCGCAATGCATGCCTACGTAACCGCGTACCTCGCCAATCAGCGCCAGGGCACCCAGAGCGCCAAGACCCGCGCCGAAGTTTCCGGCGGCGGCAAGAAGCCCTGGAGGCAGAAGGGCACCGGCCGCGCCCGTCAGGGTTCCACCAGGTCTCCCCAGTGGACTCACGGCGGCGTCGTGTTCGCGCCCAAGCCCCGCGACTATCGCCTGAGCCTCAACAAGAAGCTCAAGAGGGTCGCCCTCAAGTCCGCGCTCTCCGCGAAGGTCGCAGACGAGAAGTTCATCGTTCTCGACAGCATCGAGCTCAGCGCTCCCAAGACCAAGGAGATGGTCAAGGTCCTCGCCAACCTGAAGACCGAAAACGCCCTCATCGTCACCGAAAACGTCGACGAGACCGTAGTCCGCGCAGCGAACAACATCCAGGGCGTACAGACCACCACCGTCGGTATGCTGAACACCTACGACGTTCTCAAGTACGACACCGTCATCGCCACCCGCGGCGCTGTCGAAAAGGTCGAGGAGGTATACGCATAATGAACGCTCACGACATCATCATCAAGCCCGTGCTCACCGAAAAGAGCTACGAGGTCATCGGCAATAAGACCTACGTCTTCATCGTCGATAAAAGGGCGGGCAAGACCGAGATCAAGCAGGCCATCGAGACCATCTTCGACGGCGTCAAGGTCGAAAGGGTCAACACCGTGAACCGCCTCGGCAAGATCAAGCGCCAGGGCCGCTTCGAAGGCCGCCGCCCCTCCACCAAGAAGGCTTACGTCACCCTGAAGAAGGATTCCAAGACCATCGAAGCCTTCGACAACATGGCTCAGTAAGGAGGCACAACAATGGCAATCAGAAAGATCAAGCCCAACACTCCCGGTCAGCGCTTTATGACCGTATCCGCCTTCGATGAGATCACCTGCACCACTCCCGAGCGCTCCCTGATGGAGAGCCTCAAGAGCAACGCCGGCCGCAATCATCACGGCAGGATCACCGTCCGCCATCGCGGCGGCGGCGCAAAGCGTCAGTACCGCATCGTCGACTTCAAGCGCAACAAGGACAACGTCCCCGCGAAGGTCGCCACGATCGAGTACGACCCCAACCGCAGCGCGAACATCGCCCTCCTCAAGTATGCCGACGGCGAGAAGCGCTACATCATCGCTCCCTACGGCCTTAAGGTCGGCGAGACCCTTCTCTCCGGCGAGGGCGTGGACATCAAGGTCGGCAACGCGCTTCCTCTGAAGAGCATCCCCGTCGGCACCATGATCCACTGCATCGAGCTGCTCCCCGGCAAGGGCGCACAGCTTGTCCGCAGCGCGGGCAACGCGGCGCAGCTCCTCGCGAAGGAAGGCAAGTATGCTCAGGTCCGTCTTCCCAGCGGCGAAGTCCGCCTGATCCCCATGGGCTGCAAGGCCACGATCGGTCAGGTCGGCAACATCGACTCCGCCAACATCAAGCTCGGTAAGGCCGGCCGCAAGCGTCACATGGGCTTCCGTCCCACCGTCCGCGGTTCCGTCATGAACCCGAACGACCACCCCCATGGCGGCGGTGAGGGCAAGTCGCCCATCGGCCGTCCCGGCCCTGTCACTCCTTGGGGTAAGCCTGCTCTCGGTTACAAGACCAGGAAAGCCAAGAACATCAACGATAAGTACATCGTCCGCCGCAGGGACGGTAAGTGATCAGGAAGGGAGATTAAACAATGTCAAGATCAATCAAAAAGGGACCGTTTGTCAGCGAAAGGCTGCTTGACCGCGTCATCGCCATGAACGAGAGCGGCAGGAAGGCCGTCCTCAAGACCTGGTCCAGAGCTTCCACCATCTTCCCCGAAATGATCGGCCACACCATCGCCGTACACGACGGCAAGAAGCACGTTCCGGTCTACATCACCGAGGACATGGTCGGCCACAAGCTCGGCGAATTCGCACCCACCCGCACCTTCCGCGGCCACCGCGGTTCGGAAAAGACCACCCGCGGTAAATAAGGAGGCGTCAAATGGCAACTAGATCTAAAGAAAAGGCAATCGCTCGCAGGGAGAACGCCGAAAAGCGCCCCCATGCGACCGCTAAATACATCCGCATTTCCGCCCGCAAGGTCAAGGTCGTCATCGACCTGATCCGCGGCAAGGATGTCAAGGAAGCCGAAGCGATCCTCATGTACACTCCCAAGGCTGCTTCCGAGCCCACTCTCAAGGTTCTCCGCAGCGCTATGGCAAACGCCGAAAACAACCTCGACATGGACGTTGAGAACCTCTACGTCGCGGAAGTCTTCGCCAATCAGGGCCCGACCCTCCGCCGCTATCGTCCGCGTTCCCGCGGCAGCGCATCGAGGATCCGCAAGCGCACCAGCCATATCACCATCATCCTGGACGAGAAGAAATAAGGAGGACATACCATGGGACAGAAAGTTAACCCGAACGGCTTCCGCGTTGGCGTCATCAGGGATTGGAATACCCGCTGGTATGCCAATAAAAAGGATTTCGCGAACTTCCTCATCGAGGACAAGAAGATCAGGGACTACCTGAAGCAGAAGTACTATGAAGCCGGTATCGCAAAGATCACCATCGAGCGCGCCGGCGGCAAGGTCACGGTCGGTATCCATACCGCCCGTCCCGGCATGCTGATCGGCAAGGGCGGCGTCGGCGTCGACACCATCCGCAGCGAGGTATCGAGCCTCGTCGGCAAGTCCGTCAGCGTCAACATCATGGAAGTGCGTTACCCCGATGCGAACGCTCAGCTCGTCGCTGAGAACATCGCGGCCGCACTCGAGAAGAGGACTTCCTTCCGCCGCGCCATGAAGCAGGCTATGACCCGCGCCATGAAGGCCGGTGCGAAGGGCATCAAGGTCAAGTGCAGCGGCCGTCTCGGCGGTGCCGAGATCGCCCGCGATGAGGGCTACAACGAAGGTTCCACTCCTCTTCAGACCATCCGTGCGGACATCGAGTACGGCTTCGCCGAGGCGAAGACCACCTACGGCCGCATCGGCATCAAGGTCTGGATCTACAGGGGTGAGGTCCTCAACCGCAAAGCCAAGAAAGAGTCCAAGAAAGCGTAAGGAGGAATCGAAACATGTTAATGCCTAAGAGAGTTAAGCGCCGCAGGGTACATCGCGGCCGCATGAAGGGCAAAGCCATGCGCGGCAACAGGATCGCTTACGGCGAATACGGTCTCGTCGCGCTGGAGCCCGCCTGGGTCACCAGCAACCAGATCGAGGCAGCCCGTGTCGCGATGACTCGTTACACGAAGCGTGTAGGTAAGTTCTGGGTCGATATCTTCCCCGACAAGCCCGTTACCGAGAAGCCGGCCGAGACCCGCATGGGTTCCGGTAAAGGTTCCCCCGAGTATTGGGTAGCCGTCGTCAAGCCCGGCAGGGTCCTCTTCGAGGTCGCCGAGGTAGACGAGGCCATGGCGCGCGAGGCACTGCGTCTTGCAATGCACAAGCTGCCCATGAAGTGCAAATTCGTCAGGAAGGCCGATATGGAGGCCGCCGATAAGGCAGCCGCAGAAGCCGCAGAAAAGGTGGAGGGCTAAGCTATGAACAAGAAAGAATGGGAAAAGCTGCAGCAGCTCAGCGTTGAAGAGCTCAAGGCCAAGGAGAACGAACTCAAGGCCGAACTGTTCAACCTCAGATTCCGCCACGCGACCGGCCAGCTCGCAAACCCCATGCTGATGAAGGAATGCAAGCGCGATATCGCAAGGGTCAAGACTCTTATCAACGAGCGTGCGTAATTAAGGGAGGATACTTAAATGGAAATGAACAATGCTCCCGTCAGGGGCTTCCGCAAGACCCGCGTTGGTCTCGTGACCAGCGATAAGATGGATAAAACGATCGTCGTTGAAGTCAAGACCAAGGTCCGTCATCCGCTTTACGGCAAGATGGTCAACCACACCCTCAAGGTCAAGGCTCACGATGAGAACAACGAGTGCGGTATCGGCGATACCGTCAGGATCATGGAGACCCGCCCGCTTTCCAAGGATAAGCGCTGGCGTCTCGTCAAGATCATTGAGAAGGCTAAGTAAGCCGCAAGGAGGACAGCATGATTCAACCGCAAACCAGGTTAAAGGTAGCCGATAACTCCGGCGCCAAGGAAATTATGTGCATCCGCGTTCTTGGCGGCTCCAAGAGGAAGTTCGCAAGCATCGGCGACGTCATCGTTGCCTCTGTAAAGAGCGCATCCCCCGGCGGCGCAGTCAAGAAGAAGGATGTTGTCAAGGCAGTCGTCGTCCGCACCGTGACCGGCGTCCATCGTCCCGATGGCAGCCACATCAGGTTCGACGACAACGCAGCCGTCATCATCAACGATCAGAAGCAGCCCCGCGGCACCCGTATCTTCGGGCCCGTCGCAAGGGAACTTCGTGAGAAGGACTACATGAAGATCGTGTCCCTCGCGCCCCAAGTGCTGTAAGAGGAGGAAATTATGAGCAGTAAGATGAATATTCGTACCGGCGACACCGTCATGGTCATCACCGGCGACAATATGAAGGACGCCGGCAAGACCGGTAAGGTCCTCAAGGTCTACCCCTCCGCTCAGCGCATCGTCGTTCAGGGCAGGAACATGACCATCCGTCACACCAAGCCCCGCAAGCAGGGCGAGAGCGGCGGCAGGATCGAGCAGGAAGGCACCATCCACGTTTCCAACGTGATGCTCGTGTGCCCCAGCTGCAAGAAGCCCACCCGCGTCGGCCACACCTTCATCGAGAAGGGCGGCAAGACCATCAAGGTCCGCGTCTGCAAGAAGTGCGGCAAGAACATCGACTGAGGAGGTAAATAACAGTGGCAAAGAAAGAAAGCGCACAGGCTCCCGCCAAGAAGAAGAAAGTTGCTGAGGAAGCCAGGCCGTTTACCGAGCCCGCCCGTCTCCGCGTCAAGTACAAGGAGATCGTACCTCAGCTCGTTGAGAAGTTCGGCTACAAGAACCCGATGGAGATCCCCAAGCTCGAGAAGATCGTGCTCAACATGGGTCTCGGTTCCGATAAGGACAACGAAAAGGGCATCGACGCAGCAGTCGAAGAGCTCGGCCTGATCGCCGGCCAGAAGCCCGTCGTCACCAGGGCAAAGAAGTCCGTCGCAAACTTCAAGGTCCGCCAGGGCATGAAGGTCGGCGCAAAGGTCACCCTCCGCGGCGACCGCATGTACTACTTCGCCGACAAGCTCATGAACATCGTCCTGCCCCGCGTCCGCGACTTCCGCGGCGTGTCGGACACCAGCTTTGACGGCCGCGGCAACTACGCCATGGGCCTCAAGGAGCAGCTGATCTTCCCCGAGATCAACTATGACGACGTCGACAAGGTCCGCGGCATGGACGTTATCTTCGTTACCACCGCCAAGACCGATGAAGAAGCCCGCGAGCTGCTGAGGCTCCTCGGCATGCCTTTCGGCACCAACGAATAAGGGAGGAACACAGTAATGGCAAAGACATCACTCAAGAACAAGCAGCAGGCTGCTCCCAAGTTCTCCACCAGGGCTTACACCCGTTGCCGTATCTGCGGCAGGCCCCATTCCGTGCTCCGTAAGTACGGTATCTGCCGCGTTTGCTTCCGCGAGCTCGCCTACAAGGGCGAGATCCCCGGAGTTCGCAAGGCCAGCTGGTAATCAAGGAGGAAAGTACAATGCTCGTAACAGATCCCATTGCCGATATGCTCACCAGGATCCGCAACGCCCTCGTCGTCAAGCACGACACCGTTGAGGTCCCCGTGTCCAACATGAAGCTCGCTATTGCGGATATTCTCCTCAATGAAGGCTACATCAAGGGCTACACCGTCTCCGAAGGCGGCGTCGAGAAGATGATGAACATCACCCTCAAGTACGGTCCCAACCGTCAGAGGGTCATCACCGGCCTCAAGCGCATCTCCAAGCCCGGTCTGCGCGTCTACGCCCGTAAGGACAACATCCCCAAGGTGCTCAACGGCCTCGGCATCGCAATCATCTCCACCTCGAAGGGCATCATGACCGACCGCGAGGCTAGGAAAGTCGGCGTAGGCGGCGAAGTTCTCGCCTACATCTGGTAAAGCAGGGCTTTACCGCCGGGGCTTCCCCGGTAACCAACTTAAGCTAATACCGATCCTGCCGGGCGCGGCCCGGCGGAGGTCGGACGGCGATAATACTAACTGAAATAATTTTGGAGGTGCAAAATGTCTCGAATCGGAAAACTTCCGATCACCATTCCTGCCGGAGTGACAATCACGGTTTCTGACGATAACACCGTTACCGTAAAGGGACCCAAGGGTCAGCTCAGCCAGAAGATCAATCCCCGGATCAAGATGACCGAGGAAAACGGCATCATCAAGGTCGAGCGTCCCAGCGACGAAAAAGAGGATCGTTCCCTGCACGGTCTCTCCCGTACGCTCATCAACAACATGGTCGTCGGTACCACCACCGGCTTCCAGAAGAAGCTTGAGATCAACGGTACGGGCTACAAAGCAGCCAAGACCGGCAACAAGCTGGTCCTGAACGTCGGCTACTCCCATCCCGTTGAGTTCGCCGAGGGCGACGGCATCACCTTCGATGTCCCCGCTCCCAACAAGATCACCGTCATGGGTATCGACAAGCAGAAGGTCGGCCAGATCGCCGCGGAGATCCGCGAGGTCCGTCCGCCCGAGCCTTACAAGGGTAAAGGTATCAAGTACGAGAACGAGACCATTATCCGTAAGGAAGGCAAGACCGGTAAGTAATCGGGAGGAAAGAATCATTATGATCAGCAAGCTTGATAAAAATGCAAAGCGCACCAAGCGCCACTACCGTCAGCGCCGCTACATCAACGGCAATGCCGAGCGTCCCCGCCTGAATGTTTACCGCAGCCTGAACCACATCTACGCTCAGATCATCGACGACACCGTCGGCAACACCCTTGCCGCGGCTTCCACCGTCGAGGCTTCCGTAAAGGCGCAGCTCGAGGGCAAGAACAAGAAGGAAGCGGCTTTCATCGTCGGTGAGACCGTTGCCAAGCGCGCTCTTGAGAAGGGCATCACCAAGGTCGTCTACGATCGCGGCGGTTATCTCTACACCGGTCGTGTTGCGGAGCTCGCAGCCGGCGCTCGCAAGGGCGGACTGGAATTCTAAGGAGGCACAAGATGCAGAATAGGCGTAATTACACTCCGGAAGTTCCGGAATTCAAAGAGAAGCTCGTCTCCGTCAACCGCGTCGCAAAGGTCGTCAAGGGCGGTAAGATCTTCCGTTTCTCCGCTCTGATCGTCGTCGGCGATGAGAAGGGCCGCGTTGGCGTCGGCATGGGTAAGGCCGCCGAGATCCCCGAGGCAGTCCGCAAGGGCGTCGAGGATGCGAAGCGCCACCTCATCACCGTCCCCATCGTCGGGACCACCATCCCCCACGCAGTCGAAGGCAAGTTCTCCAAGGGCCACGTCAGGATGCTTCCCGCTGAACCCGGTACCGGCGTTATCGCTGGTGGTCCCGTCCGCAGCGTGCTCGAGTCCGTCGGCATCAAGGACATCCGTACCAAGAGCTACGGTTCCAACAACCCCGCAAACTGCGTTAAGGCGACCCTGAACGGCCTTGCACAGCTTCGCACCGCAGAGCAGATCGCTCGCCTGCGCGGCAAGACCGTTGACGAGATCCTTAACTGAGGGAGGAAACGATAATGGCAAACCTTAAAGTTACTCTCGTAAAGAGCACCATCGGGGCTCTCAAGGACCAGCAGGCCACCGTGAAGGCCCTCGGCCTCCACAAGACCGGCAGCTCGGTCGTCAAGCCCGACAATGCCTGCACCCGCGGCATGATTTTCAAAGTGAAGCACCTGGTCAAGGTGGAA
>JAEEKE010000012.1 GCA_016282255.1 Bacillota bacterium
AGCGCTCTTGACCTTCTCGGATACCGGAAGGCCGGCGATAACCGCGTTTATAGCGCCGAGGCTGCTGTGATGATGGTGATGGTGATGGTCATGGTCGTGTTCATGATGGTGCTCATGATCATGATCATGGTCGTGATGATGGTCGTGCTCATGGTCATGCTCGTGGTCATGATGATGCTCATGATGGTGCTCATGCGCTTCACCCTCCTCCGCGCCGTTTACGGTCACCTTCATATGCGTGCCGCGGATCCCGGAGCGCGTGACGGTCTCCGGTTCGATAAGGACGTTTTCGAGCCCGAGCGCTTCCATCCGGGCGAGGAAGACGGCCCTGCCTTCAAGGTCGAGCAGCTCATAGAGCGCGGCCGAGAGCATATCGCCCGCGGCGCCCATGCCGAGATCGAGATACAGCGTTTTCATACCTTTTCCTTTCGCTTCCGGCGGCCGTTGCCTCCGGAAAACCTTTATGTTTCAATTGATTTATAGCACAGAAACGCCGCTTCTGTCAATCAGCGGAAACTGTTTTGCTGCCGCTCAAGCTTTTTTTGCTTTTGCGGTTCCATTTCCCGCCGGGATATGTTATAATCAAGTGTCAGAATGCGTGCGGTCCGTCCGCCAGCAAAAAACATGTCAAATACATTCGGAGGAAACTGTTTTGAGTTTGTTCCTTAGCAAGATGCTCGCCGGCTTCGTCATCGGCGCCGGCGCGATCATCCCCGGCCTCAGCGGCGGCATACTGGCCGTCTCGATGGGCATCTATCAGCAGACCATCGAAGCCGTCACCGGCTTTTTCAAGGCACCCAAGAAGAACTTCAAATTCCTGCTCCCGCTCGCCATCGGCGGCGGCATCGGCTGGATCCTTTTCATGCTGCTTATCGACAGGACCTACGGCAAGTTCCAGACCGAGGTCATAAGCCTGTTCCTCGGCCTCGTGGTCGGCAGCATCCCGAGCTTCATCCGCGAAGCGAACGACGGCGAGCCGTTCAAAAAATCGAGCATCGTCTATACGATCATCGGCTTCGTGTTCGCGTTTTCGCTCGTGCTGCTCTCGATGCTGACGGGCGACGTCGAGACCGGCGAAGCGCGTGAGATGACCCCGCTGCTCGCGATGCTCTGCGGCGCTGTGGTCATGTTCGGCGTGGTCACGCCCGGCGTCAGCACCTCGTTCATCATCATCAACATGAACGCGTATGAGAGCTTTCTCAACGTATTCGCCCATTTCTTCGATGATCCCGCGCGCAACATCGTGTTCGCGCTGTTTGCGGCGCTCGGTTTCCTGATCGTTGCGGTGCCGATGCTGCTGCTTGCGAGGACGGTCCTTCGGCGCTATCACCGCCAGAGCTTCTACTTCCTGTTCGGCATACTGCTCGCGACGCTCGCAGGCTGTATCGTGCAGGAGGTCATCCGCAACCGCGCGGGGCTCGGCGCGGGCGAGGCCGTCATCATCATTCTGCTGTTTATCGGCGGCGTGGTCGCCTCCTACTTCATGGAACGCGCCATGAAGAAGCTTGAGCTCAGGAAAGAGACCGAAGGCGAGACCGAGCCCGCGGCCCTGAGCGACGGCGGGGACGGGCCCGCGGCCGGATCGGATTAATCTCCTTTTGCCTGCGGCAGGTCCGTCGGGGAAAAGGCCACAGGGGGAAAACATATGCTCAAACGGACGATCGTTTCCGGCGAACAGCATCGCTTCGGAGGCAGCGGCGTTATGTATTCGGCGCGCTCCGAATCTCTTCCGGACGGCGTATTGGCTGAATACGCGGGCAAGGTCCGGGTCATCTACCTCGATCCTCCGTTCGGGAGCGGCGGCGCCTTCGAATTCAAGGACAAATCCGCCGTCCGGGCATATGACGATAAGCAGAGCGAAGCGGATTATCTGGCGATGATGCGCAGGGTGCTGAGCGTCTGCCGCGACTTGCTCTCCCCCAGCGGCTCGATCTATCTGCATATCGATTACCGCATGAGCGGCAAGCTGCGCATGCTGATGGACGAGCTTTTCGGTGAGGGGAACCTGATGAACGAGATCATCTGGAGCTACCGCTCCGGCGGCCGTTCGGTCAGGCATTATTCGCGCAAGCATGATACGATCCTCTTCTACCGCAAGACGAAGGACGTCTATTTCGACATTACGAAGACGGGCGTCCCGCGCGGGAACACAAGGCGCAACCATATGAAGCGCCGCGCGGATGAGGACGGCAGGATCTATTTCTCGATCCGCTCCGGCGGCAAGGAATACCGCTATTATGAGGACGATCCGGTCTACCCGAGCGACGTCTGGGACGATATAGAGCATCTGCATCAGCGCGATCCCGAACGCACCGGCTTTGCCACACAGAAGCCCGAGGCGCTGCTGCGCAGGATCATCGCCGCCTCCTCCGAGGAGGGCGACGTAGTCTGCGACCTGTTCTCCGGCAGCGGCACGGCGGCCGTCGTCGCCGCGGCCATGGGCCGGCGGTTCCTGACCTGCGACTGCGGGCAGGCGGCGCTGTTCGCTTCAAGGCGCAGGCTGATCGAGGCCGGCAGGAGCACCGAGCTGTTTGAAAGCGACAGGCCCTTCACGATCCTTTATACCGACCCCGAGCCCGTAACCGGCGTCGAGGACCCGGGCTCCTGCGTAGTTGTCACCCCGGCGCTCGGCGGCAGCTTCGTGACCGTGCCCGGCGAGGGCGGCGCGGGCTGCGCGTTCCTCGCGTCCGGCAGGGTCGAGAACGGCGTGTTTGTCGCCGAGGACTGCATCACGCGGCCGAAGAAGAACGACGAGCTCTTCATCGCGAACGGCAGGACGCTCCACATAGTGGATTCCGGATGCAGGCAGGGCTTCTTCACGCTTGAAGAATAAACATCATATCATCGGCGGCCGTCCTTGCGGGCGGCCGTTTTGCGTTTAATATATTGTTTCATTTCTCCGCCCCGCGGTCCCTTCTGCTTTACAGTCCGGACCGATTGTGGTAAAATCAAAAGTGGCTTAATACCAATTTATTTATTCAGGAGTCATATATGGTAAAAGTCTGCTGCGACAGTACCGCCGACCTGCTCAATGTGTTCAGCGGTACGGATCTTTACGAGCAGCGCGGCGTTACGGTCGTTCCTCTCTATGTCCGTATCGACGAAAACGAGTATCTCGACAGCGTGGATATCACCATGCCCGAGCTGCTTGAGCGCTGCAAGGAAACGAACAAGCTGCCCCAGACGGCGGCCCCGAGCGTTGAAAGGCTCACCGAGCTCTTCACCGAGATGACCGCGGACGGCAGCGAGCTTGTTTTCATCACCATCAGTTCCGGGTTCTCATCCTCATTCGGCAACGCCTGCATCGCTGCCGAAAGCGTTCCCGGCGTCTACGTAGTCGATTCCAAGAACCTCTCCAGCGGCGTCGGGCACGTGGTGCTCGAAGCCTGCGACATGGCGGATAAGGGCCTTCCCGCCGCCGAGATCAAGAGGATTTTGGATGAAGAGATCGTTCCCAACGTTGAGACCAGCTTCGTGCTCGACAGGCTCGATTTCATGGTCAAGGGCGGCCGCTGCTCAGCCGTTTCCGCGCTCGGAGCCAACCTTCTGCAGCTGCACCCAGGCATCGAAGTGGCCGACGGCGGCATGCGCGTGTTCAAGAAATACCGCGGCTCATGGCAGCGCTGTCTGAAAGCGTACATCAAGGACAAGCTCGACGGCCGCACCGACATCCGTCCCCACCGCATCTTCGTGACCTACACCGACACTCCGGATGAGATCGTTCAGGAATGCGTGGAGCTCGTTAAGTCGTATAACTATTTCGACGAGGTCCTTACCACCACCGCGGGCTGCACCGTTGCGAGCCACTGCGGCCCGAGGACGCTCGGCATCCTGTTCATCCGCAAGTAAAACACCCCAAATACATAATGCTGAAAGGAGCATACAGAATGAAAGCTTATCTCGAAGCAATGGGCATTCTCGATCCCACCGCCATCCATCGCAATCTCTCCCCCGCCGAGCTGACCGAACGCGCGCTCGCAAGGGGCGAGGGCAAGCTTGCCGATAACGGCGCGCTCGTCATCAACACGGGCAAGTATACCGGCAGGTCCCCCAACGACCGCTTCATCGTCGATACCCCGAACGTACACGACAAGGTCGACTGGGGCAAGATCAACATGCCTATCGAGCGCAGCAAGGCCGACGCGATCTTCGGCAAGATGTGCGCGTATATGCAGAACCGCGAGGTCTTCGTCGTTGACGGTTACGTCGGCGCCGACACGACCTACTGCCTGCCGATCCGCGTCATCTGCGAGAACGCCGCCTCCGCTCTGTTTGCGACTCAGGCATTCGTCCGCCCCTCCAAGGAGCAGCTCGACAGCTTCGTGCCCGAGTTCAGCGTACTCTGCTGCCCCGGCTTCAAGTGCGTTCCCGAGCGCGACGGCACCAATTCCGAGGCCGCGATCATCCTCGATTTCGAGTTCAACAGAGTCACCGTTGCCTGCTCGATGTATTCCGGCGAGATCAAGAAGGGCATGTTCTCCGTCATGAACTTCCTTATGCCCGAGCGCGGCGTATTCCCGATGCACTGCTCGGCCAACATGGGTCATGAGGGCGACACGGCGCTGTTCTTCGGCCTTTCCGGCACCGGCAAGACCACCCTTTCGGCGGACCCGAAGCGCAGTCTGATCGGCGACGACGAGCACGGCAGGTCGGGTGACGGCGTGTTCAATTTCGAGGGCTGCTGCTATGCCAAGTGCATCAACCTCTC
>JAEEKE010000068.1 GCA_016282255.1 Bacillota bacterium
ACCGAGGTCTTCCAGAGCGTCTGGAAGCAGATCGGCGAGAACATCGCCTCCTACAACAACTATCCCCGCATCGTGGGCGAGACCGGCGGTAAGGACTTCATCTTTGCCCATAAGACCGCCAAGATCCGCCCGCTCGCCGCAGCGCTTATCCGCGGTTCGTTCGAGTTCCAGGGGCAGAAATGCTCCGCCTGCTCCCGCGCATTCATCCCCGAGAGCATCTGGCCGGAAGTCCTTTCGACAATGAAAGAAATGATGAAGGACGTCAAGATGGGCGACGTGCAGGATTTCGATACCTTCCTTGCAGCCGTTATCGACAAAGCGTCCTTCGAGCGCTGCAAGGGGTATCTCGACCGTGCGAAGCAGAGCCCTGACTGCGAGATCCCGATCGGCGGCAACTGCGACGATTCCAAGGGCTGGTTCGTTGAACCCACCGTCATAGTCTGCAAAAAGCCCGATTACGAATCCATGGTCACCGAGATCTTCGGGCCCATCGTCTCCGTATACGTCTATCCCGACGACGAGCTTGAGGAGACCCTCAGGATCTGCGACCAGGCTTCTCCCTACGCGCTGACCGGCGCGATCTTCGCCCAGGACCGCGAGGCCATCGTGATGATGGAGAAGGCGCTGCTGCATTCGGCGGGCAATTTCTACATCAACGATAAATGCACCGGCGCGGTAGTCGGGCAGCAGCCCTTCGGCGGCGCCCGCGCTTCCGGCACGAACGACAAGGCCGGCACCGCGCTCAACATGATCCGCTGGATGAGCCCGCACTGCGTGAAGGAGACCTTCAATCCTTCCGATGCGATCGCCTACCCCTATATGGCGGAAAAGTGATAACAGAGAATCATCGGATAACGGGGATAAGGCCATAGCAATATCGGCCTTGTTCCTGCGAATAGAGGTATTTTCGGACTATATTTGAAAGGAAATGTGGAAATGAGGATTACCCAGCACCCGATTCTAACATTTGACCGCGGCAAGGAGATCAATTTCACCTTCAACGGTCAGCCAATGAAGGGCTTTGAAGGCGAAACGATCGCGGCTGCGCTCCACGCTGCGGGCGTCAAAGTGCTTGCCAAGAGCCTTGAAAAGCACCGCCCCAGGGGGTTCTACTGCGCGATCGGAAACTGCGCTTCCTGCCAGATGATCGTGGACGGTGAACCCAATGTCCGCACCTGCATAACGCTTCTGCGGGAAGGGATGAAGGTTGAAACGCAGGAAGGGAAGGGGAGGATCGAATGAAAGAGGTTGAACTGCTTATCATCGGTTCCGGACCCGCGGGTCTGTGCGCGGCCATCTCCGCGGCATCGTCCGGCGCAAAGGTGCTCATCCTTGAGCGTTCCTTCAAACCCGGCGGCCAGCTTATCAAGCAGACCCATATGTTCTTCGGGTCGGAGAGCCAGTACGCCTCCCACCGCGGCGTGGATATCGCCGGCATCCTGCTCGATAAGGTAAAGGAATACGGCGACTCGATAGAGATCATGCTCAATGCGACCGCCGTCGGCTTCTACGAGGACAACGTCGTTACCGTCCTCAAGGATGAAAAGGAGTATTTCAAGATCAAAGCTCAGTCCGTCATCTGCGCCACCGGCGCTTATGAAAAGTCCCTGGCCTTCCCGAACAACGACCTGCCCGGCATCTACGGCGCAGGCGCCGTACAGACCCTGATGAACGTTTACGGCGTCCGTCCCGGCGACCGCGTGCTGATGGTCGGCGCAGGCAATATCGGCGTCATCGTCAGCTATCAGCTCATGCAGGCGGGCATCCAGGTCGTGGCCGTGCTCGACGCGGCTCCGCGCATCGGCGCATACCTTGTCCACGCTTCCAAGCTTGCGAGGATGGGCGTGCCGATCCTGACTTCGCATACGGTCAAGGAAGCCATCGGCAAGGACTGTCTCGAAGCCGCGGTGATCTGCGAAGTGGATGGCAGCTTCAAGCCCATACCGGGCACCGAGAAGCGTTTTGACGTGGACGTTATGTGCATCTCCGTCGGCCTCAGCCCCCTCAACGAGCTGCTGGCGATGCGGGGCGCCGCTATGAAATACGTTCCTCAGCTCAGCGGAAGCGTTCCGATGAGGACCGAATCCTGCGAGACCAGCATCCCCGGCATCTTCGTAGCGGGCGACGCCTCGGGCATCGAGGAAGCCAGCTCCGCCATGGCCGAGGGTTACCTTGCCGGCCTCTGCGCGGCGGCGAAGCTCGGCCACGTGCCTGTGGATTTCGAGCAGCGCAGGCAGGAATACCTCAGCCAGCTCGAGGGCCTCAGATCCGGTCCCGTAGGCGACAGGATCCGTGCCGGAATGAAAATCAGCCAGCTTTAAGGAGGAATGCATATGTTTGAGAAAACAGGTGTGGCCACACGTGAAATGGTCATGACGAAATTTCCTCCCGTTGAGAGGATCAACAAAGGTCCCGTCGCGGTAGTGGAATGCTATCAGAAGATCCCCTGCAATCCCTGCCAGACCGCCTGCCCCTTCGGCGCGATCCGGATCGGCGAAGACATAAACAACATCCCCGAGCGGGACGAGAACGTCTGCACCGGCTGCGGCATGTGCGTCGCCAAATGCCCCGGGCTTTCCATAATGATCGTGGACGGTTCCAAATCGGCCGATACGGTGGAGTTCCGCATCCCCTACGAGTTCCTGCCCCTCCCCGAAGCGGGCGAAAAGGTCGTCGGCCTCGACCGCGCCGGGCAGCCCATCTGCGAAGCGAAGGTCATAAGGGTCATGAATCCGGCCTCGTTCGACCGCACCCCGGTCGTCACCCTTGAGGTCGGAAGAGAGTATCTCTACGACTTCAGAAACTTCAGGAGGGAGGCGTAAGCACATGGACGAAAACACTATCATCTGCCGCTGCAGCGACGTCACCCTGAAGGATATCCGCGATCTGATCGCCCAAGGGTACGTTACCTATGATGAGATCAAGCGCATCACCCGCATCGGCATGGGTCCCTGCCAGGGCAAGACCTGCGGGCAGCTCGTGCTCAGAGAGATCGCCAACGCCACCGGTCAGAGCATGGCCGACCTCAGCTTCCACAATATCCGCCCGCCCGTGGTCGGCGTGAAGCTGCATCTTATCGCGGAGGAGGCCGAAAAGAATGAAGACTAAAGCTGATATCGTCATAATCGGCGCCGGTATGTCCGGCTGCTCCATCGCCTA
>JAEEKE010000069.1 GCA_016282255.1 Bacillota bacterium
CTTATCGTTAAAACGAATACGACTATACGAACAGGATCCGAGATCGGCAAGTAATATGCTTTTCTCGGACCCTTTTTCTGATTATATCTTGATCCTGCACCGCCGAGCGGAGCCATGTCGATAAACGGCCTAATGAAAAGCACGCTACACCCCATGCACAAGGTCCGGGCCCGGATCAACTTCGCAACAACCAGCAGGACATTTGTGTGCCGCAAATGTCGCGGGGAGTCCCGAGGGCTCTTCTTTAGGGGGGCGCCCCCTAATACCCCCGGTGAAAAACGTGATGCCATGTTCGGGTTGCCCGTGAAGGCTGTGAGTGGTATAATGATCGCGAAAACAAAAAAAGGAACGATTATTCAATGAGAATCAAAAGTCATGTTGCTTGCATGTTTTCAGAAGAGTTATCCCATGAGCTTGAAAAAAGAGGCATCAAGTTCTCGCGGGAAGAAAACCCGTTTAACGGAGAAGCCTATCTTGTTTTCGATGCTTTGGATTTTCAGGACGGTCATATTCTTCCGCCGGACGCAATTGTTTCTTCTTCTCCGGTCTATTCAAAAAAGGAACTTGACAATGCCGATCTATTGACATGCAGATGTATCAACGCTAAGGTTACCCTCGAAAAAGAGGAGCGTTCGTTTTGCATTGTTGAGGTCTATGAGGATGGAGCTAAAGCGAGGCACAAGTTTCCTTCGGGCGATCCTTTTTACGTTAGGACCGCTCCCAAACATCGCAATACGCAGGATTTCTTCAGGACCTATTCGCTTTCCGACTATGATTTATTCTGCACCGAAAGGGCAAAACAAGTATTGCTGGGTTGTTTCCCGGATATAGAGGTTTCATTTAATCGGGTGCTTTCATCAAAAAACGATATGCCTGTTGACAATCTTTACTACCTTGGCATCAATGAAATTCTTGCCTTGGACGAAATTGATCTCTCCGGAGCGAGAAGGTTCCGCTGTCCTGTCTGCGGAAAGGAAACCTTTGCCGAGCCGATGCAGTTGGCTATAAAAGCAAAGCCGTCATCGATCATAATGAAAACCACGCGCTGCTTCAGCTATGGAGGCAACCTGGAGTATTCGACACTTGTAGTATCTCAACGCTTTCGCAAGGCTTTGATCGAGCATAATCTATCTCGGGGATTGATATTCGAACCTGTTATTGAACTATGAATGGGAGAATTATAACGACAGCTATTCGTATAGCGTCCGACCACGGGCGCTTTTTTGTTGCCCATATTACGGAAAGGAGTTGATGCCATGGGCAGAAAAAAGGAACCTCCCCGGGTGGCCGTAAGGCTGACGGAGAATGAAAAGAAGAAGATCGAAGCTGCCGCCGCGAAGTGCGGGCTGACTGTCAGCGAATACATGCATCAAAGGGCGTTGGGATATGAAAGCTTGGACGCGCGCTTTATCGGAACACCGAATCTTGCTGCTTTACAAAAAGAAGAGCTCTGCGTTATCACATGTAGCGATAGCAGCTGCTCTTCAAAACATCCTTATGACGGCCGGGCAATCGGCCGCGCCTGCTTTTTTCATCCGATCGGGGACAGCCAAGTTATCGCCTTCCCCTTTTACTTTTTCACGATCTCCGGCTCGGTCCCCCGGAACCTTCCCCGCACGGAGAGCACCGGAGCTATCCCCTCGGTCGCGATCAGCCGCCCGTCCTCGGTTATGAAGACGGCTTCGAAATCGTCGCTCGCGCGCCAGAATTCGATCGCTTTTTCAAGGCCCATGACGTAGAGCGCGGTGGAGAGCGCGTCGGCGGTCAGGCCGCTTTGGGCGATTACGGTGACCGACGCAAGGCCGTTGTCGACGGGCCGGCCGGTCGCGGGGTCGATGATATGGCGGTAGATGACGCCGTCCTGCTCGAAAAACCGCTGGTAGCCGCCGCTCGTGACGACCGCCGCGTCGCCGACCTTAATAACGCAGGCGTATTCCCCGCCCTCGGGATCCGTAATCGCGACGCTCCAGTCGGAGCCGTCCGGCTTTTTGCCGACGCACATGACGTTGCCGCCGAGGTTGAGTATCGCGCTTTCGACGCCCTCGTCTTCGAGCTGAGCCCTGAGGCGGTCGGAGGCATAGCCCTTCGCGACGGCGCCGAGGTCGAGCATCATGCCCTGCCGGAGCTTGCAGCCGCCGGAGTCGGTCATTACGCCGGTCCAGTCCACCTTTTCGAGCAGGGCCGAGAGCTCCTCATCCGAGGGCACGCGGTATTCGCCGGTCGTGAAGCCCCAGGCGCGCACCGCAGGGTAGACCGTGATATCGAGCGCGCCGCCCGTCCTTTCCGCAAAACCGAGCGCGGCGCGGATGAGCCCGAGCGTCTCAGAGTCCGCATAGCCGCCGCCGTGCTCGTTGATCGCGTATATCTCGCTGCCCGCGTCGGTGACGGAGAGCTTTTTTTCAAGCGCGCGCACGGTGCTTTCGGCGTTCTCAAGGCTCGCCTTCTTGCCGTAGACCGTGAAGGTCATAACGGTATCCATCGCCGTAAAGGTCGCGCGGAGCGGCTCCCGCCCGGCGCAGGCAGGCAGAGCGAGAACGGCAATGAGTATTACGAGCGCGGCGGCCCGGCGGAGGAAAGCGCGCCTCATTCGGGTTTTTCTTCTCCCTTGTTTTCCTTAAGGAACGGGCATTTTCCGGCTTCGGGGCAGTCCTCTTGGCAGACGGGCACCGGCTCGGGTTCGGGCTCGGTGCGGTTCTTTTTGGCGAGCTCGCTGATCATGAAGAACTTGCCCGTCACGTAGGCGTAGCCGATCTCGCTGTGGGGGATAGTGCAGGAAGAGCAGTCCTTGACGCCGTTGTCGGTGTAGCGGAAGCCGCCGCCGCATTTGTCGCCAAGCGCGTAGAGCGGGCAGTAGCAGAACAGGCAGTTGAAAAAGCCGTTCTCTGGCAGCTTGTGGCAGGGGAAGAACTCGCACTCCTTATTGCAGTAGTAGGCGTAATGCGGCTGACCCATGTTGTCGAGCGCATTGAGGTCGTAGTGATGAAGCTTCTTTTCGGACATATCCTATCCCTTTCCGCTCCGGAGGAGCATGCACAAATGGGGACGGTTCTCTTTGGTGCAAACAATTTCTGTTTGTCGTTAAGATTTTACGGTAATATAAGTATTCCTGTGCACCAAAGAGAACCGTCCCCATTGGTGCACAATTTTTACAGTCCGAACGCGTCGCAGGCGTTCTTGTAGGTCAGCGCGGCGGTCTCCTCAACGGTCAGGCCGCGCAGTTCGGCGATCTTCTCGCAGGCGTAATGCACGAACGAGGGATCGTTGCGTTTGCCGCGGTGCGGCACGGGCGTCAGGTACGGGCAGTCGGTCTCCAGCATGATGCTCTCCGCGGGCAGCTTTGCGGCCACCTCGCAGGGCTTCCTCGCGTTTTTGAACGTGACCGCGCCGCCGAAGCTGAACCTCAGACCCAGGTCGAGGCATTCCTTCGCGGTCTCCCAGCTGCCGGAATAGCAGTGCATCACGCCGCGGAGGCCGTCGCGGTGCGCGCGCAGGATCTCCATGCAGTCGCCGAACGCGTCGCGGATATGCAGCACGACCGGCATATTCAGCTGCTTTGCGAGGTCGAGCTGCTCGGCGAACCACTTCTTCTGGTCCTCGCGCGGGGAGAGGTCGTAGTAGTAATCGAGGCCGATCTCGCCGAGGGCGAGCATCTTTTCATGCCCGAGGAGCGTCTCGATGCGGTCCATCATGGAATTGTCCATGAAGCGGACGTCGTGCGGGTGCATGCCCACGGTGCCGTAGATGAACGGGTGTTTTTCTATAAGAGCGACGGTTGCGCCGGCCGTGCGGACGTCGCAGGCCACGTCGATGACGCGGGTCACCCCCGCCTCCGGGAGCGAGGCGATAAGCGCCTCGCGGTCCTCATCGAAGCGCGCGTCGGAAAGATGCGCGTGGGTATCGAAGTATTCCATTTTTTCCTTTATTCCGCTAATTTTTCAAGGCCGGATCTATCGAGCAGGCCGAATCCCGCGAGCGCTTCGGTAAGCGCCGCCGCAAGGCGCTTTACGCCGCCCCGGCTGTTGGATTCGAGGTTAACGGGCATCAGCGGATCGTGCAGGCTGCGTCTGATCAGGAACCAGCCGTCGCCGTGCGCCGCGTCCGCGCCGATGCGCACGCCCTCGTAATTGGGCTTTACTACAGTGAAGCCCGGCTTATCGTTAAAATACGCTTCCACGGCCTCGAGCACGCCCTCGGTATAGGCCGCGAAATCCTCCCCGAGCACGGGCAGGCGCACCTCGCTGCTCTCCTCGGGCTCGGCAAGCCCAGCGATCAGGCCGCCCAGCGTCTCGCCGCGGCGCCTCGCGCGCACGAACTCGATAAGGAGCTTGACGATGATATAGGCGCCGTCGTCGAGGTAATAATTCTCCTTCAAAGCGCCGTGCCCGCTCGTCTCCATCGCGAAGATAGCGTTCTCGCCCTCGGCCGAAAGGCGCTTTGCCTCGTTGATGACGTTGCGGTAGCCCCTCTTGAAGCGGTGGTGGCGGCAGCCGAGGCCCTCGATGAAGTCGGTCAGGCCCGTGGAGGTGATCGAATCGGTGACGACCGTGATCGGGCCGTATTCGTTTTTGAGGATCGCGGCCATCAGCGCGATCAGGCGGTTGCGGTCGAGCGGCAGCGCGCCGTTTTCGGTGGGCAGCACCGCGCCCGCGCGGTCGACGTCCGTATCGAAGATGATGCCGAGGTCGGCGCCGGTCGTTTCCACGGCTTCGACGATGCTCTGCATCGCCTCGGCATTCTCGGGGTTGGGCTGGTGGTTCGGGAAGCGCCCGTCGGGCTCGAGGAAGCGGCTGCCGGAGATATCCGCGCCCAGGGGCAGCAGCAGCCTTTCCGCAAAGAAGCCGCCCGCGCCGTTGCCCGCGTCCACCACGAAATGCATGCCGGCAAAGGGCTTTGCGTCCTCCTTTTCGCCGAGCTCTTGAATGATGTGCTTCTTCAGCCCCTCGATATACGGCGTCATGACGTCCTCTTTTCCGGCCTCGCCTATCGGCTCGCCGCCGCGGCAGGCCTCCGATGCGAAGGCGAGCACCGATGAGATATCCTTCTTTTCAAGGCCGTTCGCCTCGCCTTTGCCGTCCGCGGGGGCGCCGAGGAAGAACTTCATGCCGTTGCGCTCCATCGGGAGATGGCTCGCCGTGACCATGATGCCGGCGTCGAAGCGGAGCTCGTTTACGCAGCACATGAACATGGCCGGCGTGGAGGCCATACCGGCGTCAAACGCGCTCGCCCCGGTCGAGGTGATGCCCTTTATCAGCCATTCGGTCAGCTGCGGGCCGGAGAGCCTGGAATCGCGGCCGATCGCGATGCGCAGGGTGCGGATATTGCAGCCGAGCCTTGCCGCCGCGAAGCACGCGAACGACGCGCCGATGCCCGTGACGCTCTCCTCGGTAAGATCGACCGGCTTCCCGCCGGGGATCGATATCGCAACGCCCCTGATGTCGCTGCCGTTCTGAAGCTTTAAATAGTCGGTCATATGCTCTTCCCTTCCTTTGCTTAGTATTTATTCGGATTTTTTGAAATAAAAACGGGCGGCAGGATGACCGCCCGAAGGGATTATTCAGTTCACGCCTCGAAATAATCGCCGCGGCGGTAGTCGTAGAGGGAGTTGGCGTAGCCCTTGTCGAGCCCGTCGAGCACCTTGCCGGTGCCGATCGCCACGCAGGAGATCGGATCCTCCGCCACGTAGCAGGGCACCTTGGTATGCTCGGCCACGAGCTTGTCCATGCCGTAGAGCAGCGCGCCGCCGCCGGTGAGACAGATGCCGTTTTCGGCGATATCGCTCGCGAGCTCGGGCGGGGTCTGCTCGAACAGGTTGCGGACCGTCTCGAGGATCTGCTGCAGGGGCTCCTCGAGCGCGTCGATCATCTCGTTGGAGCCGATCGTCATCTGCTGGGGCAGGCCGGAGATCATGTTGCGGCCCTTGACGTCGATATAGACCTGCTCCTTGCGCGGGTAGGCCGTGCCGATGCGGATCTTCATATCCTCGGCCGTGCGCTCGCCGATAAGCAGGTTATGCTTCTTGCGCATGTAGCGGACGATGGAATCATCGAACTTGTCGCCCGCGATCTTGATGGATTCGGAAAGCACGCTGTTGCCGAGGGAGATGACCGCGACGTCCGTGGTGCCGCCGCCGATATCCACGACCATGTTGCCGCGGGGCTGGACGATGTCGATACCCGCGCCGATGGCCGCCGCGATGGGCTCCTCGATCAGGTAGGTATGCCTTGCGCCGGCCTCCTCGGTGGCCTCGATGACCGAGCGCTTCTCGACCTCGGTAACGCCCGAGGGCACGCATACGACCACGCGCGGCTTAAAGAAAAGCCTGTTGCCGACTACCTTTTTAAGGAAGTGCCTAAGCAGCCTTTCGGTGATGTCGAAATTGGAAATGACGCCGTCCCTCAGCGGGCGGATCGCGAGGATCTTGCCCGGGGTCCTGCCGAGCATCCTTCTGGCTTCCTCGCCGACCGCGTAGATGCGGCCCGTGATCTTTTCGACCGCGACCACGGAGGGCTCGCGAAGCACGATGCCCTTGTTTTTAACGTAAACCAAGACGCTGGAGGTACCGAGGTCGATACCGACGTCGTTGAATTCAAAAAGACCCATAAATCTCTCCGTTCAGGCCCGTTTCCGGGCGGAATAGCTTTGCCCGCGGGCGCGTTTTAATTCAGCGCACGCGCAGACAAACTCAAGGCATAGTTCAACAACATATACCTATACATATCTATTCTACCATTAAACAGGGCAGGTTTTCAATACTTAAAGGCGTTTTTTTCATCCTTTTCGAAAATATTTTTGCCTTTTGCGGCGCCAAACCCGCAAGCATCGGCGCGAAAACGAATATAATTCGATGAAAAAAGGCGGAAAAAGCTTCCGCCCGAAAAGTCCCGATCCAAAGGAGCCGCCCATGTTTCCGTTCCCGCTTCGCCCGTTCCCGGCCTGCCCGCGCGTCCGCTTTCGCAGGCGGCGCATGAGCCCCCGCACGATCCGCGTGCTCATTTTACTGCTTTCCGCCGCCGTCCTGACCGGCCTTTTGTTCCTCTTCCCCCGCTGGCTGCTGGTGCTGCTGCTCGTGCTCGCGCTCGCCGCGATCGCCTGGCTGCTGTGCACGTGGTAAAGGAAAAGAGGTGCGCTGAGCACCCCTTATATTCGGTTCTAGGCGGTCATTTCGCGCTTTCGATCAGCGCCTCGAGCGTCGCCCTGTCGGTCAGGCCGAGGTTGCGGGCGACCTCCTCGCCGTTTCTGAAAACGATCACGAGCGGGATCGCGCTGATCTCGAAGCGTTCGGCGAGCTCTATCTGCTCGTCCACGTTGACCTTGCCGACGCGGTAGCTGCCGTCGCTGAGCTTGGCCAGCTCCTCCACGATCGGCGCAAGCTGCATGCAGGGGCCGCACCAGCTCGCCCAGAAGTCCACGAGGATGGGCGTATCGCCGGCGATCTCGTCATCGAAGTTCTCCTTGGTCAGCACGATCTCCTCCCCGGCGGGCGCTGCCGTTTCGGCGGGCGCGGGGGTATCCTCCGGCGCCTCGGTCGGGACCTCGGTCGCTGGCGCAGGGGTCGGGTCCTCGGGCGTCACCGCGGTCGGCGCGCAGGCGGCAAGGCTCACAAGAAGCATCAGCGCGGCAAGGATGAATGCCGTTTTTCTTTTCACGTTCGTCATTTTTGTTCCTTCCGGCATGAACGGGGGTCTTCCCCCCGCTCATTGCCCTTCAAGCTTTACAGGCTTATAAAAGCCGTATTATGCGTTTATTTCAGCATCTGGAGTATGGCGGCTTTCGGCCTTACGCCGACCGCGCGGTTGACTTCCTCGCCGTTTTTGAAAACGATCATGGTCGGGATGTTCTGCACGCCGTAGCGCATCGCGAGCTCGGGGCTGTCGTCCACGTTGACCTTGCCGATGCGGTAGCTGCCGTCGGATTCGTTCGCAAGCTGCTCGATGATGGGCATCAGCATCTTGCAGGGCGGGCACCAGGTGGCCCAGAAGTCCACCAGGATGGGCGTCTCGCCGCCGATCTCACTGTCGAAATTGTCTTTGGTCAGAATGATTTCCATATTTATTCCTCCTTATGGGGCTTATTATTCCTTATTGATGCGGAACTCATGCGCCTTTTCCTCGCCGCGCAGCACGCGCAGGCCGCCGGCCGCTAGCGCTTCCATCTCGAACTCGCCCGCCATGACCTGCATCGGCGCGATCCACTCCACGTGGGGACGGATCATGTCCATCAGCATCTTGCTGTGCGCAAGGCCGCCGGTGATGACGATGCGGTCGACCTTGCCGCAGACGACGCTCGCGAGGTCCGCAATGCCCTTGGCGTGGCTGCGCGCCATCGCCTCGTAGACGAGCTTCGCGTTTTCGTCGCCCGCCTCGATCATCTTTTCCACCTCGATCGCGTCGCTGGTGCCGAGCAGGGCCGAAAGGCCGGATTTGCCGCGGATGTAGCGGCTCATCTCTTCCTTCGTGTACTTGCCGCTGTAGCAGAGCATCGCAAGGTTCATCGCCTGGATGCGGCCGCAGCGCTCGGGCGCGAAGCCCGCGTCGTCATCGCTGTAACAGTCGATGCAGCGGCCCTTGTGAACGAGCCAGGTCGAGCAGCCGCCGCCGATGTGATCGACGATGATCGTGCAGTCCTCAAGCTTTTTCCCGAGGACCTCCTCGGCGCATTTCCTCGCCATCGCGCGGGAATTGAGCACGTGGCCGCGGCTCGCCTTGCGGATCTCGGGCATGCCGGTGATCCTGGCGACGTCCTCCAGCTCGTCCACCGCGACGGGGTCGTAGACCATGGCGGGGATGCCGAGGGGCCTTGCGATCGCGTCCGCGAGCACGCATGCGAGATTGGAGATGTGAACGTCGACCTTCGCGGCGTAGAAATAGTCGATCATCTCCTGATTGACGACGAACGCGCCGCTCGGCACGGGGGGCAGCAGGCCGCCGCGCGCCATGACGCAGTCGAGGCTCCGCTTATCGATACCCTTTCTTTCAAGCGCTTCGCTGATATGCGCCATGCGGTAATCGAACTGGTCCATGACCCAGGCAAACTGCTTGACCTCGTCCAGCGGGTGGCGGATCGTCTCGGCCATGATCTGCTTCTCGTCGTCGAAAACGGCGATCTTGGTGGAGGTGGAACCGGGGTTGATAACAAGAATTCTGCTCATATTGCTCCTTCTTCAAATAATAAACGATTCTGAGTGCTCAGCGGTTGAGGGGGCATTTGTAGGAGCGGCAATCTGCCGCCCGCTTTGTGACGGACGCGTGATGCTCCGGAGCAATATGGACCCGCTTGTTAACGGGCGGCAGGTTGCCGCCCCTACGGTATCACCGTGCTCCGGTGCTTTGATCTGCTCGCCTACGAAGCCGAAAGCAACCGCATACGGTACGAAAGGCCTGTGCTTCTTACGTTTCCGGAGATGCAGTTATTGCTTTCTCCGAGTTGTTGCGCACAAACGTGAAGGGTTAACCGGCGCCTTCGGCGCGGCGCGCTCGCGTTCGCTCGCGGTCGACCAAGGCTGCGTCTTATTCGCCCACGAAACCGGCGCCCATTGCGAGGCTGTAATACTTCTCCTCGGCGCTGGAGCCGCGGCTGGTGAGGACGATCGGGACCTTGCAGCCCATGATCAGGCCCGCCATGCGGCCGCCGCAGGTATAGGTCAGGCACTTGCCGAGCACGTTGCCGACGACGATCTCGGGCACGAGCAGGATGTCGAAATCACCGCAGCAGGGGCAGGCGGTGTAGCCCTTGACGGCCGAAAGCTCGGGCACCATCGCAAGGTCGTAGCTGATCGGGCCCTCGACGTAGCATTCGCCGAGCTCTCCCGCGAGGCTCATCTGCTTGAGCGCGTCGCCGTCCACGGTCTCCGGCATCTTGGGATTGATGGTCTCGATGGCGCAGAGGGCGGCCACGTTGGGCTTCTCGACGCCGATCTTATGGAAGAACTGGACCGCGTTCTTGACGATGCCGACCTTCTTCTCGAGGTCGGGATAGGTGCACATGCCGCCGTCGGTGACGCCGAGCAGCTTATGATAGCCGGGGACCTCGAACAGCATGACGTGGCTCATCAGGCTGCCGGTGCGCAGCTCCGCCTCGGGCGCGAGCACGCCCTTTAGCAGGTTGCCGGTCATGATCTTGCCCTTCATAAGGAAGTCCGCCCTGCCCTGCTTGATGAGCTGCGCGGCGCATACGCTGGGATGCATGCCCTCGGGCACGACCTCGATCGGATAATCCTCCGCGGTCTTGCCGTGCTCCTCGAGCAGCTTATACAGATCCTCGAGCTTGTCCTTCTCAACAACGAGCACAGCGTTTACCAGGTCCGAAGCGTGGATGACCGCCTCGAGCGCATGCGCGTCGTTCGCGCAGACGAGCGCGACCGTGCTCTTTTTGCCGGATTTTACCTTTGCTACCAGTTCGTCGAATGTTTTGAGTGCCATGGGTGTATCCTCCTTGAAATGATTTGCGTTTCGTTCCGGGCGGCGTTTAACGGGACCGCCCGCATCTTTATTATTTTACTATTTTTTTGCGGAATCGGCAAGCGCTTTTTTCGTTGAAACGGGAAAGCTGCGTCTTCGGGCTATCGGGGACGGAGAAAGCGCGAACAACGATCCGCCGCTTTTCGTCCCCTTCCAAAATATATTTCCGTGCGTCCCGTTTTTTTGTCAGATTAAGCGGCCCACGATTGTTGTATTATGTATAGGACTATTGTATCCTAATAGGAGCATGAAAGGATTGGTGAAAACAAATATGAAGACCGAAAAAACGAAACGCGTCGGGAAGCCGCTGATCTGCAAGGCGGAGCGGAACTTCCTTGGCTTTGCGGACAAGCATATGCTGCTGTTTGCATGGGTCGCGATCACGGCGCTCGCGCTGGCGATCCGCTGGCTGCTGCGCGACTTCGTATCCAAGGACGCCGAGGAGTATCTGCTGCCCTGGTATGAGAGGATCAAGACCGGCGGCTCCGCGGCGATGACGAAGCAGGTGGGCAATTACAACATCCTCTATCAGTTCTGCATCCGCCTCTTCACGCTGCTGCCGATCGAGGCCCTGCACGCCTACAAGCTCTTCTCGACCGTCTTCGACCTGCTGCTCGCGCTGCTCGCGATGTTCATCACGGTAAAGAACGAAAAGGAGAACGGGCTCCTCAAGGGCGTGCTCGTCTACGCCGCCGTCCTGCTTTCGCCGATCGTGTTCCTCAACTCCGCGGCCTGGGCGCAGTGCGATTCGATCTACTGCTTTTTCTGCGTGTTTTCGATCTACATGATGTTCCGCGACCGCCCTCTCGCTTCGCTGATCCTCTTCGGCGCGGCGCTCGCGTTCAAGCTGCAGGCGATATTCGTGCTGCCGTTCCTGCTGTTCGCCTATTTCCGCAAAAAGAGCTTTTCGATCCTCTGCTTCCTCGCCGTCCCCGCGACGATGATCCTGCTCTCCCTGCCCGGGCTGCTGATGGGCCGCAGGTTCGCAGAGGTCTTTTCGATCTATTTCAACCAGACGAGCACCTACAAGATGATGGCGCTGAGCTATCCGTCGTTCTGGATGCTGCTGCGGACCGTTTCGCTCAAGGAGTATTATCAGCAGTTCCACGTTATCGCCGTCCTGCTGACGGTCTGCCTGCTGGGGGGCTATATGGCGCTGTGGTCTCATAAGAAGGTGCGGCTGACGCTCGGTAACTGCTTTGCGATGGCGTTCATCCTCGCCTACACCGCGGTGCTGTTCCTGCCCGCAATGCACGAGCGCTACGGCTACGTCTACGAGATCCTCGCGCTGATCACGGCCGTGTGGTGCTTCCGCTCCGTGCTGCTGCTCGTGCCGCTGCACATCGTCACCTGCGTCACCTACGGACACTACCTGTTCGAGAGCGGGCTGAAGCTTTTCAATCTGGCCGTCTTCAACGTGCTGATCTACACGGCCTACGTGCTGCTGCTCCACAGGCATATGCTGCTCAAGGCCGCGCCCGACGAAACGGCCCCCGAACGCTGAACCGAGCCCTCCCTCTCCGGAGGGCTTTTTTTCGAAAACGACGGCGTGACGCTGTTTATTTTTGCGTCGGGCTGTGGTATAATACCCCCAGCAAATCAAGGAGGCTTTCCGATATGACCAGGATCACAAAGCTTTTCGCGGCCGCGCTCGCGTGCCTGATGCTTTTCGCGCTCGTTCCGTTCGCCGTCCGCGCCGAGGTCGGCCCCTGCTGGACCGTGCCCTCGGGCTATAACGCCCATGATTACAACGCCATCGCCTCGTTCCTCGAGCAGACGAACTCAAACGGCAAGAAGAACGGCGAATGGCTGAGCTCCGGCTACGACCCGAGCGACCCCAACACCTGGGGCACCCATCATTTCACCTTCACTTCCGGCAGCAACAAGCGCATCCAGGAGGTCAAGCTCGCGAATCTTGGCGGCCTCGTGGGCTCGCTCGACCTTTCGGACTGCACCTCGCTGAACCTCGTGCACGTCTATACCAACCGCATCGAGGCGCTGAACGTCTCGGGCTGCACCGCGCTCAACACGCTCTACTGCTACGACAACCGCATCGAAACGCTCGATCTTTCCTCCAACACGCAGCTCGGCTACCTCAACTGCTCGCGCAACAGGCTTTCGGAGCTGAACGTCGCCAACAACCGCAGCCTCGTGATCCTCAGCTTCGGAGGCAACCCGATCTCCTCCATCGACGTGTCGCAGCACACCTCGCTGGCAGTGCTCAACTGCTCCGCGACCGCGATGACCGAGCTCGATATCTCCCGCAACACGCAGCTTCGCGACCTCTACTGCAAGGATAACCGCATGACGGAGATCGACATGAGCCACAGCAGCTACCTGTTCACGAACCGCGTAAGCGCCGAGGGCGACGGCACGGTCGGCGTGGAGTCCATCACCACCGCCACCACCCGCGCGGTCTACGCCGTGCCCGACGAGGGCGCCGAGTTCATCGGCTGGTTCAATGCCTCCGGCACGCTGCTCTCCGAGGAGCCGGAGCTTCGGTTCTACGGCACCGCCCCCACCGCCCTTATCGCCCGCTTTACCGAGGTCCAGACCGGCCTTATCGGCGACGTGGACCTTGACGGCAGCGTGACCGTCACCGACGCGCTGCTCGCTATGCGCCACTCGATGGGCATCATCACCCTCTCCGGCCAGGGCCTTATAAATGCCGACGTCGACGGGAACGGCACCGTGACCGTCACCGACGCGCTGCTGATAATGCGCATGGCGCTGGGCATCGGCTGAGCCTCACGAACCCTCTCCCCGGCTTCCCCGCCGGGGAGTTTTCTTTTCCCGCAGCGGGCGGTCCGGTTGACGCGGGCCGCGCGTTTTGCTATAATCACCGTATAAAAAATTATGCCCGCCATGCGGCGGGAAGGGAGAGTATATGCTTCACTCGAAACGCGCCGGGGCGCTTGCGGCGCTCATGCTTGCCGCCCTTCTTTTCATCTCACTGCCGATAAGCGCCGAAAGCGTGATCGGGACCGATCTTTCCGGCTTCAGCTCCGTCACCTTCTCCGGCGAGCCGATCGACGGCTCGGTCTTCAGCTCCTCGGAGCTGACCGTGATCAATATCTGGCAGCGCTGGTGCGGCCCGTGCTGGAACGAAATGCCGGCCTTTCAGCAGCTCCACGAGCATTATTCCGAAACGCCCGGGGCGGACGTCTTCGTTCTCGGCGCTCTTTATTACGGCAGCGACCCCTCGCAGGTCCCGCAGGCGATAGAGTTCTGCTTAGAGCACGGCTACACCTGGGAGCAGATGGTGATGTGCCCCGAGCTGCTCTTCGTCGCTTCGGACGGCGAACCGGAGAACGAATACTTCCACATCCCGCAAACGCTGATCGTGGACCGGTACGGCTGCCTGCGCGAACGGATCGTCGGCAGCATCGCGGATCACGACGAGCTTTTCGCGCTCGTTTCCGGCTGGCTGGATACCCTCCGGGGCGAATACGCCGCCGAGGCCGGCGACGTGGACTCGAGCGGGGCCGTCGACGTCATAGACGCTCTGCTCGCCATGCGCCACGCGATGGGCGTCATCGCCCTCGAGCCCGGGCAGCGCCTCCGCGGGGATATGGACGGCGACGGAGCCGTCACCGTTTCCGACGCGATCATCATCATGCGCATGGCGCTGGGCGTTTCCTGACGGATCGATACCGGTTTTCAAGCGGGGTCTGCGCCCCGCTTTTTTCATGCCCAAAATCAGCTTTCTCGTGCCCAAAAAGCTGATTTTTCTTGACAAAGCGGCGTATCTGTTGTATATTAAAGGGTAGGGTAGTTTTTCATTCTTTATTCATCCTGCCCGCCATTCATACCGAGGAGCGCCCCGAGAAAGGGCAAAAGTTTTATATGGATCTTTTCGATAAATGCAAGCATGAGCTTGTGGACCGCGCCATCGCGGAGGGCATCTACCCCTATTTTCACGAGCTCGAATCCCGCCAGGGACCCGAAGTTCTGATGGAAGGCAAGCGCCGCATCATGCTCGGCAGTAACAACTATCTCGGACTCACCAGCCACCCCCGCGTCATAGAGGCGGGCGTCAAAGCGATCGAAAAATACGGCTCCGGCTGCTCCGGCTCCCGCTTCCTGAACGGCACGCTGGACCTGCACGTGCAGCTTGAGAAAGAGCTTGCGGAGTTCATCGGCAAGGAGGACTGCATGACGTTCTCCACCGGCTTCCAGAGCAATCTCGGCATCATCTCCGCGATCGCGGGCAGGGGCGACTACATCTTCTGCGACAAGGAGAACCACGCCAGCATCTACGACGGCTGCAAGCTGAGCTGGGCCAAGACCATCCGCTTCAACCACAGCGACATGGTGCATCTCGAGACCGCCCTTCAGAGCGTCCCGCTCGAGAGCGGCAAGCTGATCGTGACCGACGGCGTGTTCTCGATGGGCGGCGATATCGCCAAGCTCCCCGAGATCTGCGACCTTGCCAAGAAATACAACGCGCGCGTCATGGTCGACGATGCGCACGGCCTGGGCGTCCTCGGGCGCGGCGGCCGCGGTACGGCGGATTATTTCGGCCTGACCGACAGGGTGGACATCATCATGGGCACCTTCTCCAAGTCCCTCGCCTCCCTCGGCGGCTATATGGTGGCCGATAAGCGCGTGGTGCACTACGTTCGCCACACCTCCCGCCCGTTCATCTTCTGCGCGTCCATCCCCCCGGCCAACGCGGCGACCACGATCGAAGCGCTGCATATCCTCAAGGAGCATCCCGAGATGGTCACGCACCTTGGCGAGCTCGCGGCGCATATGCGCAAGGAACTTATCGAACGCGGCATCAGGATCATCGACAGCCCGACCCCGATCATCCCGATCTACACCTACGAGGAGTTCCGCACCTTCCGCAAGGCGAAGGAGCTGTACGACGAGGGCGTGTACGTCAACCCCGTGCTGCCCCCCGCCACCCCTCCGGGAGAGAGCCTGCTGCGCACCAGCTATATGGCGACCCTCACGACCGAGCTGCTCGACGAAGCGCTCGAGATAATAGATAAGGTGCTGAAAACGGAATAAGCCTTTCCCGCGGGCGGCAACACGCCCGCGCATTGTATTTAAAGGAGTCGAAAAAATGGCACAGCGAATCGTACTTATCACCGGCGCTTCGAGCGGCATCGGCCTTGCCGCCTGCCGGGTGTTTTCGGAGAACGGCGACAGGGTCTACGGCCTCTCCCGCCGTCCCTGCCCCGAGGAAGCCGTCATCAGCCTTTCGGCCGACGTCACCGACGAGGCCGCGGTCAAGGCCGCGATCGGCGAGGTCGTTTCAAGGGAGGGCCGGCTCGACGTGCTGGTCTGCAACGCGGGCTTCGGCATCTCCGGCGCGGTGGAGTTCACCGATCTGAGCGAGGCCAAGCGCCAGTTCGACGTCAATTTCTTCGGCACCGCCGCCTGCATCAAGGCCGCGCTCGAGCCTATGCGCGATCAGAAGAGCGGCACGATCATCGTCACCAGCTCCGTCGCCGGCGCGCTGTCGATCCCGTTCCAGGCGTATTACTCCGCCACCAAGGCCGCGCTCAACTCCCTCGTGCTCGCGACCGCGAACGAGGTGCGGCCCTTCGGGATCAAGCTCTGCGCCGTGCTGCCCGGGGATATTCAAACCGGCTTTACCGACGCGCGCGCCAAGGAGGCGAGCGGCGAGGAGGTCTATAAGGCGCTGAAGAAGTCCGTCGCCACGATGGAGCACGACGAAAGGAACGGCATGCCGCCCTCCGCGATCGCGAAGCGCATGTACGCCCTCTCGAAGAAGAGGAACCCCAAGCCCCTCTCGAGCGTCGGCATACAGTACAAGGCCTGCTGCCTGCTGGGAAAGATGCTGCCGACCAGGCTCTCGAACTGGATAGTGGGCAAGCTGTACGCGAACGGCTGAGGAAAGTATAAAGATGTGAAAAGGGCGGTCTTGACAGGACCGCCCTTATGTTTAAAATGTTAGGTTTTCAATGCGACCCGGTGAAGCGCAGCACCGTTCTTGCGAAGATCTCGCCGTTCCAGGTGAAGAGCATATCGTAGAGCCCGGGCGCGGCCTCGGACTCCTCGAGGATGAAGCCGTCCTCGAGCGGGTCGGGATAGGTCTCGTAGGGGAACTCGTATTCGCAGAAATAGGCGTTCCCGCCCAGCATATCAAGCTGGGAGTATTCGGCGATATCGCGGTGCGGGAAAAGCCACACGCCCAGCTTGCCGCCCGTGCCCGAATAGACGTAATCGATGCACATCTCGATCCAGTCGTTCACAGCGAATTCGGCGTTTACGCCCTCGAGCGCGAACGGAACGGAATAGACATCCCCGTCCGAGAGCCTTATGCCCTTGAGCGTGACCTCGTTTTGCGACGTCAGCACCCTGCCGAGCGCCGGCTCGGGGCCGTCGTCCTCCGCGAGCGGCGAGGGCTTTTTTACGGGGGCGCAGGCGGTTATGGCAAAAATAAGGGCAATCAGCAGCGCAGCAAGTTTTATAACTGTTTTAGACATAGTTTTTTAAACGTTTATAGTGACCTCGTCGGTGTTCGTTTCGCCGAGGTCGAGCGCGGCGACGAATTCCTCCACCTGGCGCGCGCTCCTGCCCGTGAAGGCTTTGGGATCGAGCACGGCGGTGATCTCCTCCCTGCTGAGCGGGAATTCGGGATCGTTCGCGAGGCGGTCGAGCAGGTCGCAGCTTTCGCCCTCCTTCATACGGGCGGTGGCCTCCATGGAGTTCCTGCGGATCACCTCGTGGAGCGCC
Source organism: Bacillota bacterium (assembly GCA_016282255.1). GTDB lineage: Bacteria > Bacillota > Clostridia > Christensenellales > CAG-138 > PeH17. Next base: position 17,169 of record JAEEKE010000069.1, read on the forward strand.
TGCCTGTCGCCGCCCTTTTTGACGGCGGTCATCAGCAGGTTCTCGGTGGCGATGAACGGCAGGTATTCGAGCACGGCCTTTTCGATGACCTTCGGGTTCACGCGGATGCCGGCGGTCACGTTCCGCATCAGGCGCAGCACCGCGTCGCAGGCGAGGAAGCCCTCGGGCAGCGAGATGCGGCGGTTGGCGGAATCGTCGAGCGTGCGCTCGAACCACTGGGTCGAGGCCGTCATCGGGGCGTTCATCGCGTCCGCCATTATGTAGCGCGAGAGCGAGCAGATGCGTTCGCAGCGCATCGGGTTGCGCTTGTAGGCCATCGCGCTGGAGCCGACCTGGTCCTTCTCGAACGGCTCCTCCACCTGGCGCAGATGCTGCAAAAGGCGCATGTCGTTCGCGAAGCGGTACGCGCTCTGGGCGATCGCGGAGAGCACGTTCAGGATGCGGCTGTCGTACTTCCTCGGGTACGTCTGCCCCGCCACGGGGAAGAGCGTATCGAAGCCGCATTCCCCGGCGATCAGCATCGAAAGGCGCTTGACCTTCTCCTCATCGCCGTCGAACAGGGAGAGGAAGCTCGCGTCGGTGCCGGTGGTGCCGCGGCAGCCGTGGAAGCGGAGGTGTTCGATAACGAAATCGAGCTCCTCAAGATCCAGCAGGAAGTCCTGCGCCCAGAGCGTCGCCCTTTTGCCGACGGTCACGAGCTGCGCGGGCTGAAAATGCGTGTAGCCGAGGGTCGGCAGCTCGCGGTACTCCATCGCGAAGCCGCAGAGCGCCTTGATGACGGCGGCCAGCTCCCCGCGGATATAGCGGAGCGCATCGCGGTAGAGCATAAGGTCGGCGTTGTCGGTCACGAAGCAGCTCGTGGCGCCGAGGTGGATGATGCCGGCCGCGGAGGGGCAGCTCTCGCCGTAGACGTGAATATGCGCCATGACGTCGTGCCTGAGCAGCTTCTCCTTCTCGGCCACGGCCTCGTAGTCGATCTCGTCGGCGACGTGCGCCTCGAGCTCCGCCACCTGTTCCTCGGTCACGGGCAGGCCGAGCTGATGCTCCGCCCGGGCGAGCGCGACCCAGAGCTTCCGCCAGGTGCGGTAACGCATGTCCGGCGAGAAGAGATGCTTCATGTAGTCCGACGCGTAGCGCGAACAGAGCGGGGATTCATAGGTGGGTTTCATTGATTATTACCTCAGTATTATCGCTTCCCTCTCCGCGCCGACGGAGACGTAGGAGATATGCACGCCGAGCTTTTCCTCGATGAACAGGACGTAATTCCTGGCGGTCTCGGGCAGGTCCTCGAAGCAGCGCACGCCGCTGATATCGCAGTTCCAGCCGGGCATGGTGATCTCCACGGGCTTGGCCTTTTCAAGCCGCGCGGGGAACGGGAACTCGCCCGTCCTCTCGCCGTCGAGCTCGTATTCGATGCAGACCGGTATCTCTTCCATATAGGAGAGCACGTCGAGCTTGGTCAGGGCAATCTCGGTCGCGCCCTGCATCCTCACGCCGTAGCGCGTGGCGGGGATATCGATCGGGCCCACGCGCCTGGGTCTGCCGGTCGCGGCGCCGTATTCGCCGCCGGCCTCGCGCAGCTCCTCGGCCTTTTCGCCGAACCATTCGCAGGTGAACGGGCCTTCGCCCACGCAGCTCGAATACGCCTTGACTATGCCGATGACGCGGTTGACCGGGATATCCGGCGTGCCGCTGCCGATCGGGGCGTAGGCCGCGAGGGGCGAGGACGAGCTGGTGTAGGGATAGATGCCGAAGTCGATATCGCGCAGAGCGCCGAGCTGGGCTTCGTAGAGGATGC
>JAEEKE010000070.1 GCA_016282255.1 Bacillota bacterium
CCGGCATGGGCTACTATGTATCGAAGGGCTTCTTTGATACGATCCCCAAGTCGCTGGATGAGGCGGCGCGCGTGGACGGCGCGACAAGAGCGCAGGTGCTGACAAAGATCATCCTGCCGCTGGCCAAACCCATTGTTATCTACACCATTCTGACCGCTTTCATGGGACCCTGGGGCGACTTCGTGTTTGCCAAGTACGTCTCCTTTGAAAATCTCAAAGGCATGAACGTAGCGGTAGGTTTGTGGAAATGGTTGACGCCTGACATGATCAGTCAACGCTACACCATGTTCTGCGCGGGCGGTGTGATCGTCGCGCTGCCGGTTGCGTTGCTGTTCATGTTCCTGCAGAAGTACTATGTCGAAGGTGTCACCGGCGGCGCCGTCAAGGGCTGATATTGAAAAGGAGCTGAAAATATGGCTAGTGTGAAACTGACGAAAGTCAAGAAAGTATACGACAACAATGTTGTCGCCGTCCATGACTTCGATCTGGACATCAAGGACAAGGAATTCGTCGTCTTTGTCGGCCCTTCCGGCTGCGGCAAGAGCACCACGCTGCGCATGGTCGCCGGCCTGGAGGACATCAGCGACGGCACGGTGGAGATCGACGGCGAGGTCGTCAACGATCTGCAGCCGAAGGACCGCGGCATCGCGATGGTCTTCCAGAACTACGCGCTGTACCCGCACATGACCGTTTATGACAACATCGCCTTCTCCCTGCGCCTGCAGAAGGTCCCCGAGGACGTGATCTACGAGAAGGTCACCAACGCCGCGGAGATCCTGGGCATCACCGATTACCTGATGCGCAAGCCCCGCGCGCTCTCCGGCGGCCAGCGTCAGCGCGTCGCGATCGGCCGCGCGATGGTGCGCGACAGCAAGGTGTTCCTGATGGACGAGCCCCTTTCGAACCTGGATGCAAAGCTCCGCAACCAGATGCGCGCCGAGATCATCCTGCTCCGTCAGAAGCTCGACACCACCTTCGTCTACGTCACCCATGACCAGACCGAGGCAATGACGCTCGGCGACCGCATCGTCATCATGAAGGACGGCTACATCAAGCAGGTCGGCACCCCCACCGAGGTGTTCGAGATGCCGAAGAACCTGTTCGTCGCCGAATTCATCGGCGCGCCGAAGATGAACGTCATGAAGACGAACCTCGTGCGCGAGGGCAACAGCTACTACGTGACGCCGTTCGGCTCGATGATCGAGGTCGACGGCATCAAGGGCGATATGCTGAAGGAGCGCGATATCGCGAGCCGCGAGATCATCCTCGGCGTACGTCCCGAGCATATCGTGCTGGCCAAGGAGCCCGCAAAGAACACGATCCCCGTCACGCTCGAGGTCAACGAGATGATGGGCAGCGAGCTGCACCTGCACGTCTTCACCGAGGACGGCACGCGCATCATCGTCCGCGTCCCCACGATCGATCTCGACCACGAGCAGCGCGACTCGCTCGTTTCGGGCGCGAAGCTCAACATCACCTTCTCCGGCAAGGTCATGCATTTCTTCGATGCCGAGACCGAGGACAACATCCTCTTCCCCGAGGAGGAAGCCCCCGCTGAAGCGGAATAAGCCCCTTACAAAACAAGCGAAAGGGACCGCAGCGCGGTCCCTTTTGGATACCCTCCCCCGCCCCATGACGAAAGGAGCCCCGTGAGCAGCCATCCCTATAACTATATCGCCCTGTTCGTATCCCGGCACGAGCTCGACGCGCGCCTTCGCGGCCTCGGATATGAGCGTTTGGCAAAACCGATAGAGCATACGCATATGACCCTCGCCTACCGGCCCGACGAGGTCGATACGGCGCTGTTCGGCGAACAGGCGGAGCTTGAGGCCCTTGGCTACGGGCGCGACGAAAACAACGAGGGCCTGCTCGTTCGGCTTGCCTCGGCATCGGAACGCGTACGCGCGCTCGCAGACGGCGTCAAAACGCCGCATATAACGCTCTCCGTCTCCGGGGACGGGAGGCCTGTGGATACCGCGCGGCTCGATTTCGGGCCGATCACGCCGTTTACGCTGCATGCGGTATTCGGCGGCTGGCACAGGGACGGCTTCGTCGACGATACAGGGGACAGAGCGTAGACTGAAAAAACGAAGGAGCACCGGGGAAAACTCCGGTGCTCTTTTCATTCAAGCCGCTGCTGCGGCTGTTTTCTTTTTATCAGGAAATGTTCATGGACTTCCTGAGGATGTACAGCGCGTCGTTGATATCCAGCGTGCCGCTGCCGTCGTAATCGCCGACGAGGGTCTGCTCATCGTTGAACTCGATGATGTTCATCGCGGCCCTGAGCACGGCCAGCGCATCGTTGATGTCGACAGCACCGTTGAAATCGACGTCGCCGCGGAGCAGATACACCGCGTGCACCTCGATATCCTCGGTGACCTCGGAGAAGTCGGCGTCCCACTCATAGAAGATATAGGTACCGTTCTCCGTCTCGATCTCTGCGGGGACCTCGGGCGCCTCGGCGGCCTCGCCGTCCGCGACCTCGACGGCCTCGATCAGCTCGTCGCCGAAGCCGTAGAAGGAGACGGTGTGGGTCTCGACGGGCGGTTCCTCGCCGCCGGGAACGATCTTCAGGGCGGGGAGATTGTTATTATCGGGATCGGGAGCGCCTGCGAAGCGGTTGTTGTCAAAGGTGCCGATCGCGACTTCAAGGCCCTCTCCGAGCTCGCTGTCGTGGTTGAGATAAGCGGCGGTCGAGTAAGCGATGACCTTTGCGCTGGCCGGGCTTTTGGCTCCGAAATAGAGCTCTTCAAGTTCGCCTTCGACGATCAGGCGGCTGCAGAACACGATCGCTGCGCTATCGGCACTGCTTGTGGCAGTGGAACGGACGTTGAGCCTGCCGCCTTCTACTCTCAGACAGATCGTGGCAGAGATACTTTTTGAGCCTGCGTTGATATTGATGTTGCTGTTCTTGATGTGGATCATTCCCTGATCCTGATAGATACCGAAGGCATAGTTCCACAGCCCGTTAGCGCTTTCGTTCTGGATATCGATATTGCTGTTCTCGATAACAAGGGTCCGGCCGTTTTCCTCGTTGGCGCCGCCGGTCATGGATTGGCCGTTGCAGCGAATGCCGTACTGGCCCCAGTGAGTGGTGATCGTGGCGTTTCTGATCTCGGCGGTGACCTGCGCGAAGATGCAGGCCGGCTCACGGCCTGTGTTGGAGCTTGTGCGTTCCCTGCCGTAGCAGTGGATGGTCACGTCGTTGATGTAAAGGATCTCGGTGTAATCGTTGCTGACGGAGCCTAAGGGCAGGCAAATGCAGCTTCCGTTATAAGCAGTTCCCGGTTGTGATATAGGGTAATAGTTTTGAAGATGGACTTCTTCGGCATACAGATTCAGCGTGCCGGTGCCTTCGATCCTCAGATATCCGTCGCCCGCGCTGAGCAAGGCGGGCATCTCGATATCGGGGCTTGTCACGATATTATCGATGTAGCAGTCGCCCGTGACGACGACGGTGCAGTTTGCGGGGACCTTGATGGGAGCGCTGTGGGCCTCCTCGGAGCCGTAGTTATTGAGCTGGAGCTGCGGCTCGCCGTCGTTGCCGGCGGGATCGAATGCCCAGCCCTCATCCTCGTTCGCGGCCGCCTCCGTAAGCTCGGAAAGGTCGAGCAGCTCGGTGCGGGCGGTCCTGAGCGCGGGGGTCTCGGGAACGGCGAAAACGGGGAGCGCCGCAAGAACGAGCAGCAGCGCGGTGATCAGAGCTAAGAACTTTTTCATGTATTTGCCTCCTTGGTATTTGGTTCCTGTTGGTATATGCCGTTAAGTCAGCGCTTTACTGACCGGCTATCGGGAAGGTATTGATAAGGTGCATCGAGAAGCGCATGATGAGCACGGCGTCGCTCATGTTGACGGCGCTGTTCCCGTCGACGTTCGCTATGATGAGCTGCTCGTCGTCCAGATCGAGGATATGCATCGAATAGCGCATCACGAGCAGGGCGTCGGTCATGTTGACGACGCCGTTGCGGTCCACGTCGCCGAGGAGGCGGTAGACCGCGTGCACGGTCAGGTCCGTGGTGACGTTCGAGAAATCGGTATCCCAGCCGCAGAAGACCCAGCAGCCGCTGGCGTTCGTGACGTACGGAGCCATCGCGGGCGCCGTCGCCGCGCCGCCGTCCTCAACGTAGACGGTGGAGATCAGCTCGCCATCGATACCGTAGAACGAAACGGTGTGGACCGAGCTGCCCGAGCGGTGCAGCTTGATGGCCGGAAGGCCGCCGTTGTTCGGATCGGGCGCGGCATAGAACTCATCGTTCGCAAAGCCGCCGACGTCGAAGACGATATTCGAGGCGCACTGGCAGGGCGCGGGCAGGTAGGAATCGTCGTAGCGGATGATCGTGGTGCCCGTGTAGCGCGTCGTGCCGAAATAGAGGTTCTGCACGCCGCTGCCGACGATCAGGTTGGTGCACATGATGATCGGCGAATAGGTGCTGAGCGGCGTCGAGCGGACGTTGACCGTGCCGCTCTCGATATTGAGCGAGAGCCTTGAATAGATGCTGTTCGCGCCGGCGTTGATGGTGATATTGCTGTTCACGAAGCGCATCTTGCCGAACTGGATGCGGATGCCCTCGGCGAAGTTCCAGAGATTGTTGTTATTGGAGTTCTGGATGTTGACGGTGCTGTTCTCGATGAGAAGGACGTTTGCATTCTCCTCATTTACGCCGTAGAGGGGCGAATAGCCCTCCACGATGATGCCGCCGCGGCCGTAGTGGGTGTTGACGGTGGCGTTGTGCAGCTCGCAGTTGTGGTTGGCGTAGATGCAGGGCTTGAGCGTGGCGGCGTTGTAGTTATCGGCCATCATGCCGTGGCAGTTGACGGTGATATCGTTGATATAGAGGAACTCGCTGTTGTCGTTCGCGCCGCCGGTCGGGATGCTGATGCAGGAGCCGTTGTAGTTCTCGGCATAGAGGTTCAGCGTGCCGGTGCCCTCGATCTTAAGAAAGCCGTCGGGCGCGCTCTCGATGACGTTGGTCGCCGTGCCCATGCAGTTGTTGTCGATATAGCAGTTGCCGGTGACGATTATGGTGGAATCGCGGCGGAGCTTTATCGGCGCGCTGTGGGCGCTCGCGGTGCCGTAGCCGTTGAGGCGGAGCAGGGGCTTGCCGTTGCTGCCGGTGGGCTCGTAGGACCAGCCCTCCGACGAATTGGATACCGGCGAAGTGACGTTGGTGAAATCCAGCAGCTCGGTGCGGGGCGTGCGCGTCTCAAACGAAGCTTCGGCGAGCGCGGGCAGCGCCGTCAGCGCGAGCAGCAGTGCGATCAAAAATGCAGTCAGCCTTTTCATGATAAATACCTCCGGGGATTCATTCTTATTATATTCCAAACGGCGGCAAAGTCAAGATTTGAATGATCGTTTATACGCTCCGCGCAGCTGCAAAAACCGGCATCAAAAAGGACCGCACCGAAGTGCGGCCCTTTTGTGCTGCTTAGAAATGGACGTGGCCGATCAGTATGATGAAGATCGCGAATACGACTCCGAAGACGGCGGCGATGCCGAGCCCGGCGCCCACGGCGGCGAGGATGTAGGAACGCCTTTCCTCGGGCGTGAGCTGCTTGTTGGGATCGTACTTCGCCTCGGTCTGCTGGATATCGGCAGCCGCCTCCCTCTCCTTGCGGTGCCATGGGGCGCTCGAAGGGAATCGGAAGCTCCAGAGGTTCGGCCTGGTGACCTCGCTCATGTCGGCGATCACGCGGCCGTCGTCGTCATCATGCTTTTTTCTCGGATCGTTTGCCATTCAGTTCGGTCATTCCTCGGCTGCGGGCGTTTCGTTCTCGTGCACCTCGGGCATGTCGTCGTAGAGATGGCATGCGCAGAAGTGACCGGGACGGAGCTCCTTCCACTCGGGCTTGACCGTTTTGCAGATCTCCATGCAGTTCGCGCAGCGGGTGTGGAACTTGCAGCCTGCGGGCGGGTTCGCGGGGGAAGGAATGGAGCCCTCGAGCACGATACGCTTCATCTTCGCATCGGGATCGGGGATCGGGATGGCGGAGAACAGCGCCTTGGTGTAGGGATGCAGCGGCTCGCCGAAGATATCCTCAGTGGTGCCGTATTCAACGAGGCTGCCGAGGTACATGACGCCGACGGTGTCCGAAATATGCTCGACGACGGAGAGGTCGTGCGAGATGAACAGGTAGGTCAGCTTATACTTCTCCTGCAGGTCGTTGAGCAGGTTGATGATCTGCGCCTGGATCGAAACGTCCAGAGCGGAGACGGGCTCGTCGCAGACGACGAACTCGGGGTTCATCGCGAGCGCGCGGGCGATGCAGATACGCTGGCGCTGGCCGCCGGAGAACTCGTGCGGATAACGGTCCTTATGGAAGGGCTGCAGACCGCAGTTGTCCATGACGTTGTCGATGTAGTCGTCGAACTCGGCCTTGGGCACGAGCTTATGCTCGCGGACCGCTTCGCCGATGATCTCGCCGACGGGAAGACGCGGGGAGAGGCTGGAGAACGGGTCCTGGAAGATGATCTGCATCTTGGTGCGCATATGGCGCATCTCCTCGGCGGAGAGGTCGTAGACCTCCTTGCCGTTGAACAGCACCTGGCCGCCTGTCTTTTCGCCGGAGAGGCGAAGGATGGTACGGCCGACGGTGGTCTTGCCGCAGCCGGACTCGCCGACGAGGCCCATCGTGGTGCCGCGCTTGAGGTTGAAGGTGATGCCGTCGACAGCCTTGACGTAGCCGACGGTCCTTGCGATCATACCGCCCTTGATCGGGAAGTACTTCTTGAGGTTGTTGACCATCAGGATGTACTGCGGATCGTATTCGACGGGGGTAAAGGTGTTGTCGATTTGAAGGCTGGCCTTATCGATCTTGCTCATGGTTTAGTCCTCCTTCTTATCGTAGTAGCGATAGCAGCTTACGACGTGGGTGTCGGTGAGGTGGACCATCTCGGGATAGGCACCCTCGCAGCCCTTGACGCACATCTCGCAGCGATCCTTGAAGTAGCAGTAGTTCGGCATGTTGATGGGGTTCGGGACCTTGCCGGGGATCGAATAGAGCTTTTCGACGCTCTTGCCGACGACGGGCTTGGAGGCCATCAGGCCGATGGTGTAGGGATGCGCGGGGTTATGGAAGATCTCCGCCGCGGTGCCCTTCTCGATGATGCGGCCCGCGTACATGACCACGACGTAGTCCGCCATCTCGGCGATGACGCCGAGGTC
>JAEEKE010000071.1 GCA_016282255.1 Bacillota bacterium
GTTTCATAGTCGCTACTCAAAAGGTAGTCGATGATAGAGACTTTGGGAATGAAATAGGTATTGCGAATGTAGAAATGCTCTACATGGTTTCCGCGAAGAAGCTTCCGCGCAGTTCCGTCACCTATGCCACCCAACATACGACAAAAGAGGTCAATGGTAACAATAATCGAATTGAGGCTCGACATAAGCTTCAGAACCTTTTTTCTTAGATAATGTAAAGCCATTAGCCAGTGGCATTTCACATCCACAAGCAGGGTTTGGGCACTTAACGGTGTGGGCCCAGATCCAAGCTACTGCATCAGTTTTTCCGCCAAGCGAAAACGCGAGATGCAAAACCGTCTCGCTTTCACAAAAGCTCTTGACAAAATCTTTACAAAAGGCTACAATGTACGCAGCGGTTTGGAGAAGGCCGCAAAATATTTCAGGAGGAAGATGAAGATGAAAAAGGTCTTTGCAGTCATGCTGGCTCTGTGCATGGTTCTTGCCATAGTGGTCGGCTGCGGCAAAACGACGGAAGCACCCAAGACGGATGCGCCCGCTGACAATGATCTGGTGGCCCTTGCGAAAGCGGAGGGTGAGTTGGTTGTTTACGGTTCCTGCGAAGAAGATTATCTCCGCGCGGCCTGCGATAACTTTGAAAAGCTCTATGATATCAAAGTGACCTATCAGCGTCTGTCCACCGGCGAAGTGCAGAGCAAGATTGAAGAAGAGAACGGCAATCCCTCTGCTGACGTTTGGTTCGGCGGCACGACCGATCCCTACAACGTAGTAGCGGCGGAAGGACTCCTCGAGCCCTATGCGGCCCAGAACGCGAGCCACCTGCTGAACAAGCAGTATCGTGATCCGGACGGCAACTGGTACGGCATCTATAAGGGCATCCTCGGCTTTATGGTCAACACGGACGAGCTTGCTCGTCTCGGTCTCGAAGCGCCCCAGGATTGGCAGGACCTGCTCAAGCCGGAGTATAAGGACCTGATCTGGCTGTCCAACTACAACACTGCAGGTACCGCGAAGCTGGTCATCAATACGATGATTCAGAAGTACGGCCACGACGCGGGCATCCAGTACCTCGTCGATCTCGACAAGAACATTCATGTTTACACGAAGTCCGGCTCCGGCCCGTCCAAGAACGTCGGCACCGGTGAGTGCGTCATCGGCATCGGCTTCCTGCATGATGGCATCACGCAGATCGTCGACAACGGTTACGAGAACGTCGCACTTGTCATTCCGTCCAGCGGTACCTCCTTCGAGGTAGGCGCAACCGCAATCTTCAAGGGCTGCAAGCATCCGAATGCTGCGAAGCTGTGGATTGAATACGCGCTGAGCCCGGATTGCGTTGAGCTGGGTGCGCAGAACGGTTCCTACCAGTTCCTCGTCATCGACAACGCGAAGCAGCCGGAGCAGGCCTCCAAGTTCGGTCTCGATCCCAACAACGTCATGGCATACGACTTTGACGACGCCAAGAAGAACACCAAGACCTATATCGGAGAGGTCATGCAGGCGCTCAACGGCGGCGACGATCGTTTCAAGACGGAATAACACGGAATCAATCGGGAATGTAAGCTGATTCAGGCTGCGATCCCCGCCCCGGTGGGGCGGGGATCGTTTTTCAATCAATGAAAGGAGGCCGCTCAATGGCAAAAACTGCGCACGGCGCGGCGTTGGACCGCAAAAAGCTGATGGCCGATCCGATTATGGTAACCACCATCGTGCTTTTGATCGCGTTCCTTACGCTGTTTATCCTCTATCCTTTGGCAATCCTGCTCGTGGACAGTGTGGTCAGTGACGGACGCATCACGCTCGACACGTTCCGCCGGATTATGAACATGCCGAACTTCACCCGTTCCATCACCAACACGCTGAAGGTTGGCTTCATGGTAGGCATTCTTTCCACAGCGGTCGGTCTGCTGTTCGCCTATGTGGAGGTCTATGTGCGGATGCGAAAGCTCGTCGGAGGCCTGTTCAAGGTCGTCTCGATGCTGCCCGTCGTTTCCCCGCCCTTCGTGCTGAGCTTGTCCATGATCATGCTGTTCGGCAAGGCGGGCTTGATCACGCGCTTTCTGCTCGGCATCTATGACAACAGCGTCTACGGCTACTGGGGCATTGTCACGGTGCAAACGCTGACGTTCTTCCCCGTCTGCTACATGATGCTGAAGGGGTTGTTGAAAAACATCGATCCCTCTTTGGAAGAAGCCGCCCGGGATATGGGCGCTTCCCGCTTCAAAGTTTTCACGAGCGTCACGCTTCCGCTGTTGCTCCCCGGCCTCGGCAACGCGTTCCTCGTCACGTTCATCGAGTCCATCGCCGACTTCGCAAACCCGATGATCATCGGCGGCAGCTACGATACGCTCGCCACTACGATCTATCTGCAGATCACCGGCGCATACGACAAACAGGGCGCGGCGGCGATGGCGGTCGTGCTGCTGTGCATCACGCTCGCAATGTTTGCAGTGCAAAAGTACTACCTGGAATCCAAGACGGCGGCGACACTGACCGGCAAAGCCTCGCGCGGCAGAATGCTGATCGAGGACAAGAGCGTCACGATTCCGCTGACGATCCTCTGCTCGCTGGCCGCGATCTTCGTCATCGGCATGTACCTCTGCGTACCGATCGGCGCGTTGTTCCCGACCTGGGGCTATAAGTTCACGCCGCTCACGTTCAAGTGGTTCGGGCAGGTGTTCCAGAAATACCATGGACTCAAGGCCTTTAAGGACTCCTTTGTCCTGTCCATGATCGCCGCCCCGATCACCGCCCTGCTCAGCATGATCATCTCCTATCTGGTGGTCAAGCGGAAGTTCAAAGCAAAAGGGTTCATCGAAGCGGTTTCGATGCTCGCAATGGCCGTTCCGGGAACCGTTCTCGGCGTCGGCTACATCCGCGGCTTCTCCGGTGGTCTGTTCCATACGGGCGCGCTGCAGTTCCTGTATAACAGCGCGGCGATCCTGATCATCGTATTCATCGTCCGAAGCCTTCCGACCGGCACGCGCAGCGGTATCTCCGCGCTCCGGCAGATCGATAAGAGCATCGAGGAATCGGCGTACGATATGGGTGCGGACAGCTTCCGCGTCTTTATGACCGTCACGCTGCCGCTGATCAAGGACTCGTTCCTCAGCGGACTCGTCACCGCATTCGTCCGCTCCATCACCGCAATCTCCGCGATCATCCTGCTCGTGACGCCGCAGTTCCTGCTGATCACGGTGCAGATCAATGAGTTCGCGGAAAAAGGCGCATACAGCATCGCCTGCGCCTTCGCAACGATCCTGATCCTGATCACATACGGTGCGGTGCTGCTTATGAACCTTGTGATGAAATTCTTCGGTACCAGCAGAAAACAAAAAGAGGAGGTCGAATAATCCATGGCAAAGGAGAAAAAAGGCGTACGCCTGGAACATATTTCCAAAATTTATCAGGACCCGAAAACGAAGAAGAACTTCTACGCGGTCAAGGATACCAACCTGTATATTGTGCCCGGTTCATTCGTAACGCTGCTCGGCCCCTCGGGCTGCGGCAAAACGACCACGCTCCGCATGATCGCCGGCTTTGAAAGCCCGGACGAGGGCGAAATCTACCTCGGCGAGGAGGCGATCAACGCGCTCACGCCGAACAAGCGCGACACGGCGATGGTGTTCCAAAGCTACGCCCTGCTGCCGCACTACAACATTTTCGACAACGTCGCGTACGGTCTGAAGGTCCGGAAGGTTCCGAAGGACGAGATCAAGCGCCGCGTCACGGAGATCCTCGGCCTCGTCGGCCTTGAGGGCATGGAGAGCCGCATGACCAACCAGCTGTCCGGCGGTCAGCAGCAGCGCGTCGCGCTTGCCCGCGCGTTGGTACTCGAGCCGGGCGTGCTGCTGTTCGACGAGCCGCTGTCCAACCTCGACGCCAAGCTGCGCGTCACGATGCGTACCGAGATTCGCCGCATTCAGCAGCAGGCGGGCATCACCGCGGTCTATGTCACGCATGATCAGAGCGAGGCGATGGCGCTGTCGGATAAGATCATCGTCATGGACAAGGGCCTTGTCTCGCAAATGGGCACGCCGCAGGAGATCTACTACCATCCGAAAAACAAGTTCGTGGCCGACTTCATCGGCGACGCGAACTTCCTTGAGGGTACGATGGTGCGGCACGAGGGCGACGTGGGCGTCGTCAACATCAACGGTACCGAAGTGCGCGTGGCCGAAGCCTCCGGCGTAGCCGACGGCGCAGAGACGACCGTGGTTCTGCGGCCCGAGTCGACCGTGCTCGCCGATCAGGGCTACTTCCCCGTCAACGTCATCGTATCCAATTTCATGGGCGCCTATCAGCTCTATCATGTAATGCTCGGCAACGTGAAGCTAATCATCCACGAATACAATCCGAAGGACAAGAAGATCTACAAGGCCGGCGACGTCGCGTACGTCAACTTCGCGCCCGGCGACGCGCACTGCATCTGAACGAGTTGAACGGTTGCTTTTTTCCGACGGTTTATGGTACAATAGGCCAAATCATCGGATCATACAAAGGAGAAAAACATAGACGAACAGAAGAACGAAGCTATGGTCAGAATTCAGGACGATCTTTACAACGCGGTCAACGGCGATTGGCAGAAAACGGCGGTAATCCCCGACGATCAGCCGTTTGCGGGCGGCTTTGCCGATCTGAACCGTGACGTGGAAAAGACCATGATGGCGGACTTCCAGGCGTTTGCGAATGGCGAAAAAAGCTCCGATATCCCCGAAATCCGGTATGCCACAATGCTCTACAAGAAGGTGCTGGATACGGAGAAGCGGAACAGCGACGGCATCGAACCCGCCCTCCCGTACCTGGAGACGATACGCGCCATCCAATCGGTCGACGATCTCAATCGGGATGCGTCCAAGCTGCTGATGCAGGGTGTCGAGCTGCCCGTGCAGGTGGGTGTCAGCATCAATATGCAGAATACGCTCGAGTACACGTTGTGTAACAGCAGAGTCGTTGTTTGAAGCATTGGAGTACCTGTTCTATGATTTACATTTGCCTCTTTATAGAATTTTCACGTATTGGTATGATCAGGATCGTTTTTCACATAATCAGAGCCTCTTTTACAACTGGTATAGATATCTGAAGTTGTGCGAGGGTGAACAAAACATAGATTACTACCCGGAAAGATTTATTACGACCTACAATGAAACTCTCGAAAGGAAAGGTCTTGATCCTGTAATCTATACTGTCGATGAAATGTATATCGCGGAGTACTTCTCCCGGCAAGGCTCCCGATTCAGATTTGATGGGGCATTTCCATGTGATCAAAAAGGGAATCCGATTATGAAATGGATCGGGATTCGTGCTAAAAACATTGGGAAGATCACATGTAACTGTGAGAAATCACAAAAAGGAAATCTGACGATAGAAATAACACCGACTTCCGTTATTCATCTTCTAAATGTTTATAACCGAAGCGATGATGAAGAGGACACATGGTACCAAATCTATGCTGGGCCTTTGTGCATGGAGTTTGATTTCCCCATGCTTAAGAGAAGACGCAAGATGCTCAATATGACACAACAGGAGGTTGCAGATGCAATCGGCGCAACTGTTCGCACATATCAGAAATGGGAGAATGGAGAAACGACTCCCGATGGACACTTTTTGCTGAGGCTAATGAACTGGTTAGATATTCCAGATGCGCAAAGCGTAGTAAGTTATACCGATATCTAAAGGAAAGGAGACTGCAGATGGGCGTTAGTGTTGAAAAGAAAGCAGGCCATTGTGATGAGCTGCAGGAGGCCAGAGACCTTTACAAAAAAGTCAATCGAATCCTCGAAAAAGGCAGCGACGTGAAGGTCAAGCGTAAAAAAGACGGCAGGCTGTATGTGTACGAAATAAAACTACAGTTGGCTGAATAACAAAAAGCCACCGGCGAAATGGCGTCGGTGAAGGACCAATAGGGGTCGACAGCATGAGAATGCGTCGGCCCCTATTATTTTCTCGGAAAGGAGGATGCGCAATGCAGGTGAAAGATCTGAACCGGAAACGAGTGTGTGATTTGAGCGAAGACAAGAAGGAGCCTGTGAAGAAAAGTCTGTAAATAGGTGAAAATAACGGTCTTCTGTGATAAGATAAAATATCATAGGAGGCCGAACCATATGGCAAACAAGAAAAAAGAGTATTACAAGCCCGGACCAATGACGGAAGGGAAACGGAA
>JAEEKE010000072.1 GCA_016282255.1 Bacillota bacterium
GCCAAGTTCGATTCTCCCCGCTTTTTTAGGCGAACTGAAGGGGATGCCATCTGGCATCCCCTTCAGTTCGTGGTGGAGGCGAGGAGAATCGAACTCCTGTCCGAAAACCTGTCTGCAAGACTTTCTACGAGCGTAGTCGGTATTTTGACGTTCCCTCTGCCCCTCTCCTGCCGACAGGATAGGGGTTTCAGTAGCCTCTTGATCCCACTTCGGACGAGGCACTCCGAAGCTGGTTCCCCACTTTAATGACGCCCGTATCCGCCGTCGTGGGCAACTGCGGGCGGACGGTCACTGATTAAGCAGCGACGGGTGCGAAATTATATTCGTCGGTTATATTTAAGAGTTTCCCGCTTTTAGCGAAGCTCGGGGCTTCGGCTCGCTTATCCGGCATCCACGATCCCCGTCGAAACCATGTACGCCCCCATAGCGTTGGTATTATAGCACTAATTTTTCAGGTTTGCAAGCACAAGGGCGCTTTGTTTAATGAAGCCTTATTTCATCTTCGCCGGATCTAAGTCGATATCGAGGATGAACTCCGCGCGGGTATCGGTGCGCTCGGTCGCGGCGGAGAATCTGGCGTTTCCGAACTTTTTGCTGTATGCGCTCTGCTTTTCGTATGCGCCGAGCACCGCGCCGATCAGTTTTTGAAGGTCCGCGGCGCCGATATCCAGCTCGCGGCTCCAGGGCTCGGTGGCGGAGCGGATCAGGGCCTCGATCAGCGCCTTATCGACAGCCTCCCTGCGGGCGTATTCGGCGAGGATCGTTTCGAGCGCGTCCCCGCCGACGGTGCTCGTGTCCGCATACAGGTAGCCGACGCGCAGCTCGACGCGTTCGACACGGCCGATATCGTCGGTGAAGAGCAGGACCGCGGCGCTGTCCTTCGGGTCGGCCATGCCGAGCTCGGAAACGAATTCTCCCGCGCCGCGGCGCACCGGGGCAGCGAAGGCGACGAGCCCGGAGAGGCCGTCTTCAAGCGCTTCGGTCATGGCTTCGAGCGTCACTCCGCCGGGCGCCTGCGAGGCCGTCGGCAGGGGCGAGGGCTCGGCGCCGGACGGCTGAGAGGCGTTCTTCGAGCGCGTGCCGAAGATGACGAAGATGACGACGCAGGCCAGGGCCGCGGCCGCCAGGGGGATGTATTTTATTATTCCGCTGCGCTCTTCGCCGCTCATGCTTTTCCTCCCCAGGTTTTTCGCTTCGATTATAACCGAAAAAGCGCGTGGTGGCAAGCGAAAAAAGCTCCCCGTGTGCAGGGGAGCAGGGTTAGGTTCGTTACGGGAGAAGCGTCAGATCGATGCTGTCCGCTTCGGGATACCGGAGTATCTGCCAGCGGAGCTTTCCGGCCGTGCGATAGGGCCCGGTGGAGGCGAAGCGGCGGTTTTCGGTTTCGCGTCCGCCGTTTTGGTCTTTGGGCAGGAAGGAATACGGGTATCGAAGCTCCGAGACCACGTCTTTGCCGACACGGCCGGCGAGGGCGATCCCGCCCTTCTCGGGCTCGGGCTCGACGCGGTACAGGAGCGACGCCGAGTTCATAACGCCGACGATCGCGCCGCGGTCCTCGAGGGAGCGCAGTTCGTTGCTCATGACGTTTTCAAGGATTGCCTCGATATTGCGTTCCGTGCCGTCCAGCGGATCGACAAAGGGGATCGGCTGCCCCTTCGCCTCGATGGAAAACTCCGGCCCGGGCACGGGATACGGCAGCTCCGTCAGCTTGGCAGTAAGCTCGTCGGCGTCGGTTATGCGGCGGGAGCGCCGGAAATAGCGGCGCTGAAACACGAAGCCGCCGCCCGGGAGCAGGCCGTAATGCGCGATGAGCGCTTCGATCGCCTCGCTCTCCTCCTCGTCGTATTCAAGGCAGGGGATGAACGATAAGCCGAAGCCGGAGGCCGGATCGAGCTCGCGCCCGTTGACGGAGACGCGGAGCAGATAATCGAAGGCCAGCGGGTCGGAGCCCCTCATGACGAGCTCATCGACGGGATCGGCGGGCAGCGCGGCGTTCTCCTGCTTTTTCATATAGGCAAAATACGCGCTCGCGTCCACCTTCATTATGACGTCGACGGCGAGGCCGGCGGCGCAGGAATAGACGGACGGGATCACGAAGCGCCTGCCCGCAAGCTCGAACTCCTTATTCACGCGCTGCTCTACGCCGGGGCGGGTATTGTTTTTCCCGTTTATTCTGTCGCTCCCGAAGTAGCAGCGGAGCTCTTTTTTATCATTCATTCGGCACCTCCGAAGGACTTTTTCGATATCCGGGAGAGTATAACACTAACCGTAAGAAAACGCAATCCCAAACAGCATATATCTTTTTTCAGCACGACTTTGCCGTCTTGTAAAACCCTGCGCCGTGAGTTATAATATGCGTGATGTGCGGCATGGCACATTTTCAGCTGTTTACATCATCATTTTCGAATACGAAAGGAAAAGCCGTGTACAAGATCGCAAGCAAAAAAGCATTGAACCCGACCGTTACACAGATGGAGATAGTTGCTCCTCTCGTTGCAAAAAAAGCCAAGCCGGGTCAGTTCATCATCCTTCGCGTGGATGAAAGCGGCGAGCGCATCCCGCTGACCGTTGCGGGGACCGACCCCGAAAAGGGCACCGTCAAGATCATCTTCCAGATCGTCGGCGCGACGACCGAGAAGCTGAACCACAGGAACGAGGGCGAATCCATTCAGGATTTCGTCGGCCCGCTCGGCGTTGCGACGCATACCGAGGGCATCAAAAAGGTCTGCATCGTCGGCGGCGGCGTGGGCTGCGCGATCGCGATGCCCGTCGCCCAGGAGTTCCACCGCCTCGGCGCCGAGGTCACGAGCATCATCGGCTTCCGCTCCAAGGACCTGCTGATCCTTGAAGACGAGTTCCGCGCCTGCTCCGACAGGCTCTTCGTCATGACCGACGACGGCTCCTATGCGAGGCACGGCAACGTCACCGTTCCGCTCAAGGAGATGCTCGATGCCGGCGAAAGGTTCGATATGATCATCACGATCGGGCCGCTCATAATGATGAAGTTCGTGACGCTGACCGCAAAGCCCTTCGGCGTGCCGGTCACGGTTTCGATGAACCCGATCATGATCGACGGCACCGGCATGTGCGGCGGCTGCCGACTGACTCTGACGCAGGACGGCAAACACGTGACCAAGTTCGCCTGCGTGGACGGGCCCGATTTCAACGGCTACGAGGTCGATTTCGACGAGGCAATGAGCCGCGGGCGGATGTATTTCGATTTTGAACGCAAGGCGCACGAAGCGACCTGCAATCTTTTCAGGAACGCGTAAGGAGGGAGCTAAAAATGCCTATCGATCCCAAAAAACACGAGATGCCTACGCAGGCTCCCGAGGTCCGTGCTCATAATTTCAGCGAGGTCGCTCTCGGCTACACGCGCGAGATGGCGATCGCCGAAGCGCAGCGCTGCCTTAACTGCAAGAACATGCCCTGCGTTGAGGGCTGCCCCGTCAACGTCAATATCCCCGGCTTTATCAGCCGCATGAAGGAGGGCGATTTCGAGGGTGCGATCTTCGTCATTTCAAGGACCTCCACCCTGCCCGCCGTCTGCGGCCGCGTCTGCCCGCAGGAGACCCAGTGCGAAGCGAAGTGCACTATGGGCATCAAGTTCGAGCCCGTCGGCATCGGCCGTCTCGAAAGGTTTGCAGCGGATTGGTACAACTCCCAGAGCGAGCATCCGGTCATCCCGATAGAACCGAACGGCCATAGGGTCGCCGTCGTCGGTTCCGGTCCCTCCGGCCTGACCTGCGCGGGCGACCTGGCGCGCCTCGGCTACAAGGTCACGGTCTACGAAGCGCTCCACACCGCCGGCGGCGTGCTCGTATACGGCATTCCCGAGTTCCGTCTGCCCAAGTCAATCGTGGCGAGGGAGGTCGCAACGCTGAAAAAGAACGGCGTGGATATCGAGACCAACGTCGTCATCGGCAAAACGCTCACGGTCGACGAGCTGTTCGAGATGGGCAACGAGGCCGTCTTTATCGGCTCCGGCGCGGGCCTGCCCAACTTTATGAACATCCCCGGCGAAAGCCTCAAGGGCGTTTACAGCGCTAACGAATTCCTGACCCGCTCCAACCTGATGAAGGCCTACCTCGAAGACCCCGTGACGCCGATCATGAAGGGCGGCAGGGTCGCGGTCGTCGGCGGCGGCAACGTGGCCATGGACGCGGCGAGGACCGCGCTGCGCCTCGGTGCCGAGAAGGTCTATATCGTCTATCGCCGCTCGATGGAGGAGCTGCCCGCAAGGCGCGAGGAGGTCGAGCACGCGATGGAGGAGGGCATCGAATTCCGCCTGCTCAACAACCCCGTCGAGATCCTCGGCTACAGCAATCCCGACGACCCGAGGGACCCGAAGAACGGCTTCGTCACCGGCATGAAGTGCATCCGGATGCAGCTCGGTGAGCCCGACGCGAAGGGCAGGCGCCGCCCCGTCCCGATCGAGGGCAGCGAATTCACGCTCTCGCTGGATACGGTCATCATGGCCATCGGCACGAGCCCGAACCCGCTGATCAAGAACACCACGAAGGGGCTTGAGGTCAACTCCCACGGCGGCATCATCGTCAACGAAGCGGGCCTTACGAGCCGTGAGGGCGTGTATGCCGGCGGCGACGCGGTCACCGGCGCGGCGACCGTCATCTCCGCGATGGGCGCGGGCAAGCTGGCCGCGAAATCGATCCACGAATACCTGAGCGGCAAGCACTGATCACAATGAATATGAAAAACCGGGCGGAAACCGTCCGGTTTTTTCATGTGTTCCTTTTTTGACGAGGGGTTTTATCGTCAATAATGAGTTAAGCTTTCGGCTGTTCAGCGATTCTTCTTGGCGAAGCAGTCGTTGCAGTAGACGGGCTTATCGGACCTGGGATTGAAGGGGACCTTGCAGGCTGCGCCGCACTCAGCGCAAACGGCGTCGTACATCACGCGCTCGCCGCGCTCGTTGGTGCGCCCGTTCTTGCGGGCGTTCCTGCAAGCCTTGCAGCGGGTGGGCTCATTCTGGAAACCTTTTTCTGCATAGAACTCCTGCTCACCGGCGGTGAATACGAACTCTGCGCCGCAATCCTTGCAGACCAACACTTTGTCTTCAAACATGGGAATACCTCTTATGCCTTTCCTTGCCTTTTGATTAAGGACTTTGTTATGTTTTTCGGTCTTGAAACCGGCTGACCTGGTCTTTGCCCCCACACTCGCCTGTTGGAGGGTTCGCTACTAGGCTTTACGCCGCCCACTACTGCCCCTCTCGGCATCCGCCGACAGGACTTACGTCTAAGCCGCACCATGCTCACGGAATAAAAAATATGTGGTTCCGCTTATGTGGATCGTTTCGCCTGCGACTGGCATCGACTTGCAACCACAGACCCGGTTCAACACCGATTTTTATTATAACACGATTGAAAAAATTAGCAATACGAAAAAGATTTATATTTAATATAACTTATGAAAATCAGATGCCGCGGGACAAACTCAGTTCCGCGGTACACGGTTTTTACGAAAAAAGCGGTGAAGGATCAGTCCCGCACGGTTTTCGAGTGCTTTTCAAGCAGCTCTTCAACGAGCCGGACGCTCTCGAACACGAGGCCGTCGCAATGCTGCTTCTTGGGCTCGCCCGCGGCCGCGCTCGTGGCAAGGAGCTTCGAGCAGTCGAGCATGCCGCCGTGCCGCTCCCTGAATATGCGGTGGAACTCCGCCGTGATCGCGGGATCGTCGAGGCCGAGCAGGCCGAGCGCCATCAGGCCGCCGGTGACCGCGCCGCAGACGGAGCCGCGCTTCATGCCGCCGCCGAAGCACGCGGCAAGGCGGTACGCCGTCTCCCCGTCGAGCCCCGCTTTTTCGGCAAACGGGATCAGGACCGACTGCGCGCAGTTGTAATGGGGCGTTTCTATCGCCCTTAATTCCTTTGCTTTTTCAAGGTATTCGCTCATATTCTTCTCCTTATCTCAAAATGATGAAAGCACGGTTTCGGTCATGTTTTCGGTGATGGCGAGCGCGAGGCGGACCGTGTTCTCAAGGTCGTCGTACGCGGCGATGCAGTTGGGCGAATGGATGTACCTTACCGGCACGCCCGCGACGATGACCGGGACTCCCTCCTCCGCAAGATTGATGACGGCGCCGTTGTTGCCGCCGCCCTCGCGCACAGCGCACTGGACCGGTATCCCCTCTTTTTCGGCGAGGCCAACCGCAAAGCGCATAAAGCGCGGGCTCGCGATGACGGACTTATCCATGTGCCGAAGCATCGGGCCCTTATGCAGCGCGGTCTGGGAAAGCCAGGGCTCGGTGAAGGTATCGTCCGCCGGGCAGCCCTCGAAGCAGAGCGCGATATCGGGCCGCACATGCCTGACCGCGACCCTTGCGCCGCGCTCCCCCACCTCCTCCTGCGAGGAGAACACGCCCACGACGTCGAACGGGAGCGCCTTACCCTTGAGCCGACGGAGCGTTTCAACGAGGGCGGCGCAGCCGATGCGGCAGTCGAACGCCTTGCCGTGGAACAGCCCGTGCGCCTCGTCGAAATAAAAGCGCACGTCCGGCACGGCAGGATCGCCCGGGCCGACGCCGAAAACGCCGGCGGCTTCCTCGGCCGAGGACGCGCCGATATCGATATAGAGCTCCGAAACGGCGAGATCCGTGCGCTGCTTCTCCGCCGCGGTCATGAAATGGACGGGTTTTGCGCCGATAACGCCGGGGATGAGCGCGTTCGCTTTATTGCGCACGAGCACCTTCATGCCCGGGAGCGCGGCCTTGTTCCAGCCGCCGAGCTCGAGGAAGCGCAGCGTGCCGTTGGGCTTTACCGCCTGCACCATGAGGCCCACCTCGTCGGAATGCGCGTCGAGCATCAGCACGGGCTTATTGCCGGTATTCTCGCTGCGATAGACGTAGAGATTGCGGAGCCTGTCCTCCTCCACCCTGCCGAGGTCCGAGACGAGGCCGCGGAGCAGATTTACGGCGTCGTCTTCAAAGCCCGAGGGGCCGAACGCGCCGGAGAGCGCTTCAAGCATGGATACGGTTGAGCCAATGAACATAGCTGCCTCCTCTCAGTAATCGAATACGTGAAGGTTGAGTCTTTCGGAGATATGCTCCATCGCCCTGACTGCGGCGATGCTGTTGCCGAAGGGGTCGAGAGCGGGCCCGTAGAGGCCTATGCCCATCGGCCCGCGCGCCGCACAGACCATGCCGCCGCCGACGCCGCTCTTGCCCGGCACGCCGACTTTGACGCCGAATTCGCCCGAGAAATCGTACATGCCGCAGGTGAACATGATGCTTTTGATCGTTCGGACATGATCCGGCTCGATGAGCTGCTGCCCCGTGAACGGGTTGACGCCGCCGTTTGATATGACGAGCCCGAGCGAGGCAAGGGTCTCTGCCGAGACCGAGAGCGAGCAGAGCTTGAAATAGAGGTCCGCGGTCTTTTCGGGATCCGCCGTCAGAACGCCCTTGCTCTTGAGCAGATAGACGATCGCGCGGTTGCGGTTGCCGGTCTCGAATTCGCTTTTATACACCGCTTCATTGAGCTCGATGCCGGGGTCCATGCAGAGGACGCGGGAAAAGTTAAGGATATCCTCGAAGCTGAAATCCTCCGTCAGCAGGCTGACGGTCTGTATCGCGCCGGCGTTTATCATGGGGTTGAACGGCAGATTGCTGCGCATATCGAGCTTTAGGATGGAGTTGAACGAATCGCCCGAGGGCTCCATCATGACGTGGCTGAAGGTCTCGTCAAACCCGCGGTATTTGAGCGCAAAGGCGAGGATGATGACCTTGCAGACCGACTGGATCGAGAAGCGTGTGAAAACGTCGCCGTAAAAGACGCTTTTGCCCTTTCCGTCGAGCATATAGACGCCGAAGGCGGAGGGGTCGGCCTTCGCGAGCTCGGGAATGTAATCCGCGACCCGGCCTTCCTTTGCGGCCTCGCGGCCGATCTCGTACGCCTCGAGGAAAACCTGCTCGATATCCTTGCGGCTGGGATCCTTTATTCGTTTCTTTGGGATATTCATGAGGGCTCCTTATTCTCTTCCTCGGAGTAAAACTCCTTCATATCGTCGAGGCGCAGGCAGGCGAGGCGGCCGTAGAACTCCTCTTCGGGATCCGGCGGATCCGGATACCCGCTGCCGCAGTCGATGCCTATCATTCTGTCGCCGTAATAGATGGAAAGCGTCTTATAAGGCAGGTAATGATCCGTAGGCGTGTGGCCGAAGATCAGGGTATAGTCCCAGGGCGGCACAAAATCGCGGCCGTAGCGCATCCAGACGGCGAACTGCTCCGCATCGCGATAGCGCTCGGAATACTCATCGTAATACTCGATCGGGGCGGCGTGGACGAGCTTATACGCCTTCCCGCCCACCGTGATATCATAGCAGAGCGGGAGCGCGCGGACCGCCCGCAGCAGCGCGAAGCGTTCTCTTCGCGGGAGAGCGAGCATGCTCTTTTTCGTGACCATGCCGCCGTTCCTGTACCAGCGGGAGAAGTTCTTCTCCTTCTCCTCCATCGACCACGGGTCGTCGGGATCGTAGTGTCTGAAGAGGCATTCGAGCATCATATGCTCGTGATTGCCGAGAAGGAGCTTTGCATTCGGCATTTCAAGCAGCCTTTTTAAAAGCCTGACGCCGCCGGGATAGCGGTCGATGACGTCGCCGAGCACGTAGAGCGTGTCCTCCTCGGTCAGAGCGATCTTATCCATCACGGAATCGAATCGCTTCTCATTGCCGTGGATATCGGCCATTACGTAGATCATCTTGCCTCTTTCCGGGCCGCAGGACGCAGTCCAACAAAGCAGAAACGCCCGCGCCGCAGGGAAAGCGGCGCGGGTCGGTCGAAACGGTCTGTTACGGGTTCGCGCTCCTTACCACGAGCACGGAGCTGCCTTCTACCGATGCGGCGCCGGAAACGGAGCCATACGGGAAGTCCCAGCCGCTGAGGAGGGTCTGCCAGCCGCCGTCGGGCAGCGCGTATTCGAACGCGTCCGCATTCGGGTTGATGACCGCGATGGCGACGAGCTTGCCGTCCTGCTCGTATTTGACCTCGATCACGTTGTTGTCGAGTACCTCGCAGGAAAGGTCGCCCTTGGTGAAGAAGCTGTTGCTCTTGCGCATCAGGATGAGGCCGACGTAGAAATCGTGCATTTTATCGATCATCGCCGCGCTTGCGGTGGTATCCCACAGGCGGTCGGCGCCGCTTACGCGCGACTCCCAGTCGATATTGTTGATATCATCCGAGGAATTGTAGCTGTTGTGGTCGCCGTGCTTGGTGCGCAGCAGCTCCTCGCCCGCGAGGAAGAACGGGATGCCCTTGGAGATCATCAGGATCGAAGCGCCGAGGCGGTTCATCAGCAGGCGCTCCTCATCGGAGGCGTCGGGATTGGAAGCGAGGAGCTTGTCCCAGAGGGTGTTGTTGTCGTGGCAGGCCATGTAGTTGACGACGGCGTTGTCCTCCACGCTCCAGGAGACTGCCGGGGTCTTGACGCCGCCGAGGATGCCGAAGATGACCTTATCGGCGTTGTTCTTGCTCGGATTGCCGTTGATATAGCCCTGGTCCTTGGAATCGAAGACGCTGCCCTTGAGGCCGTCCCTGATAGCGTCGTTGAACACGGCGATGGGGCCGATGCCGGAGCCGGACTTCACGATCTTGTTGATATTGGCCTGATTGGCCTGCCAGTTCGCGTTCAGCGGGGTCGAGCCGCCGGTCCAGCCCTCGCCGTAGATGATGGCCTTGGGGTTGATCTCGTGCACGGCGGTCTCGATCGCCTGCATCGTTTCAACATCGTGCAGGGCCATAAGGTCGAATCGGAAGCCGTCGAGATGGTATTCCTCGGCCCAGTATTTGACCGAATCGACCATGAACTTACGGAACATCACGCGGTCGGAGGCGGTCTCGT
Organism: Bacillota bacterium; assembly: GCA_016282255.1. GTDB lineage: Bacteria > Bacillota > Clostridia > Christensenellales > CAG-138 > PeH17. Next base: position 9,857 of record JAEEKE010000072.1, read on the forward strand.
TGCCGCAGCCGGAGCCGTTGGAAAGCTCCGCGCCGTTGTAGCGATAGTAGTAATAGGGCACTATCTTGGAGAAATTGGAGTTCGCGTCGTAGGTGTGGTTGTAGACGACGTCCATGACCACGCCCATGCCGTTCTCATGCAGCGCCTGGACCATCTGCTTGAACTCGTTGATGCGGACCTCGCCGTGGTAGGGGTCGGTCGAGTAGCTGCCCTCGGGCACGTTGTAGTTCTTGGGATCGTAGCCCCAGTTGAACTGCGAACCCGCGCCGGTCTCGTTGACCGTTGCGAAGTCGTAGACGGGCTGCAGATGCACGTGGGTTATGCCGAGATCCTTGAGGTAATCGATGCCGACGGGCCGGCCTGCGGAATCGGTGAGGCCCGTTTCGGTGAAGGCGAGGTACTTGCCGGGGTATTGGCTGCCCTCGATCTTATTTGAGAAATCGCGGACGTGGACCTCCCAGATGATCGCCTCGTTGTAGGAATCTATCCCATCGTAATACGTGTCATCATACCAGCCGTCCGGGAAGGTGGAGGCAAGCGCGATGACCATCCCTCGGTCGCCGTTGACGCCGACCGCCTTCGCGTACGGATCGACGACCTCGTTGGTGCCGAGCGCGGTGGTCACGGTATAGGTATAGTAAGTGAGATTGCCATACACGGTCCTCGCGCTCCAGACGCCCTTATCGCCCTTCTCCATGGGTATGGTTTCGGCTGCGGGGCCCGTGCCTGCGGTGTAGATGTTCAGCATCACGCTGCTTGCGGTGGGCGCCCACAGTTTGAAGGTCGTGCCGTCCGCGTCGAGCACGGCGCCGAGATCGTCGCCGTCGTAGGTGTAGTTCGCGATGAACTCCTCGCTGTCGAACACCTGCGTCGGGACCGCGGTCTGGGACTCGTACCCCTCGATGCGGACCGTGTAGCTCTTGCCGATATCGAGCTGCTCACCAAGGGTGATCACGCCGGTGACGACCTCGTTATTGAGGCTGGAGATCGATTCTATCGGCAGCTCGCGGGTGCCGTCGAGCACCTTGACCTGATCAAGGGAGGTGATGCGCATGGCGGGCGTGATGTTGTACTTGATCTGATCCATCGCAACGATGCCCGCGAGATTGAATTTCTTGGCCTGATACAAGGTTTTGCCTCCGTCATCGCTAAGATACATCGCGCCGTCGCCCTCCTTGAGGAATACCTCGGTGGTCTCCCCCGTTATCTGGGCGTACCGGTCGCCGTCATAGTCCTTTGTGGCGTCGCCCCAGCTCGTTCCGCCGGGATCGGAGCAGTCCCTGCGGACGATGAAGCCGACCTCGGTGATCGATTCGGGCACGTTGAGGATGACCTTGGCGCCGTATGCGCAGGGGTGGAAGAGGTAGCCGCGGCCGTCGGCATTGGGATACCAGATCCACATATCGCATTTGGAATAGTCAACGCCTTCGGCGTTCCAGTAGAAGATCACCTGGTTGCAGCCGGGCTCGCGCTCGAGCGTGTATTCCTCGCCCGAAGGGGGCTCGGTCGTGCCGCCGGGCTCGGCCGTTGCGCCGGGCTCGGGCGTCGTGCCCTGATCGGCGGGCTTTTTGCACGCCGCAAAGCTCATTAGGAAAGCTGCGATAAGCAGAAAAGCGATAAAGCGTTTCATGGCTTTGTCCTCCATTTGGATTTCTGTATATATTTTAATGCTTCCGCGTGCGTTTTGCAAGAAAAATATCGCGATCCGCCCCAAAAACCGCGATTATGGCTTGATTCGGAGGCTTGGAAAATGGTATACTGTGCCTGAACGGAAGCGGCGGGCCCCCGCCCTACGAAAAAAACGATCGGAGGAGAAACAAATGATTTTTTACAGATGCAGACACTGCGGCAATATCATTGCCTATATCAACGACTCCGGCGTTCGCGTCTCCTGCTGCGGAGAGGCGATGCAGCCCATGACCCCCAATACCGCCGAGGCGGCGCATGAAAAGCATATCCCCGTGATCGAGGTCGACGGGAATACCGTCACCGTGACGGTCAGCACCGTGGAGCACCCGATGCTTGAGGTGCACTACATAGAGTGGATCATGCTCGAGACCGAGCAGGGCCGCCAGCGCAAGGCACTCCGGCCCGGTGAGAAGCCCGCGGCCGTGTTCTCGCTTGCCGAGGGCGATAAAGTGCTTTCCGCCTATGCCTACTGCAACCTGCACGGGCTTTGGAAGGACGCATAATCGGCTTAACTAAAAGCGGCAGAGCTTTCAAAAGAAGGCTCCGCCGTTTTTTTGTTGATAAATGCTCATTTCCCGCCCGGCACGAAGCCGATATGGCGGAACCAGAACGCGAGCGCCGTGCCCATGAAGGCGTGGGTCATATCGTCGCTGCCGAATTCCGCTATCACCTTTTCAATGGGGACGAGCTCGTATTCGAGCAGCTCGTCGCCGTCGAGCTCCTGGCTGCCGGTCGGCTCCATATCCTCGGCGAGGAAGCAGTAGAAGCGGTTTTTGAAGAGCGCGGGATTCGGGCTGCAGCTGCCGAGCAGGGCCATTTTGCCGGCCCGGAAGCCCGTTTCCTCAAGAAGCTCGCGGCGCGCGGTCTCCACGGGATCCTCGCCCGCGTTCATGACGCCTCCCGGGAACTCGGTGGTGAGCCTGTCCGCCGCGTGCCGCCACTGGCGCACCATCACGAAGCAGTCCCTGTATACGGGCACTACCACGACCCAGTCCACGGCGGAGACCGCGACGTATTTCCCCTCGATACCGGTCGCCGAGACCTCGTCCTGCTCGCTGACGTCGAAAACCGGGGTATGGAGCAGGAGGCGGGATGAGACGGTTTTCCATTTTAGCAGTTCGTCGTTCATGCTTCTTCCTCCCAAGAGCTTTGATATGATCCATTTTATCATGTTCTGCGTTTTTTTCAACCTTTGCCTTTAAAACTATTGACTATTCACGGCAATGATCTTACAATACCAATGAGAATATATCGGACGGAGGTAAGTCCAATGAGCAAGCTCAGCGAAACCGCCTTTACTTCAACCAACGGCCGGACCCAAATAAGGGTCCGCAAATGGGAGCCCGAGACTGCGCCCAAAGGCGTGGTCCAGATCGCGCACGGCGTGGCGGAGCACATTGAGCGCTACGACGGCTTCATGCGCTTCCTTGCGGACAACGGCTTCGCTGCCGCGGGCAACGACCACCTCGGCCACGGAAAGAGCGTCAACGACGACTCGGAGCTCGGCTTCTTCGCCGAAAAGGACGGCTGGGACCTCGTCGTCGGCGACATGAAGAAGCTGCACGATATGCTCGCGGCGGAATACCCCGGCCTGCCCATCTTCCTTTTCGGGCACAGCATGGGCTCCTTCCTCGCCCGCACCTATATAATAAAGTACGGAAACGGCTTTACCGGCGCGGTCATCTGCGGCACGGGCCAGCAGTCCCCCGCGCTGGTCGGCGCGGGCAAGGCGGCGGCAAAGCTTATTTGCACCTTCAGCGGCCCTAAGCACAAGTCGAACATGCTCAACACCATGGCCTTCGGCGCCTACAACAAGGGCTTTGACACCGTGCGCACGCCCTGCGACTGGCTCAGCCGCGACGAAACGAACGTGGATAAATACATCGCCGACCCGCTCTGCGGCTTCGTACCCACCGCCGGGCTCTTCCGCGATATGATGGGCGGCATCGCCTTCATCTCCGACCAAAAGAACGCCGCAAAGATGGATCCCGACCTGCCCGTGTTCTTCATCGCCGGCGATAAGGATCCCGTGGGCGAAAACGGCGCGGGCGTACGGCGCGCGTTCGAGATGTTCAAGGCCGTGGGCATGAAGGACGTTTCGATAAAGCTCTATCCCGAATGCCGCCATGAGCTGCTCAACGAGCTCAATAAGGACGAGGTGGCGGCGGACGTGCTGAAATGGATCGAAGCAAGGATGCCGGAGAACTGAAAATACAAGCTGGAATAGCACAGGGGGACGGTCAGCATACATGCTAACCGTCCCTGCGAGCTTAGCGAGCCGCAGCGGGTCAGCGCGCCGCGCCGCGATAGGCGCGGAACCGCGGACTGCAAGCCGCGATGGAAAGGGGTGCGCCGAAGGCGCCGGATAACCCTTCACGTTTGTGCGAAAAAGCTCGGAGAGATCAAATGCTTCATCACCGGGAAACGGACAGATGAAGTTTACAAAAAATATATGTGTCTGTTCGCCGGTACTTGACTATAACCCGGCGTTTTTCTTTCTCCATGCAAGGCTTGAACAAAACCCGCGATTATGCTATTATTAGCCTGACATCAAGCAAAACCCGGAGGTCCCGAAAAGGATGCGATCCTCTTTTTATAAACCGATGCTGATACTGCTGGCGCTGCTGCTTCTGACCGCCTGCACGCCCACGAACGGGAAGCACGGGGCGACGCCCTCGCCCTATGTTACCGAGGCGCCCGAGGTGGAATACACTATGCAGCACTACGTCCGCTATTGGCCCGAGGACGCCGACTACAATACCTGCGATTACGCCTGCGTCAGCGACGTGCCCGAGTTTTCAAAGGCGTATACCTACGGCTATGCGATGAACGCGGCCGTGGACGCCTATCTTGACGAGCTTGCCGCGCGCATAGAGAACGAATACATAGCCCATTCCGTCGCCGAGCCGCCCTATACCGAGGTCGGCTGCATAGTGGAGCACTGCGGGAAATACACGAACATCATCTTCTCGGAGCATCACTGCTACGAGGCGCAGCCTTATAACGAGACCCACGTGCTGATGCTGGACGAGACCGGCCGCGAGGTGGATCTATGCGATGTGCTGCTGGATTACCACGCGGAGGACAGGGTGATCACCCGGATACTCGAGATGATATCCGCGGACGCGCACTACCCCGCCGCCGACGCCGAGAAGGTGCGCGCGTCGATCGATATCCGCCACGGCGCGCGCGTGACCGAGAACGGCTGCACCGTGTTCGTGCACGAGGGCCTGCTGGCCCCCTACGACGACGGCGAGCTCGCGTTCGAGCTGCTTTATAAAGACCTCTGCCCCGCCTTCGTCGGCAGCGCGATCGACGAAACCGAGTTCCGGTCGCTGACGGAGTTTTTCGGGCTGGTGCTCAACGCCGTGATCGTGCGCGGCGAGGATATCCCGGACGGCAAGCTCTCGCCCTATGCGGCGACCGCGTTCATGGCGCAGGCCGCGGGACGCTTCGGACTGGTGCCCAAGGCCGGGCGGATCCGGATACCCGCCGCGGATTTCGAGGATTATTATCGAAAATGCTTTATGAACGGGTTCCCGGGCATCGATACCGACGCGCGTGAGATAAAGCTTGAGGAAGGCGTCTATTCCGTGCCCGCCGCGAAGCTCGAATACAGCTACCATGCCGATATGGCCGAGGTCACGGCGTGCGGCGACAGCGTGACGGTGAAGGGCGACGTGGTGTTCGGCGAATTCGGCTACGCCTATTCCGACTTCGTCTGCCATTTTACGGCGGAGCTCGAGCGGAGCGAGGGCAGCCCCTTCGGGTTCATACTGCATTCCCTGGATCTGGGCCTTTAAGCGATATAAAAAGGCGGAGTTTCCGTGAAAGGAGGCTCCGCTTTTTTTGTTGTTCTCAATTAGTTTTTCGCGGCCTTTTTCCTGCCGAATGCGGCGGAGGCCACGGCGGCGGTGAACGGCACGGCGGTCACGAGGCCGATCGAGCCCGCGATCGCCCGGATGATCTCCATGATGAAATCATCGTTATTGAAGAGCTGATAGGGCTGCATGCCCGCCGCGAACATGATTATCATAAGGTTCAGTGAGCTGCCGGTGAAGGCGAGGATCAGCGTGTTCGTCATGGTGCCGATCATATCGCGGCCGATATTCATGCCCGAGCGGAACAGGTCGCGCGAGGAGAGCGAGGGATCGACCTCGCTTATCTCGGTCACGGACGAGGCGATGCTCATGGCGACGTCCATCACCGCGCCGAGCGACGCGATCAGGATGCCGGAGACGAACAGGCCGCGCACGTTGAGCGTCACGCCCTCGAGGGTCTTGGATTCATCGAGCAGCCATTCGGCCTCGCTCATGTTCATACCCGAAACGCCCGCGATGCGGCCCGCGATCAGCGCGAATGCGCCGGAGACGAGCACGCAGAGCGCCGTGCCGAGCATGGCGGAGACGGTCTTTCGGGTGACGCCGCCGAGCAGGGTGAAGCAGAACACCGCGACGTAGAGGCAGACAATGAGGGTCAGAGGGATGGCCTTATAGCCCTTGAGCCACATCGGGATCAGGAAGAACACGAGCGCGGCGATGGTCACGGCAAGGCCGATCAGGCTCATTAAGCCCTTTCTCCGCCCGACGACTATTACGGCCGCGGCGAAGAGGACGAGCATGATTATCAGGAGCCAGGTAAAATCGTAGTTCACGACGCTGATCTGATAGCCGGTCTCCCTTGAATCCTCGGTGAGGGTGACGGTCAGCACCGTGCCCTGCTTCGCGAGCTTTTCGTGCATGGGCCCGAGGTAGTTCGTGACGGGCATCACGTCGCCCTTATGCCGCCCGGTCAGCACCCGGACGCTCAGCGACTGCGAACCGCGCAGCGCATGCTCGCTGTCGTCATCGACGGTATAGCTTTCATACAGCACCTTTTCGACGCGCACGAGCACGTAATCGATGGTGTAGTACCGGTTATACTCCTTCTTCTTTGCGCGGTTGGCGAAGCACACGCCCGCCGCGAGGAGCGCGGCGAGCAGGAGCACGGCGATGACGTTTATGAGGGTTGAACGAGTCTTCTTCATTTAGAAAAAAGTCAATGATCGCTTTCAAAAATCGGGGCCGCCCTTTCGGGCAGCCCCTTTTCGTTCACGCATCAGATGATGCCCATAGCGTGGCGCATGTAGAGCAGCGCGTCGGTCGTGGTGATGACGCCGTCGTGGTCGATATCCATGAGCAGCAGCTGTTCATCGGTGTAGGAGCCGATGTTCATGGCTGCGCGCATGATGTACAGCGCGTCGGTCGTGTCTACGTCGCCGTCGCCGTCGATGTCGGGCCACTCGGGCGCGGGCGTGACTTCGATCTCGGCGCGGTTCCTGACGCGGATACGCGGGATGAAGCCGCCGTTTGCATCCTCGGTGTCGACGGTTATGGACGCAAGGCCGATCGCGGAGACGTGATCGCCGACGTTGACGTCGATCTCGTAGTCGCTCATGATGTAGCCGTCGATGAAGACGCGGGCGACGCCGGTGTCATCGCGGACCATGATGGTCTCGAGCGCGCCGTCGGAGGAGTAGCCGAGGCTCTCGACCGTGCCCTCGACCTTGATCAGGGTGCCGGTGTAGTCGGTGCTCATCGCTTCCTCGGCGGTCAGCTCGAGAGGCTCGATGATCTGCTCTTCAACGCCCTCGACAGCCTCGATCTTGGAGACGACCAGCTCGCGCTCGCCGTTGTAGCTGCCGGTGACGCCGGTGACGCGGACGTACTGGCCGATATGGAAGTCGCCCGCTACCGGGAAGAGGTTGATGCCCGCGGTCTCATCCTGCACGTAGATGCAGTCGAAGAACGCGGTGGTCTGGTCGTAGCCGGAGGCATTCGAAGTGACGTAGCCCTCGACGGTGAACTTGAGGCCCTCATCCGCCGCATTGACTTCCGCAATGGGCGTGATGACGGGTTCGGGCTTGAGCTGCTCGATGATGTTCATTACGATCTGATAGTTGCTGTTCTGGAGCGTGGTCGCGTTCTCGACCTCGACCTTTACCTCGAAGGTGGAGAAGAAGGTGACGCCGCTCGTGATCAGGAAGCCGCCTGCCGGCAGATCCTCGAGGGTGACCTCGACGACCTGGCCCATCGGGACGGTGACGGTATCGGTCTCGTAATTCGGCTCGTAGTTGGAACCGGTGAAGTTATCGGTGTAGCTCGCGCCCCAGGTGGTGGAGTAACCCTTGATGACCGGGATCGCGTTCTCGCCCGGGAGCACCGGCGCGCTGTTGTAGCCGGAGAAGCTGTTGTTGGTGGTCTCGAGGACGTCCTTGAGCAGCCATACTGGCTCGCCCTCCCAGGTGTAGCTGTAGTTATCCTCGGAGGTGAAGTAGATGCGGTAGGCCTCGTTCGCCTTCTCGACGTTGTCGACCACGATGCCGCGTACGATGCGGGTATCGGTGCCGATCGCTTCGAGGATGGCGTTGGTGATGACCGCCGCCTGCTCGGCCGCGTTCTCGGGATCGCCGCGGTCGGACTTGGAGCAGACGATCAGGTTGCCGCCGTTGGCAGCGTACTGACCGATGGCCGCGATCTCATCCGCGGTGTAGAGGTTCGCCTCGCCGACGTTCTGCCAGCCGACGTAGGGAACGGTGAGGACGAGCATAGCATAGTCCTTGATGTTCTCATAGGTGAGCTGACCTGCGGTGACGTAGTTCGCGCGGATCGCGTTCTGAGCCATGAGCTCGATGAACGCGGCGTCGGAACCGGCGTAGTTGCCGCTTACGTAGAAGTTCGCGTGACCGGTATCGAACGCAACATCGATGAGCTCGGAGGGATCGAGAACTTCCATCTCGTAGGAGTAGGTGAACTGCATCAGCGTCTCGCCGAGATAACCGACGGCGGTGACGATGAACTTCTGCTTGCCCAGCGCGGTGGGAGTGAAGGTGGTGGCGAGCTCGAGCTCGGAATTCGTGGCGATGACGCCGGGGTTCTCGACGGTCTCGAGAAGGACAGCGTCGTTCTGACCGACGGCGACGGAGTAGGAGATGCTCTCGATGGTGAATTCCTCCGCCTCGTAGTTGTAGAGCTTGGTCACGAAGTTCATCTCTTCGTTCTTCACGGGCACGATGGTGTCGGTGCTGACCTCGGAGATGCCGACCTTGGAGACGTCGCCGACCCAGACGGGAGCGGTCACGGCGATGTCGCCGTCGTTCTGCTGGACCTTGATGAAGTAGTAGGAGTAGTCGTTCGGCAGGGTGATATCGAGCACCGCGGAGGAACCGGTGAGCACCTCGGAATACGCCACGATACCGCCGTTGACGATGACGGAAACGGTGCCGACGTCTTCGCCGTCGGGATCGTTCACGGAGGCGTAGATATTGACCGCGGTGATCGGATCCTCTTCATCGGTGGCGATGATGCTGCCCATCACGTAGTCGTTGAGGCTGTAATAGATCTCGAGGTTCTTGTCCTCGGTCGCATAGATGGTCCTGTTGCGCATCGCCTGATAGATGCCCTCTTCGGAGAAATCATCGGTGATGATGACGTCGCGCGCGGTGTTGGCGTTGCCCCAGCGGCCCTTGTGGTTGTCCTGGTTGTTGGTGGGAGCCACGTGCCAGCCCATATCGAGCGCGAGCGTGTACTGCTCGTAGCTGGGCCAGTATGCGCTGCCGCCGACGGCGCCTTCGCCGTTGCCGACCTCGTCCATATTGATGACGTTATCCGCCGCAACATCGTAATAACCGAAGTTATCGAAGTTGCCGAAGGTCGTGCCGGGATGGTTGAACTGGTGGATCGTATCGGGATACTGCTTTATAAGATCGTAGTACGCGAC
>JAEEKE010000073.1 GCA_016282255.1 Bacillota bacterium
ATTTCCCGCAATAAACCGTGAAATTGCCATTGACAGGACGAAGCAAAGCGTGCTATCATAAATGTACAACTTAGAATGGCGATGACGAAGAGTGTGCCGGGGCAAAGCCTTGCAGAGAAGCGGCGGTTGGTGCGAGCCGCGAAGGAAGGATCCGGTGCTGTAGCTTCCGAGCCGGGAGGAAGAACGCAGAAACTGCAAGTAGACCCTCTCCGTGACTGCTGCGTGAAGGCATAGGGACTGGTTGGTCCCAAGAGAGGCGGCAAAAATGCCGCAATTTGAGTGGTACCGCGGGTGTATCTTACGCTCGTCTCAAAGCACAGGCTTTGGGACGAGCTTTTCTTTTGGCATACGACCCAAAAACCGTCTTCGGCGTATTTCGGATCTTTTCCGCCGGGTTTTTGCCGGTTTTCGTCTCGTGTGCTTGCTACTGTCCTACGATTTCGACTCATAATTCAGGAGGGCACATAAAAATGGAACGAATCACGGGCCTCGATTATAAAATCAAGGAAATGGCCGGACGCATCCGCGATCTTCGCGAGATCGAGGGCCTGACCATACAGCAGATGGCCGAGAAGACCGGTGTCTCCCCCGAGGAATACCAGCTGTGCGAGGAAGGCAGGAGCGATCTCAACTTCGCCTTCATCTATCGCTGCGCGCTGGCCTTCAACGTAGACGTCACCGACATCATCGAAGGCCGCAGCCCGAACCTGAAATCCTATACCGTGACACGCGCGGGCAACGGACAGCGCATCGAGCATGCCCATTCCATGACCTATTTCAGCCTCGCCGCGGATTTCCAGAACCGCATCGCGGAGCCTCTGTATGTGCATTCCAATTATGACGAGGCGGCGCAGAACCGCGATATCGAGCTGACCTCCCACGCCGGACAGGAATGCGACCTCATCATCAAAGGCCACCTGAAGGTGCAGGTCGGCGAGCATATCGAGGTCCTCGGCCCGGGCGACAGCATCTACTACGATTCCTCCACCCCGCACGGCATGATCGCCGTCGAAGGCGAGGACTGCCTGTTCTACGCGATCGTGCTCAACCCCACCGGCGAGCCGATCCCGGAACTCCAGCCCACGCCCACCATCACCGAGCCGAAGGCGGTCGTGCGCGACCGCGAAACGCGCATCTACCACAACTTCGTCGATACCGAAGAGGACGAAAATGGCACGCCGACGAAGATCACCTTCAAAAATACCGATACCTTCAACTTCGCCTTCGACGTCGTGGACGTCCTCGGCGAGACCAAGCCCGACAAGCTTGCGATGCTGCATATCTCCCGCGACAAGGTCGAACGCCGCTTCACCTTCCGCGATATAAAGCGCGGCTCCGCGCAGTGCGCCAACTACTTCAAATCCCTCGGCATCAAAAAGGGCGACCGCGTGATGCTCGTGCTGAAGCGTCATTACCAGTTCTGGTATGCCATGATCGGCCTGAACAAGCTCGGCGCCATCGCGATCCCCGCGACGAACCAGCTCCAGCAGCACGACTACGAATACCGCTTCCAGGCGGCCGGGATCAGCGCGATCATCTGCACCGCCGACGGCGACTGCGCCAATCAGGTCGATCTGGCCGCCGCAAACTGCCCCGAGCTGCAGACAAAGATCCTTGTCGGCGGAAAACGCGAGGGCTGGCGTGATTTCGATGAGGAATATACGCTCTTCTCCTCCCATTTCGCCCGCACCGAGGATTCCCCCTGCGGCGGCGATCTGATGCTGATGTACTTTACCTCCGGCACCTCGGGCTATCCGAAGATCGCCGCGCACAACTATAAATACCCGCTCGGGCATTTCCACACCGCCCGCTACTGGCATACCGTCGATCCGGACGGCCTGCATCTGACGATCTCCGACACCGGCTGGGCCAAGGCCATGTGGGGCAAGCTCTACGGCCAGTGGCTCTGCGAGGCCGCGATCTTCGTCTACGACTTCGACCGCTTCGACGCCTCCGACATCCTGCCGATGTTCGCCAAATACCACATCACCACCTTCTGCGCCCCGCCGACGATGCTGCGCATGATGATCAAGGAGGACATCTCGAAATACGATTTCTCCTCGGTCAAGCACATGACCACCGCTGGCGAAGCGCTCAACCCCGAGGTCTACCGCCAGTTTGAGAAGGCGACGGGCCTGCAGATCCTCGAGGGCTTCGGCCAGAGCGAGAGCACGATGATCATCGGAAACATGACCGGCGCGCCGCACAAGCTCGGCTCCATGGGCAAGCCCGCGCCGATCTACGACGTGACGCTGCTTGATCCGGACGGGAATCCGGTGCGCGACGGCGAAAACGGCGAGATCTGCATCTGCACGAAAAACGGCGCGCCCTGCGGCCTGCTCACCTGCTATTACCGCGACGAGGCCAAGACCAAAGAGATCTGGCACGACGGCTATTACCATACCGGCGACGTCGCGTGGCGCGATGAGGACGGCTTCTACTGGTACGTCGGAAGGATCGACGACGTCATCAAGTCCTCCGGCTACCGCATCGGACCGTTCGAGATCGAATCGGTCATCATGGAGCTTCCG
>JAEEKE010000074.1 GCA_016282255.1 Bacillota bacterium
GGCCGGCAAGGCTCTGAAGGATACTGTCGCTAAGTAATCACAGATCAATACAGAAAGTCGGGAGTTTCGGCTCCCGACTTTTTTTGAAATGATGATCCCATGCGCTTGGATAAATACTTGAAGGTTTCTCGTCTGATCAAGCGCCGCACGGTCGCCAACGAGGCCTGCGACGGCGGACGCATTACGGTCAACGGCAAAGTTGCCAAGTCGTCATACGACGTGAAGGTCGGAGACGTGATCGAGATCGCGTTCGGTCAGCGTACGCTGCGCGTGAAGGTGCTTGGAGTTGAGGAGACCGTAAAAAAGGATGCTGCAGCTGCATTGTACCAGGAGCTTTGAACATAAAAAGAGACCGCCGTAGCGGTCTCTTTTCCGTTTCAGGGAGCAGCTTCTTCGGAAGTCGGGAACATATTCTTCAAACCGACCTGGAAGACGTTGTAGAGTACCTGCGCGCATTCAGCACGGGACATTGTGTCGAGCGGACGGAACGTTCCTGCTGCGTCGCCGTTCATATAACCGATTTCGGCGCACATTTCAACAGCAAGCGTGGCCCAATTACTGATGCTTGCGGCGTCCGTAAACTTTTCTGCAAGATCCTTTCGCAGGTCGGGAATCGTCTCTTCAATGACCTTCGTGTCGAAGCCGTTGAAGCGCATCAGGATCGCTGCCATCTGTTCGCGAGTGACAGGATCATTGGGGGCGTAGGTCGTTCCGTTCATGCCGTTGACGACGCCTGTGTCATATGCCCATGCTACAGCGGGAGCATAGTATGCGTCCTCCGGAACATCGGTGAACGGGGTCTTTACATCGCTCACATCAGGCTCACCAACCATCCGGTACAGAACCGTCACGACCATGCCGCGCGTCATCTTTCCGTTTGGATCGAACTTGTTATTGCCGACGCCGTTCATCAGGCCAAGCGCTTCGACATAGTCTACGGCAGGTGCGTACCAGGCGTCGTCCTTGACATCCTCAAAATCGTTGGGTGCAAACTCGATGCCGCGAAGCGCTTCCTTGATCTGTTCAGCTGCCGCGACCTTGTCCGCGACGGACTCGGCATCCTCGAATGCCTTCACAGCGTCCTCAATCGCCTTGGCGGAATCTTCTGACAGGAGATCCTTATCCTCGAGAACCTCCTTCGCCGTTTCATAGATTTTGTTCGCATCGCGCAGCGCAATGTCGTCATCGCCGCCGATAAAGATGCGGCCCTGCGGCTCGGCATACTGTTCGCCGATCACGCCGCCGAGTTCTTCCTTGATATACTGCATCAGCGCTTCATCCAGCGGGATACTGGTGTCGAACTGATCGGTAGCGGCTTTGAACGCATAGTACGTGTCGCCGCCGGCAGCGCAGAAGTTGTTGGAGATGACGGCGTAGGTGTCATCCGGATTGAACGGCAGGCCATTGATCTCGTCGATCGTCACGCGCTGAATGCTGTTGGGTCTGTGATAGGTGGACTCGGGATACAGGTCACCCTCATCAAACGCTTTGTCTGTGTTGATGGTAATCTGCATACCGGCGATCTGCGGGAAGCCGCCGATCGCGCCGGGCGTGGAATAGGTGGAGGCTTCAAGTGCCTCGAGGAGCTCGGAGCCCTTGACATAGACGACGGCGATCGTGTTGCCAAAGGGGAGAACGGTGTTGACGTCCTTCATCGTGACGTCGCCTTCGTGGAGCCATGCGCGGATACCGCCGCCGTTCGTGATGGCAACGCCGTGATCATCGGGAACCGCGATCTTGCCGCCGTTCAGGACGCTCCAGACCATGGAGTCCGTGATCAGGTCGCCCATGTTGGTCTCCATGTTGCGGTTGCCGGGAGCCCTATCGCCGTTGAGTTCGACTTCGCTCTTTGCAAAGGGGGCTCCATATTGCTCGTCGACCGCTTTCTCGATCTCTTTGGCTTTGGCCAGGACGTCTTCGTTATCGTTGATGTCGGCAGCCGCGACGAGTTTGTTCTCGACGATCTGTTTGGTCTCGCTGTCGATTACGATCACACCGACGTTGGCAAACTTCGTACCGGTGGACTGAATGGGCTCGTTGTTGTCTCCGACCGTCATCACGGTGTGGGAGTGCGCGTCAATCATGAAGTCCATGCCGTTCGTATGGGCATATACGTCATAGGAACGGTTCGGTTCACTCTCATCGTCTACGCCCAGGTGGCTCAGGCAGATGATAACATCAGCGCCGTCGGATTTCAGCTTGTCAATCTGTTCCTGCGCATTGGCATAGAGGTCATCGCCCTGCGGGAAGGTGACGCCCACCATCAGCGCGGGATTGACCTTGGTGTAGGTCTCGGGCGTTTCCAGACCGAATAGGCCGATCTTCACGCCGCCCTTTTCAACGATGGCGCTTCCTTCAAAAGCGGGCTTGCCGTCCTTCAGGACATCGCTGCAGACGATCCTGAAGTTTGCGTTCTTCAGATTGCTCACAAGCTGCTCATAGCCGTAGTCAAATTCATGGTTGCCGAGCGTCGCAAAGTCATAGCCCGCCGCGTTCATCATTTCGATTGCAGTCGCGCCTTTGGACACGCTCACATAGGGGGTGCCCTGGCTGTAGTCGCCTGCGTCTACCATGATAACGTCTGCGCCTCTGGAAACATAATCATCCCGTAGGCCTGCGATCTTAGCATAGCCTTCCAGCGCGCCGTGAACGTCGTTGGAATGCAGGATCACGATCTTGCCTTCCATGTCCTTGCTGTCTTCCGCGAACGCGGTGCAGGTCAAAGCAAAGACCATACAGATCACGAGCAGGACAGCCAAAAGCTTTTTCGTGTGCTTCATGATATCCCTCCAATATGTAGTATATATTCTGAGGATGTTCCTCTATTTTGTATTATATAGCTAATTTCGAAAAAATGCACATCAAATTATACTGCCGTGTGAGAAAAATACATCCCCATTTTGTGCAAATTATACATAACGACTGAGTATTTCAGTAAAAAAACGACCAGCCATTCAAAATGGCTGGTCGTAAAGGGCTTTATGGGATCAGACAACGTACTGCTTGATGTTCTCGGAAATGTTATCGGGATCAAGCGTCATGCTGATGGTAAACGTGACATTTTCTCTGGCGGAGAACGCGTCGAGCCATGCAAGGAATTCAGCGATGTCCGCTTCGGAGACGTTCTTTACCATTTTGATAAAGTTGTCGATGAACACATGGGTGATGTCGTAGTTACCGGCGTGGAGGCCGCTGAGCAGTCCTTTGAAGAATTCTATCGTGCCGATCGAATAGTCGCTGGCGTAGATCAGACGCGCCTGATAGGGAATATCGTAGGTGAGCTTCTTATCTTTCTCAATGAC
>JAEEKE010000075.1 GCA_016282255.1 Bacillota bacterium
CGCCGAAAAACCGAAGAAGGAAAAAGGCGGATTCTTCGGCAAGCTCTTCGGGAAGAAAAAGAAGAAATCCAAGGAAGTCAGCGGCGATGCTCCCGCCGAGGAACCGGGCGAACCGGAAGCTCAGCAGGATCCCGCCGACGGCTCGGACGAAGCCGGTGTGACCAAGGAGGACGACAATGACTAACGAGATCGATAAATTCGCGAACGGCGAAGGCGCAGTCCTCGCCGCGGAGCCGACGGTTCCGGAAGTTCTTCCCGAACCCGAAGCGGTCATTGACGCCGTTTCCGAAGCAGCACCCGCCGAAACGCCCGCTGCTTCCGAAGCGATTTTCGACGGAACTCCCGAAAAAACTCCCGGCAAAGCCGGAAATACCGGGCTCACTCCCGAGCTTCGGGAGGAACTCGACGCGCTTGAAGCCGAGAATTCCTCTGTTCCGTCCTCCTCATCCGATTCCCCCGCTTCTGCGCCCGCTTCCGGGTCCGTCGAAGCGTCCGCTCCGGAGGTCGATGATTTCGGCCGCCGCAGGAAAAAGCCCTACCACGAGCGTGCATACCTTTACTACGGCAAAGGCGCCGAGGATCCGAACCTCGATCTCAGCGGAACGAAGGAATTCCTCTGCGGGATCGGTTTCGACGGCGGCGAGCTGCGCAAGGCGAGGACCGGCAAGGATTATGCCGAAGCGGTCCGTCAGGCCGGCGATAAGGAAGACACCGGTATGGTCTGCTCCTATTGCGGAACGCCGATCTCCGGCGTGGACTATTACCGCCTCCCGGACGGCAGGATCCGCTGCACGAGCTGCAGCCGCACTCTTGTTAAGACCCTGAGCGAGCTCAAAGAGATTTACAGGAGAGTCCTGCTGAACCTCGAAGTCTTCTTCGGAGCGTCGATCACGGTCCCCATCGAGATCGAGATGCTCGAGGAACGCAAGCTCAAAAAGAAGCTCAAGATGCCGCTCAGCGACGTTGACGACAAGAGCATGCTCGTTCTCGGCGTTGCCGTCGGCGACAGCAAGAAGCAGTACTCTATTTGCCTCGAGAACGGCGCGCCGCGCCTCTCCGTCATTGCGACATTTGCCCACGAGCTGACGCATATCTGGCAGTACACGCATTGGAACGACAAGAAGGTCTTCAAGAAACTGCCGCGTGCCGCTCATCAGCTCATGTATGAAGGCATGGCGAAATGGGTCGAGATCCAGTATCTTTACCTTGTCGGCGAAACCTCCGCCGCGAAACGCGAAGAGCTCGTTACCAGGCAGCGTCAGGATGAATACGGCATCGGATTCCTGCTGTACGTGAACAAGTATCCTCTTTCGAAGGATAATATGCCCGGCGACGACACGCCCTTCAAGACGGCCGGTTATCCGATCGACTGACACCCCGCGCAAAGTCAAAAGCACCGCTTCTTCTGCCATGAAGCGGTGCTTTGTTTTCGGGCGGCGTATTCCCCTTCCGCGCGAAACATGGTATAATGATTTCGAATAAATTCCCTCGCATCGCAGGAAAGGAAAACGAAATGCTTTTGAAGTTCGAAAACTCGGAGGGCCTTGACCTCCGCAGATTTCTTGATATTTATGAGGAGAGCAGCCGCGAGAACGCGGAGGAGTTTTATCCGCAGGAGGAGCTTACCGCCGCTGTCAAAAAGGTTGAGGAAAGCTTCTGCGAATTCCTTGAGGAGTTTTTCCGAAAGCCCGGTTCGTGCTATTGGATCCTTGAGAAAAACGGCGTTTACCGCAGCGCGCTCCGTCTCAGCACGGTCGAAGAGGGATTCTATTACCTCGAAGCGTTGGAGACCCGCCCCGACAGCCGCCGGAAAGGCTTTGCGGCGGAGCTTATGCTCGGCGTTATCGGCGAGCTCAAAAAAGCCGGTCCCTTCCGGATTTGCGACTGCGTTCTGAAGGACAATATCCCCTCCGTCCGCACCCACGAAAAATGCGGTTTCCGCATCGTTTCCGAAGCCGGCGAGGATTATCTTTGCGGCGGAACAAAGGATTGGGAATACGGGTTCGAGTACCGTTATAACGGCGAAGCGGACGGCGCCGAAGAGGCTCCCCCTCCCGTCACATTCTCGAAGCAGGCATTGGACGAGGACGATATCCGCCTTCTTGCGGGGCAGGAGGAATACCTGAAATTCAAGCATCTTCATAAGAAAAAGTACCGGCCGCGTTTTGACGGTGCGGAGGACCGCTGCGCCTTCTGCTGGGCAAAATTCGGCGAATCGGAAGGCGAGCTGCATGAAGGCTATTGCTCGGCGGATGAAGCCCACTGGATCTGCGGGCTCTGCTTCGATTGCTATAAGGACAAGTTCGGCTGGCAGGTCGAGGACGAAACGGGCAGGAGCTTCGCTTCTGCGGAGGAGCTTGTCGACCTCGTTTCCCGCGGCGGCGAGATCGAACTGCGGTATCATGGAATTCTTTATAACGTTATTCCGATGTTCACTCGCGAGACCGTCACTTCGGCAAAAGTCGGCGTCGGCCGTCCTTTCGGGCCCGAAAGGCTTGCAGCCGCCGAGCTCGACGGAAAAACCGTTGCCGAGCTCATCGAATCCGGAAGCATGGTTTTCCAGCTGAACAGGGGGGCTCCGCCGCAGCGCGTGACCTCCGTTGAGCAGCTTCTGTTCGTTCTCGGCGCCGACGGTTTCGCAACGGCGGACCACGGCGAGGACGGCTATACGCTGCTCGTCAGGGTCGATGATTACGAAGGCATGATCACGATCGTCGGAATGATCTGGAAGGACGTAATGCTTTCCGACATCCCCGATTTCAAGGTCAACGGCAGCAGGATCCGCGATATCATTGCCGATTCCGAAGTGCTGTTCCGTCCGGATAAATAAGATCCCAAAGCGTTGGTCAAAAGGAGCGTTTATGTACGTTAAGGATAGATACAAGGTCAGCTTCGGCGGCCGAACTGTCGGGCATTATTATGTTTATTCAAACGGCAGCTGTTCCTACACGGTTTACGGCATGCTGCCCGAAGAGCTCGCGGAGGAGCTTGCAAAGCTGAAGCTCGGAAAGGATCTCCGGCAAAAGAGGCCGATCGCCGCGTTTTCGAAGTTCATGACTGACGAAAACCGCGTTCCGGGAACGCGAAGGATCGTCTTTGAATCCGGACCCGTGCGTTTCGAGCGCATCCCCGAAGAAACGGGCGAAAAATTCTGGATCTACCGCCGATCCGCAGGCAAGGGCGAAGCCGGCTATTCCGAAAAGGACTATTCCGCGCCGCATTACGAAGGTCCCCATACACCAGAAGGGATGCGCGAATGGTGCAGTTGGTACTGCTTCAACAGGATGGACGACGGCACCTTTGAAGCGGAGCTCGACGAAGCCTGGTGGTGGGGCGGCAGCCACAACGACGGCGGAACGATCCGCACCGCTGTCCCGGAGGAGTGGTTCGCCCTCCCCTATCCGGAGTTTCTCGAAAACGCCGTCGGTCTTTCCGCTGCGGCGCATTACGGCTTCACGCCCGAAGAGCTTGCGGAAAAGCCCGGCCTGCGGGAGTTTTTCGGATTCTGACAATGCATTATCAATAAAAAACGATCCCCCGGAGCGCAGAGCGTCCCCGGAGGATCGTTCTTTTTCGTATTCGGTAAAACTCAGTCGAGCAGGTCCCCGAAAAGCTTGATATTGTCGGCACAGGGCTTGATCTCCCCCGCTTCGCACTTCCTGACGACCTCGACGATGCGGTCGTTCACCGGCGTTTTGACGCCGAACTTTCGGCCGAATTCGCAGACAACGCCGTTGATCGCGTCGATCTCGCATTTCTTGCCCTTTTGAAGATCCTGCAGCATCGACGGGATAATGTTGATATGCTTTTTCATCGCGATCGGCACGAGCAGTTCCGCGAACTTGCGCTTGAACGCGCCTTTATAATAGAAAAGCTTCGTGATGTCCTTGCCCTGCACCGGGGCGAATTCCGCGCCGGAAGCACGGCCGACGTCGATGCATTCCTTCATGCAGCGCACTGCGAGGCGGCGCGGGAGCTTCGTATTCGCAACGTAGCCGAAGCTGCCTCCGAATGCCGTGCCGAGCCCGGAATACGTTGCGTTGATCAGAAGCTTCGACCAGCGCACGCCGACAAGGTCGGTCTCGACGACCACTGGGCACATTTTTTCAAGGAGCGAACGCACAAGCCCGATCTTTTCTTCGGGCACGCCGGGCATGCCGCCCATATGGAAGGAAAGGCTGTCCGGGTCGCTCGTGAGCTCCGCCTCGCCGGGCGATTTGAGGGTCGCGCCCCATTCGACAACGCAGCCGACGGTCCGCTTTGCGCCGACAACGGCGGCGATCCCGTGCTCCGGGATCCCGTTCTGGAGCGTCACGATAACGCCGTCCGCCGCAAGCATGGGCTCAAGGAATCTCGCGGTGGAACTGTTTTCAAGCTGTTTCGTCATAAGGAAGATGACGTCATAAGGACCCGCCATCTCCTCCGGCAGCAGCGCCTTCACGGGAACGGTCATTTCGACCTTGCCGGTAATATGCGCGCCGCGGTCCCTGAGGGCAGTAATATGCGCTTTGTTGCGGTTGACGAGCTCGATATCCACACCGTTTTTCGTCATGTAAGCGCCGAGAACGGTCCCGAGCGAACCTGCGCCGTAGATCGCATATTTCATAAATGGATCTCCTTTCCTTTTGCCAACGCATGAGATTCTAACATAAACGCAAAGAAAAAGCAATTATGAAATCTCTATATAAAAAGCCGCAGCCGTCGCAAAGCCGGGTAATTACATTTTTCGCCGTTGCCATTTCCCCCGCATTGTGTTATAATAGAGTTTAGCGGGTACCTGTAGCTCAGCTGGATAGAGTGTCAGACTCCGACTCTGAAGGTCCCGGGTTCGAATCCCGGCAGGTACGCCAACAAAAGCACCCCTTAACGGGGTGTTTTTGTTGGTAACATAATCGAAGGGATTCGAAGCCGCGATAAAGGGAACGCAACAGTGTTGCGTTCCCCGCGGCCGGCTTTTTCGTCGCAGAGCGAGAAGGCGGCGGTGTGAGCCGTCTTCGAGACTCGATGCGCGAAAAAGGAATCCCGGCAGGTACGCCAACCCTTCATACCAATATTGATACAATTCGGTATGAAGGGTCTTTTTGTGGCAAAAATACTGTAAATAAAGCATATTTTCAGACTCATTATGTAGTATCAATCCCCTCCATGCGGTTACCTAGTGAGGCTTTTCGCATTTTTTCTGTACTTATTGTTTACTTTGTGTTATCATAGATTCTGGTTGAACATACTGAAAGAGGCTGTGCCGTAGTGATTAAGAAAGGATCTGCATCAAGAATCAAGCGCTTTGTATTTGCCGTGATCCTTATTCAGGTGATACTTGTTTGCGTGTTTATACAGGTTTGCGTAAATACGCAGCAGTCGCTCCCCGGCAATACGGAGTCCGTCGTGCTCACCGATTTTCGCGTGGAGATATACCCGGAATACGAAACCACGCCCAAGAGGATCGCAGTCGTTTCCGGCGATGACCGCTACATTTTTCTTACTCAGCACCAGCAGCAGCCCCTTATGACCCGGGCTGAAGCTTTTGAAAAGCTTCAGCAGGAACATATTCTGTGTATCAAATACGTCAATGATACCGACGTTCTGTTCAGGCGCAGCCATACGATATCAGAGCTTGTCGGGGAGAGCGGGACCTATCTGACCCTGGAAAGCTTTAACGCCTATCGTTCATCGTCCCGCATAATTGGGTTTATAATACTGGCCCTGCTCGAAGCGGCGCTCATCGCGTTTGTCGCCTTTGCGATATGGTGGAATTCCATGTACGGACATTGAATGCTGCGGTTCCGCTATCCTTGTAACATGAGGTAAAACATGGCGAGTGATAATACCGAGCTTACGTTGTGCGGTCAGATTCGCGAGCTTTTTGAGAGCCTTCCTCATGATGCGTGGATAACCCACCGGCCGAATATGAAGATCAAACTGCGACCCGATAATGAAATACAGGTGCAAAAAGTCAGGCTTGGCAGAGTCCCGACGCTTATCCTTCGCCCTGCTGAGCGCACACCCATACCTGTTGCGGTCCTTTGGATCCACGGCGGCGGATATGTGGCCGGAATGAAGGAAATGGTCTATATGAGCCGGGCGGCAGAAATTGTGAAACATTTCGGCGTTACAGTGATCTCTCCGGGGTATCGGCTTGCATGGCAGAAGCCGTATCCTGCTGCGGTGAATGATTGCTATTCTGTGCTTTCATACATGGATAAGAACCGGATTCAGCTCGGGTTCGACAGGATCATGGTGGGCGGCGAGAGTGCAGGCGGCGGTTTGTGTGCAGCCGTTTGTATGATGGCACGGGACCGCGGGATCCACATCGCTTTCCAGATGCCATTGTACCCGATGATCAGTAATATCGATACAGCTAGTTCAAAGGACAATCACGGCAGGATCTGGAACACCAGGCGGAATCATATCGGCTGGCGCATGTATCTTCGAAAGCACGCAAAAGAAAGGGTTTCACCATATGCTGCTGCATCCCTGCAGACTGATTATACAGGACTCCCTCCGTGTTATACATTCGTCGGCGACGGCGAGCCTTTTTACAGCGAGACACTGAGATATGCAGTCGACCTGAAGAACGCAGGCGTGGATGCGGTCGTGGATGTTTACCATACAGACATGCATGCGTTTGATATGCTGAACCCGGATGAAGAACCGGGAATAACTGCGATAAAGCGATTTGAAGAGCGTTTTCAATATGCGCTAGAACACTATCGCTGACAAATGAAGTAATCGTTTATTTCTACAGCTTTTGATACAAACGCGGATTGTATCAAAACCTATCAAGTTTTCCAAAAATGAAAGAGGGCTTTTGCCCTCTTTCATTTTTGGCCCATTGTTCAAAGGGATTCGAAGGGCGTCGCGAAACGATCCTGTGAATCGTTTCGCAGCCCCGGTTTTGCGTCGCAGGGCGAGAAGCCGCCGGAGTGAGGGGGCTTCGAGACCCGATGCGCGCAAAACGAATCCCGGCAGGTACGCCAAAATAAATGAGAGGCTTTTGCCTCTCATTTATTTTGCCATACAATCAAAGGGATTCGAAGCCGCGAAAAGCAAAGGCGCCAGTGACGCGTTTGCCGCGGCCGCTTTTTCGCAGAGAGCGAGTGCGAAGCGGAGTGAGCGAGCACGAGGCTCGAACTGCGAAAAACGAATCCCGGCAGGTAAAACAGCACTTTTGCCCTCTTTCATTTTTGGCCCATTGTTGAAAGGGATCCGAAAGCCCCGTACCGCTTAAACCGCTTGAGTAGGCGGCCGTGCGGTGGTATAATTGTTTCGGCAGGTGCGGCGTCGCGCCATGCCTGTAATACGTGATCGAAACGGAGTCTTGATATGAAAACGACGGGAATCAGGCGGTCCTTCCCGGTGCTGCTGATCGCGGCGCTGCTTTTCACGCTCGTTTGCGGCTGCGCGCGGCAGCGGGGGTATCAAAAGACGGCGAACACGGGCGGCCGGGCGGACGAATACCCCTATCTGGTCAAGACGGAGTCGGCGACCTGGTATCTTGCCAAAGCCGACGAGGAATCGCTCGGCGAGGACGCGTTCTATGAAGGGCTGTATGCGCTGCTCGACGACGCCGAGGCGGATATGCGGGACGCGCGCGAAGCGCTCAAGGGGTTCATCCCCGACGAGACCCCGCCCGTCGACATCCTAACCGACTTCTGCGGCAGGGACGCGATGGCCGAAACGGCGAACGCGTACTACAACGGAAGGGGCAACTTCATCACGCTGTTCAACGGCTGGGAAAACGCGCGCGTCACGCTCCTGCATGAATACGTCCACTATCTGACCATGCACTGCGCCGAGGCCCAAGTGCGCTTCGGCTTCTGGTCGGAGGGCATAGCGGAGTATATCGCCGACCTCGTCTGCAAAAACCGGTTGGCGCGTTCCGAAAACATGGGCTTTGAGACGGCGGGCTATCCCCCGGTGATGTGGGACCTTGCGTGGGACGAGGCGGAAAACTGCATCGATCCCGTCAGGCTGTACTTCGGGCTCGGCGCGATCGCCGCGGGCGGCGGTCTGATAGGCGTGCGCTACTATGCCGTTATGAACGAAACGACCGTGCGCACGGAGGCGATGCAGAGGGACCTGCAGCCGCAGGAACTCTCCCTTTGCGAGGCGGCCGGCATGATCGCGTATCTCGTTGAAACCTACGGCCGGGACACGGTCTTCAAAAACTGGAACGCGGATCCGAACGCGATGGAGACGGTCTATAATAAACCGTTCTCCGAGCTCTACCGCGAATGGGCGGAATGGAACGCCGCACAGTGCGAAACGATGGGGATACGGTTCTGAAAAACGCTTATAAACCGAGTTCTGCCGAAGGGAGGACCGACGTGGATAAGGAGCATGGCGCATTCGCCGTTCCGGAATCGATACGAAAGCTGACAGCCGGGAAGGCGTTTTCGACCGACGGCGTCGGTATGTCAAAAGCGCAGGTCATGGTTTTTGAAGACTGCGTGCTGAAGATCGTGCCGTACCGGGAGAAAAACGAGGAAACGGTCCGGGTCATGCGCTGGCTTGAAAACAAGCTGCCCGTTCCGAAAGTCCTTTGTTACGAATGCGACGGGGAGCGCCAGTATCTGCTGATGAGCAGGCTGCCGGGCAGAATGGCCTGCGATGCGTATTATCTTGAGCGCCCTGATGAGCTCGCGGCAAGGCTTGCCGAAGCGATAAGGATGCTTTGGAGCATCGACGTTTCGGATTGCCCCCGCGTGAGGGATCTCGACACCGAGCTCAGGGAGGCGCGTTTCCGGGTCGAGAACAATTTGGTCAATTTGGAGCTTGCAGAGCCCGCGACCTTCGGGCCGGGCGGCTTTAAGGACCCCGAGCACCTGCTTGACTGGCTCGAACGCAACAGGCCGGGCTATGAACCCGCGTTGTCCCACGGGGATCTCTGCCTGCCGAACATCCTTATCGACAACGGCAGGATCAGCGGTCTGATCGACCTCGGGGATACGGGGATCGGCGACAGATGGAGGGATATCGCGCTTTGCTGGCGCAGCATGAGGCGGAACGCCGAAGGGGCGTTCGGCGGCAAGGTTTACCCCGATGCCCGCGCGGAAATGCTGTTTGATGCCCTCGGCGTCAAGCCGGACGCTGAAAAGCTCAGGTATTATCTGCTTCTCGACGAACTCTTTTGATCCTCCGATGAGGGCCGTCACAAAGAAACCCCTCCTGTCTTCCCGGGCAGGAGAGGTTTTATTATCCCAAAAGCGGACGGTCAGCGTTTCATGCTGACCGTCCCCATTATTCCGGGATATGCTTATGCATCAGCCTTCCGCCGGTAAATGCTGGATGATGTTCATCGCGTAGCGCAGGATGCAGAGGGCGTCGGTGATATCCACGGTGCTTTTGCCCGTGACGTCGGCCAATATAAAACACCCAAATTATTCAAATATTACTAAATGCACGCGCTTGCAAAGGAAAATCTCTGTCCTTAAACGAAAAAGCGAAGTCCCTGCGCGGGAAAGGGGGCCGAGGCAGCGCATCATTGAAAAAGCGCTGATGATATGGTAAACTTATCCCGATCGATCGGGATAGCTCCAATATCCCGCGGCTTCGGGGGCAAACACGATGCAGACAGGCAGTTCGAATGATCCTTCGGCGGTAAAGGCCCAATACGCTTCGTCCAGGGGCCTTGATACCCGGCTTTCGTTTCACGAAAGGTTTTCCGTGAATAAGCAGGGCTACGGCACCTGGCTCGTTTCCAATTACGATATCCGCGAGGGCATGACGGTGCTCGAGATAGGCTGCGGCACCGGCAGCATTTGGCTCGGGAATGACGATATCGTGTCACGCTGCTCCAGACTCATCCTTTCGGATCTGTCCCCGGCCATGCTCGAGACCGCGAAACGGAAGCTCGGCGAACGCGCGAATATCGAGTATCGGCAGGCGGATATTCAGGACCTTCCCTTTTCGGACGGAGCGTTTGACGTTGTGATCGCCAATTCCATGCTCTACCACGTTCCGGATATCGAAAAAGGCCTTTCACAAGTCCGGCGGGTGCTGAAAAAGGGCGGCGCTTTCTATTGCGCCACGTACGGGGAGCACAATTTTACCGACAAGCTCGCCGAATGGTTCGAGCGCGGCGGAGAGGAGCTGACGCCGAATCACAATTTCACGATGCAGAACGGCAGGGAAAAACTCGGCGCGTTCTTTAAGAAGATAACGCCCCTTTTCTATGAGGACGCGCTCCACGTCACCGAACCGGAGGCGCTTGTGGAGTATCTTAAAAGCCTTGCATCCTTTAAAGCGGTCAAAGAGCTCCCGGTCCAAAAGATAAGGGAGATACTGAACGAGCATTTGGCCGACGGAGCAATCGATCTGCCCAAGGAATACGGAATGCTCATCTGTTTTTGACCGCCCCGGGGACGGAGAAAAGAGTTAAAAATTATGAAAAAAGAACTGATAGCGTTATTCAGCGGGTTTCCGGAGCATCATTTTTCGGAAGAGATAGCAAAGCGGCTGCGTGAAGAGCTTAGGGAGCGACGGAGCATCGTTTTCATCACCGCCCGTCCGACCGACTATGCGCAAAACGACGACGACTGCGACGGCATGCATGAAATGTTCGCGGAGCAGGGCCTGCCCTTCGAGAAGCACTGTGTGATCGATAAGCGGACCGACTCCGCTTCGGCGAGGGAGCTCGTTTTAAATGCCGACTGCGTATTCCTGATGGGCGGCGGAGCCTGCTTGGAGCAGCTCGATCTGATCCGCGAAAAGGGCTGTTTTGACGCCCTTCATTGCTGCCGTGCGGCGATATTCGGCGTGAGCGCGGGCTCCATGAACCTGGCGCGCACGACCGTGGATTTCGTAGACTCCATGGAGCCTTTCGACGGACTGGGCTTTACGGATATTACGGTGACCTGCCACCATGATCCGCAGGATCCCTGGCGCATGGGGAAGACCCTTCGCATGTCGGAGGACCGCGCGGTGTACGCAATGGAGGATATGAGCGCGTTCTTTATAAAAGAAGGACGGATCTGCACGGTCGGGAATATTTTCCGTGCGGAGAACGGGGCGCTCCGGCCGCTCGTCGATGAAGATATCAAAGAGCTGGAGCGGCGGCTGCCCGTTTGAGAATAGTTCGAAAGCTTATCATTTAGGAGGAAATATGGACAAGAAAAAAACAATGGACGAGCTTGCCCGCGCGGGGCGGGAAAAGGGCGGCTTCAACGGGACCTGGCTCTACGCCGAAAACGGCGAGATAATCTCAAAGGGCGCCTGCGGCTTCCGCGATGCGGAGGATAAGCTGCCGATGCGGGAGGACAGCATCTTCGAGATGGCCTCCATCACCAAGATGTTTACGGCAACGGCGGTCATGCTGCTCGTAAGGGAGGGAAAGCTTGATCTCGACGAGGAGTACGCGAGCTGTTTTCAGGAGTACCCGTACCGCGGCGTTACCCTAAGGCATCTTCTGACCCACACGAGCGGCATGCCCGACGATTTCGATACCGATCGCTGGGTCGTCCCGATCCTTGAGAACGAGCACAGGATCCCCAAAAACAGCGAGATGCTCCGCTTTATCCGCGAGAGCGGCGAAGCGCCAGCCTGCGCACCCGGTGAAAAGTTCAGGTATACCGACGTCGGATACACGCTGCTTGCCGAGGCGGTGGAGAAGGCCTCCGGCGTAAAGTTCGAGGAGTTCCTAAAGAAAAACATATTCGAGCCCGCGGGTATGACCGATTCCGGCATATACCACACCCGCAGGGACGGGCGGCCCTCCGACCGTTTCACCCGCAATATGGTCCTTGAGGACGGGAAGTACGTTCCGTCGGATCTCTCGAAGCTCGACGGCGGTTATGTCGTCGGTTCGGACGGGCTCAACGGCTGCGACTACCTGTATACCACCGTTTTCGATATGCTCGCCTGGGACAGAGCCCTGCGCGAAGAAACGATCCTCACCCGTGAGGAGCAGATGACCATGTTCACCCCGGGCGTCCTCAACGACGGTAAGCCGGCGGGAGCGGGTGAGGAGGACGGTGACGACGGCTACGGCTTCGGCTGGAGCGTCAAGAATGATCCTGAATTCGGGCTGACCGTAAATCACAGCGGCGGCATGCCCGGCCTCGAGACCTGGTTCGAGCATTTCGTGGACCGGGACAGGGTGCTCATAGTCTTCAACTGCCGCGACTGCACGGACGCCAAAGCGTATGATGCGTTCTTTGCCGGCATGCGGGCTGTCGCCCGCGATAAGGCGCCCGAGCCCGTCCTGAGCGTTGAGGAGCTTGCTGTCCGTGAGCCGGACAGGTCCGGTTGGGAGCGCTTCCTGGGCAAGTACGACTTTGCCTGCTGGGATTACCGCATCGACGAGGTCCTGATGAAGGACGGCGAGCTGTACGTCGATATGGCCTATAAAGGAAGCAGCAGCCTTATAAAGCTCTATCCGCTCGCGGACGGGAGCTTCGCAATGAAGCCCTTCTACAGCAACATCACCTTCGGCGACGGCACGCTGAGCCTCTGGGACGAAACCGGCAAAAAGCTGTAAGTTACGATCTTGACCGCGCCTGCCGCGGCAAAGGAAAGAGGGCCCGGTCCTCTTTCCTTTTGCTTGACTTTTTTCTCATAAAGCGTTATGATACTGCATTGTGTGAAAAAGACCGGAGGTAAATAAAATGGTCGCTCTTCTGTCGTCCGCGCTCGCTCTTCTTATCGGGCTGCTGATGACCCGTGTTTTCAAGCTGCTGAAGCTGCAGCTGCCCGACGTTACCGCGTTCCTTATCGCGGGCGTCATCATCGGGCCCTACTGCCTGGGCCGCCTCGGCATCCCGGGCGTCGGTTTCTCCACCACGGAGGAGGTCGAGGGCCTTTCCGTCATCAGCAACACGGCGCTGGGCTTTATCGCGTTCTCCATCGGCAACGAGTTCCTGTTCTCCCAGCTCAAATCCATCGGCAAACAGGCGGTCATCGTCGGCGTTTTTCAGGCGCTTGCGGCGACGCTCCTTGTCGACCTTGCGCTCTTCGGGCTGCATCTTTTGATGCCGAACGTCCTCTCCGTCGAGGCGACGATCGTCCTCGGCGCCATCGCGACGGCCACCGCCCCCGCGGCCACCTTGATGGTCGTGCGCCAGTACAAGGCCAAGGGCAAGCTGACGGATATCCTTCTGCCCGTCGTTGCGCTCGACGACGCGGTGGGCCTTGCGGTATTCGCGGTCTCCTTCGGTATCGCCACGTCCATCGTGACCGGCAAAACGGACCTTACCGGCATCCTTATCGAGCCCCTTATCGAGATCGCGGCCTCGCTCGCGCTCGGTTCCCTGCTCGGCTGGATCCTGACCCTGCTTGAAAGGACCTTCTTTTCGAACTCCAACCGCCTGTCGCTGACCATCGCCTTCGTGGTGCTGACCGTCGCCCTCTCGATGCTCTCCTTCGAGATCGGCGGGGTCAAGATCTCCTTCTCCACGCTCCTCGTCTGTATGATGCTCGGCACGGTGTTCTGCAATATCTGCCCGCTGTCGCACGACCTTATGGAGCGGGCCGATAAATGGACGGCGCCTCTGTTCGCGCTGTTCTTCGTGCTCAGCGGCGCGGAGCTCGAGCTCAGCGTGCTGCTCAACGCCGCGGTGCTCATCGTCGGCGTCACCTACATCATCGCGCGCTCAGCCGGCAAATACATCGGCTCGTATGCAAGCTGCGCGGCGACCAAATGCGACCCGGTCGTTAAGAAATACCTCGGCATAACGCTGCTGCCCCAGGCGGGCGTCGCGCTCGGCATGTGCGTGACGGCGGCCAAGCTCGGCACAAGCGACGGCGTTCTTATAAAAAACATCATCCTGTTCAGCGTGCTCGTTTACGAGCTTGTCGGACCGCTGCTCACCAAGTGGGCGCTGACGAAGTCGGGGGACATCTCTCCCTCCGCTGTGGACGTGCAGGGCCGCCGCGCAAAGAAGTTCCAGGAGGCGGTCGACAAAAAGACGGTCTCCCCGGCCAGCTTCAGGCGCGCTAACCGCGTTATGGAGCGGCGCAGGCAGAAGGCCGAAAAACAGGCCGCCGCGGGAAAGAAAAAGTAAGAACAATGAGTGCCTCGGGAATGCTCCCCGGGCACTCTTTTTATCCCCCCGGCGCTTTCCTTCTTGTAAACCCTGCCTCGAGCATGTATAATAACCCTAAAGAAACTGGCTCTCTGTGAGCCCGGGAGACGCTTTTCAATGAAAAAAGTCAGGATCTACGGAACGCTCGGCCCCGCCTGCGCGGACGAAAAAACGCTTGAAGCGATGCTGCTGGAGGGGATGGACGGCGTGCGCCTGAATCTGTCCCATATGACGCTTATCGAGGCCTCGGGCCTGATCGACGCGCTTCACGGCGCTGGTCGCGCCTGCGGCAAAACGCCCGAGCTGATGATCGATATGCAGGGTCCCGAGCTGCGCCTCGGCGCGCTCGACGCCCCGGTGCGGCTCGCCGCCGGCGAGGTCATTCCTTCGGCCGCGCTGCCCTTCCCGGCCGCGGTCCTTTCCGCGCTCCGCACCGCCCCCGCGGGGCAGGAGCTCCTGCTTGATGACGGCAAGCTCCTGCTTTCACTCACGGCCCCGGACCGCCTCACCGTCGTGCGCGGCGGCCTGCTCGAAAGCCGCAAGAGCGTCGCGCTGCCGGGGATCGATGTGCATACCCCCGCCGTAACGGAGGCCGACAGGCGCAATATCCTGAGGATAAACGAATACGGCGTAACGAGCGTGATGCAGCCCTTCGTGTGCTCCGGCGCGGATCTTGTCGAGGTCCGGCAGGAGCTTATAAAGGCGGGCTGTGGGGGCGTGCGCCTGCTCGCGAAGATCGAGAACGCCGAGGGACTCGCCTCCCTTGAAAGCATCATCCCGCACTGCGACGAGATCGTCATCGCAAGGGGCGATCTCGGCAACGCTATGCCGCTTTGGGAGCTGCCCGCGGCGCAGAAGCGCATCGCGAAGGCCTGCAGGGAAGCAGGGCGCGATTTCATGGTCGTCACGCAGATGCTCGATTCGATGACGCACCGCGCCGTGCCCACGCGGGCGGAGGTCAGCGATATCTTCAACGCCGTGCTCGACGGCGCCTCCTCCGTGATGGTGACGGGGGAGACCGCCTCCGGCGAATACCCCGTCGAGGCCGTGCGCTATCTCGCAAGGACCGCCCGCGAGGCGGAGAAATACCTTGAAGCCCTATGAAGAAACCCAAGGTCTTCCTAAACGATCCCATAGCGCCGTCGGCCCTGGCCCGGCTTAAAGCACATGTCGAGCTCGTGACCGATTACGAGTATCCCGAAGAGCTCGACGCGATCATAGTGCGCCAGCAGTACTGCCCCGGGGACGTCATCCGCAGGGCGAAAAGATGCAGGCTTATTCAGCAGCACGGCGTAAGTCTCGACCGGATCGACACGAAGGCCGCCGCAGAATGCGGCATCCCCGTTCAAAACACGCCCGGGCAGAACGCCCGCTCGGTCGCGGAATACACGGTCGCGATGATGCTTGACCTTGCAAGAAAGGTCAGCGCTGTCGACCTTAAGACCCGCCGGGGCCTGCTGCCCTCCTTCGGCATGGCCGAGACCGTCGGCACGGAGCTTGCGGGCAAGCGCCTCGGCCTCGTCGGCTCGGGGCATATCGCGCTGGAGGTCGCCCGGATCGCGCGAAACGGCTTTTCCATGGAGCTTTGCTGCTCCAACCCGCACCGCGGCGATGCGGAGCTCAGGGCGCTGGGCCTTGAACCGATGACGCTGCCGGAGCTCTTTTCAAGCTGCGATTTCGTCAGCCTCCACTGTCTTTTGACGGAGGAGACCTATCATATGATCGGCTGCGAGGTCCTTGAGGCGGCGAACCCCGGGCTGATCCTCATAAACACCGCGCGCGGAGGGCTTATCGACGAAGCGGCCCTCTACGAGGCGCTGGCCGCCGGCCGGCTCGCCGCCGCCGGGCTCGACGTATTCGAAACGGAGCCCCCGCCGGAGGATCATCCGCTCTTCACGCTCGAAAACTTCCTCGCCGGGATGCACGTCGCCGGCAGCACGCACGAGGCGCTCGAACGAAACGGCAAGGCCGTCGTCGACGCCGTGTTTAAGGCGCTGGGTATCGACGGCTGAAGCTTAGAATATTACGATCTATGATCGGGAAAGAGGCTTGTATGCTGACGCTTGAAAGAGCCAGGGAACTGAACGACAGGGAGGTCACGGAGCATCATCTCCGCCTCCACGCAAAGAACGTCATGTACGCGATGGGCGCCATGGCGGAGCATTTCAATGCGGACCGCGAGCACTGGATGGCCGTGGGCTACCTGCACGATTACGACTATGAGAAATACCCCGAGGAGCATTTAAAGCACACCGAAGCCGAGCTGCTTTCGGAAGGCGTGGACCCCGCGGACGTCCGGGCGATACTGAGCCACGGCTGGGGAGGCTGCACCGACGTGGAACCCCAAACGGATATGGAGAAGAGCCTCTATACCGTGGACGAGCTCACCGGCATCATCCAGGCCTGCGCCCGCATGCGTCCGAAGGGGATAAGGGACCTTGAGGTAAAGAGCTTTATCAAAAAGTTCAAGGATAAGCGCTTCGCCGCCAAGTGCGACCGCGAGCTTATCCTCAAGGGCTGCGCCATGCTCGGCATGGAGGTCTCCGAGGTCGCCGCGATCCTGATCGAGGGCATGAGGCCCTATGCGGAGGACCTTGAGCTCCTCGGCACGGACGCTCAATAATACAAAAACCGAATGAATAAAAAGCACGGGAGCCTCGCAATGAAGCTCCCGTGTTGTTCTTTCAAAGCTTATCTTCTGCCGGCGCCGCCGCCCCTTGAGCCGCCCGAGCCGCCGCCGAAGCCGCCGGTACGGCCGCTGCCGCCGCCGGTCCTC
>JAEEKE010000076.1 GCA_016282255.1 Bacillota bacterium
ACTAATAGGTCGAGGGCTTGATCTAAGTGGATTTACGAAGAGCTTCTTATGCAGTTGTCAAGGTGCTGAAAAACACCGAAGATTTCCGGTGGTTAAGCTGTGGGGTCCCACCTGTTCTCATTCCGAACACAGAAGTTAAGCCCACATACACCGAAAGTACTGTGCTGGAGACGGCATGGGAGGATAGGCAGCTGCCGGATCCCAAAGACGAGGATGAATGATCCTCGTCTTTCTCTTTTGCGGGGACAATCCCACACAAACTTCACTTGCCCGGCGCAGCCGCCCGCAAACCTCACGCGGCGCCGCTGCACTTCACTTGGCGCAGCCAAACTTCACTTCATGCACAGACGGCGACCGCCATTGGCTCACATTGACGACACCCTGAATGAATGCTATAATTCTCTTAAAATATCTGAAAGGATACACGAAAAGCAAATGCAAGCATCTGAAACTATGTACAACGATTTCGAGAACTGGCTTGACGCTTTGTTGCTCGGGATGGATCGGACAGAAGACCTGGCATTCAACTTCAATCTTTATGAACGGGATGATTCCGAGCATATCGATGTTCAGCTGACAGCATCGGAAGAATATGATCCCGAAAACGATGACTGGGCATGCAGGACTTGTTATTCTTCCGAAGAGGACCTCTATTCATTTTGTGCGGACGACTGGATGAGCGCAATGCAGATATTCAGAAATCTGATCGTTGAATATCTTAACGCCGGATCGAACGCCGACTTGCTTAAAAAGGGACAGGCAGTAACCTTCGGCTTTGTTGACGGAGATCTGGAAGCAGTGCAGCTTTGCCCCGATCCCAGAGTACCTCAGGTCGACAAAGAATAATCGGTAAGGAGCGGATGACTTGGATAGTATCAGGATAAAAATCAAGCGCATACGAGCTTTTTCAGGTTTCCTTTTTCCGCGTTTCCTCTCGGTTGACGGAAAACCGGTAAACGGAATAAAAAACGGCGGAACTTGGGAGATATCTGCCAAAAGAAGCGGCGTGATCTTCATTGCGGATGAAGGCTCGGTGCTGAATAATGCCGTCATTTTTCCGAATGACTGCAGCGAAACATCGCTTGATATGCGCGTGACCGGCAACTTAATGAAGGGCTACCGCAGCGTTTTCTATCCGGAGGGCAGCTCGACGCCCTGCCGCTCGGTGAGCTTTGAGCGCCTGCTCACAGCTATAGACGGGGACGGTCCGCTGACGGAGCTCCAGAGAAGGTTTGCCGTATTGGTGCGCTTTATCGAAGCGTTTGATCTTGAGGAGGTACTGCGCTCAAGCTATGCTCCCGAGCTTATCGCCGCGCTGAAAAGCCTTGGGGCAAATCTCTGCGCTTCAACGCTTGAACGCATAATCAATACGGAGTTCCGAGACTTCGTGCTTCCGATCGAGGGCGGGGAAGCCGACGAGTCGCTTCGGGAACGATTCGCAAACGCAGAGAACATGCAGCTCGATGCGGACGCCAACGGGCGCCTGACCGAGGAGCTTCATCGGGCCTGCGCAAACTGTATTTCGGCGCATTTTAGCGAATTATTCAGCGAGGGCGATCTGTATTATTACAATAAACGCAATGCGAACGCCGTAAAAAACACCGGTTCGGCGCACAGATCCGGCACTAAATGGACCAGAGCCCGGATCGGGAAGCTTCTTAAGGCTGTTCTCATTGTGATCCTTTTGGAAGGCGCGATCGCCTGCCTTTGGCGGTACGGCACGTACTATCCTTCACGGGCTGCACTCGAAAATAATTCCGTGATCGTCACGGTGCAGGATCCGCATGTTGAGCTGGACAGCAGTACGGGTCATTATCGTATTCATATTCAGGACGATAACGAAAAATACACTCTCTTCTGGAGCAATACGCCAAGGCTCGATATGTCCGCACGGGAATTCGCCGAAGCGATCGGCGAGGAGCCCGAACTCGAGCTGACAGTAAAGGACGACGGCAGCGTTTGCGCCGTTTCGGGGCAGGACAGGACGTATCTGAGCGTTGAGGCCTTCAATAAATACCAGCGGACGCAGTGCACTATCGGGACCGTGCTTTGCGCAGTGTTCGGCTTGATCGGCATCTTCGGCCTGTTGATCGCGGCACTGCTGATAATCCCGTTTGTGCCGTAATGGTTTTCCGGAAGCGACCCGCCTGTTCGCATTCCGTACATATAAGTTAAACCCACATTCTGAAGCTTTTTGAGCAATATCAAACGGAGCGTATCGGCGGATACGCTCCATTTTTGCAATATTATCCTTTTTCGGCTTGCGATAACCGCTTTCATGGTGTATAATTAAACTGGGGTGGAAGGGATGATACCTTTCACCGGATCATTCGCAAAACGATTTGAGGAACGGTAATTATGATGAATCTTTTGCTTTCGGCGCCCGAAACAGCGCAGGCCTCCTCGATGGATCCCTTCGTGGTGATGATCGTCGGCATGGCGGTCGTCTTCCTCGGCATCGTCATCCTGATCGGCGTGGTCAAGCTCGTCGGCGCCATCGTCAAGGCGCTGGTCGGCGATAAGCAGCCCGCCGAGAAGAAGCGCGTGCTCAACCACAGGACCGAGCGCAGGACCGAGCGCAGGAACACCGTGCAGCCCTCGCAGCTGACCGACGCCCAGCGCGGCGAGCTGATCGCCGCGATCTCGTGCGCGATCGCCGAAAACATGGGCAAGCCCGTTTCGGGCATCCGCATCCGCTCCATCCGCAAGGTCGGCTGAGCTTTTTTTCGGAGCCCCGGCTCCGCATTCTCTTATAAAACAATTTGCCGTTTTGCGGCGAAAGGGGAAAATATGCGTAAGTACATTGTAAAAGTTAACGGCTCCGTCTACGAGGTAGAGGTCGAGGAGCTTACCGCGGGCGAATCGGCGATCGCCGCCGAGAACGCGCCCAAGGCCGCCGCACCGGCCGAGCCGCCCAAGCCCGAGAAGCCCGAGCAGCCCAAGGAACAGGCGCCCGCACAGCCCGCGCAGCCCGTTCAGAGCGCGCCCCAGGGTGCGAAGACGATCACTGCGCCCATGCCCGGCTCGATCATCTCCGTCGCCGTCAAGGCGGGCGATTCCTTCCGCAGCGGCCAGGTCCTGCTCGTGCTCGAAGCGATGAAGATGGAGAACGAGATCATGGCGCCGCACGACGGCCGCGTCCTCTCCGTCAACGTCAACGCCGGCAGCAGCGTCAACTCCGGCGACGTGCTGCTCTCCTACGAATGATCCCCTCCCGCGGCGGTGAACGATACCGCTGCGGCAGACGGAAAGCAGGCCAAACATGGGTGCAATAATCAACGTTTTAAGAGATTTTCTGACCTCGAGCGGCTTTGCGGCGTTCTTCACTCAGGAGGGCGCCTGGAAGTATGCCGTCATGATCGGCATAGCCTGTTTGCTGCTGTATCTTGCGATCGTCAAAAAGTTCGAGCCGCTCCTCCTGCTGCCGATAGCGTTCGGCATGCTGCTGACGAACCTCCCCGGCGCGTCCCTCTTCCATGAGGAGCTGTTCGCGGGCGGACACGTGCATTGGGATCAGCTGACCCAATCGGGCGGGCTTATCGACTATCTCTATCTCGGCGTAAAGCTGGGCATCTACCCCGCGCTGATCTTCCTCGGAGTCGGCGCGATGACGGATTTCGGTCCCCTGATCGCGAACCCCAAGAGCCTTCTGCTCGGCGCTGCGGCGCAGGTCGGCATCTTCACCGCCTTCCTCGGCGCAAAGCTGATCTTTAAGTTCGACGACGGCTTTGCCGCCTCCATCGGCATCATCGGCGGCGCGGACGGCCCAACGGCCATCTTCGTCACCACGAGACTTGCTCCGGATCTGCTGGGCCCCATCGCTGTCGCCGCGTACAGCTATATGGCACTTGTTCCGGTCATCCAACCGCCCATCATGAAGGCGCTGACCACCGACAAGGAACGCAGGATCCGCATGGCGCAGCTCAGGCCCGTC